>CAMAYU010000027.1 GCA_945862235.1 Schlesneria paludicola DSM 18645
ACGTGGCCGTGAGAGAATGTGTTGGCCGTTTCGACAACTCACGGCCACGTCGAAGCTCCGTGACCGTGGCACCCCAGCTTGAATCAGGCGATGTCCCCTGTGGATGCTCGTGCCGAATTGACGGGTCTGAGGACTTCGACCACAATCCCGCCGCTCGCGAAGGTGACTCAACTGCTGATGAGGACTCGCGATCGACTTGCCGTTTGTTACCGAGGAAGCTCCGCTATGCCGTTCGTCTCCCTGCAATCTCCCCGAACGTGGACGGCGCTCGTCGTGGGAATGCTCGCGCTGAGTGGCATTAGCGGCTGTGGCTACGACACCTACGAACTGCGGCTGAAGCAAACGAAGGACTACTACAGTTATCTCGAACGGGTGGAAGCGAACCTCGGTCCCAAATGGGCCGACGGACGCGGCATCTTGGAAATGCGCGTTCCCAAGCAGTTCGTTCCCCTCGCGCCGCCACAACCGATCCAGCGCGAAGACGGTGAAATGGAAATGCCCGCCGTTGATCCGAGGCAGCCGGATATTGTGACGCTGGAATTTCCTGAGTTGCTCGGCGCATGGGTCGCTCCCGTGGAAGTCGCATTGGCGAGCGGTGGTTCTGAGCGACGCAACGCTTACATCTACGCTTTGAGCAATTACTGGGTCTACGCGGGCGAGAACCCGGGTGACGCTCAGAACTTTACGAAGCTCATTACAGAACTGATCGGTACGGCGCTCGAAGACACCGCAAAAGAAGAACCGCCCGAAATGCATCCGAAGCCGGGAACGTATCTTCCATCGGCGAATTACAGTGTGAGTCGCTTCAAGCCGAAGCCGATCACGCTGCAGGTGGGAGGCACGAGCGTCAACTATGTCTTCGAGATCTACGTCCGGGACAACGGCGACGTTCAATGCCCGATCGTGGTCGCTCTGCCCGAAGGGATCGATCAGCGTGAGAAGATCAACGAGCGAATCCCAATGATGCTGGACTACGTCAACCCTACGAAGAAGACTCCGCGACCAGGCACTCCGAAAAACGCTCCGGCTGGCGGCGGTGCGGCTGCCGGTCCTGCGGGCGGCGGATTCTGAAACCCGACCGCATTGGAACAGTCGGCTCTAACCGCCTGTTCAACAACGTAGAGTAGGCGGCTCGCCTGCTCATCTTTCCCGGTGAAATCGATGGAGTCACAGGCGAACCGCCTGTGCTACGGGTGGGGCCGAAGGCGGCTTCGATTTACCGGTGCCGTTCCAACATCACGGCTGACGTGTCGTCATGTCGGCCCGAGCCTTCGGTGTACGCCTCGGAATCGTCGAACAACGCCTGAAGTGATTCGACCGCAGGGACACCTCGCTTGGACGCGAGTGTTTGCATGATGCCCGCCACGCCGAACTCGCCCGTTTTCACCGGTTTGTGGTCGGGAAACGCTTCCTGCAAGCCGTCCGTGTAGAACAGCAGTCGGTAGTTCGACGGAAGTTGCGAGTGAATCGTGTCGTAGTCCACGTCGGGATAGATCGCCAACGGCAGACCGGCCACGTTGTCGGGGGCGAGTGGTTTGATCTCGCCCGTGTCCAGGTCTTGGACCAGCGGGATCGGGTGTCCGGCGGAGGTCCATTGCAGCTCATTCGTGCTGAGCGTGAGCAGGCCATAGGCCAGCGTGATGAAGCCACCCTCTTCCTGCACGATCGAGTGCTGACAGAGTTGGTTGTTGATCTCCGTCACGAATGCGGCGGTGTTTTGATAGCGCTGCGTCCGGATCATGCGGACCAGTGTGTGCATCACCATGATCGACATTGCCGCCTTCATGCCGTGGCCCGAAGCATCGCCCACCAGCAGCACGACGTGGTTGTCGTCGAGCGTGAAGACATCGTAGTAGTCGCCGCCCGCCATCGTGACGACCCGACCGCCAGCGACGCGAATCTGTGACGGCTCGTAGCGGGCGACAATCTTGCAACCGGCGGGAGCGTCGATGTGAGCCGGGATCATCGACTCTTGCAGCTTGCGAACGGCTTGCACTTCTTCTCGCAGCTTCTCAGACACCTGCTGATCGCGTAGCGCCTTGACCGACTCGACGGCGCTCTCCAGCACCGCCAACAGCATGAACATGTAGTCGCCGTTGGTGTCGCGGATGGCGTAGGCACACATGCCGTGCGTCATGAATCGGACGATGCGAAAGACATCGGCGGTGTCGCAGGCACCCACGATCGGCAGATCGGGACGCAAACGCCGGATGTCTTGAAACGTGTCGAACGCGGTATCGACATCGGGCAGCGTGATCGACAGGAACACAACATCCCACTCGTCACCAGCGGTCAATCGTTCGAGCAGGGCGGTCGCACCGAGAGCAACCTCAATGTCATGCTCGCCAATTCCGAGATACATCGAAATCAAATCGGCCTGCTCAGGATTGTCCCAGCCCACCAAAATTCGCATGTCCCGTCTCCGTGAAGATTGCGTGAAGAGTGGCACTGAAATACCGGACTCGAACTGGCACAGCAAGCGACTCGATTGAGTCGTCAAGCCATCGTTTTTTTAAAATTGAGTGCGACGATCACGGAGTCCTCGACGTGGCCGTGTGAGAACGCCAAGCCGATTTGCCAATCTCACGTCCACGTCGAAGGCTCCGTAACCGTGGCACCCATTTCCCACGTTCAACAAGGCGATGGCACTGATCACGACTGAGTCCGCATTTTCGCGTTGCCGGTGATCGGCTATAGTCCCGCCCTCGCACGAGAGCCGTTTTCGC
Source organism: Schlesneria paludicola DSM 18645 (assembly GCA_945862235.1). Lineage (GTDB taxonomy): Bacteria > Planctomycetota > Planctomycetia > Planctomycetales > Planctomycetaceae > Schlesneria > Schlesneria paludicola_A. The sequence continues at coordinate 2,727 of CAMAYU010000027.1, forward strand.
GTGGGAGCGTCCGCGCACTGAGACGACTCCCTCGACCGCACTGCTGGGGACCTTGCCGCTCATGTCAAAACCTACGACCAACACGCCCGCCGCCCCCTCGGGTGACAAGCCCGACAAAGCCGAATTGCTTGCCGCCGCTGCACACCTGCTCCAGTCCGAGCTGCCAGCCGCTGGTAAGGCATTGGCTGACGCTCGGCAGCCGGTCATTCTTGTGTCAGCCAATGCGATCGCATCGGGTGCCTCGTCGCCGGGTGCCGCGAAGTCACCTGCTACGAAAACGGCTCCCGCGAAACATGGCCCCCCGCAGGGAGCAACGCGCGAGACATGTGAGTCGATCGCGTTCGCGTTTGTTCTTGCGTTGCTCTTTCGTTCCTTTGCCGCCGAAGCGTTCGTCATTCCAACTGGCTCGATGGCACCGACGTTGCTCGGTCGCAACAAGGATGTCGCCTGTCCGGCGTGCGGCCACAAGTATGAGATCGGGGCGAGTGATGAACTTGACGATGAGACCGGAACGTACCTCGTCCCTTCCCGCCGCATCGACAAATCGCTCTGCCCGAACTGTCAGCATCTGACGGACGTGAAGCCGCTGAATGTCTTCAAGGGAGACCGGATTCTCGTCAACAAGGCGGCGTATCAGTTCAACAACCCGAGCCGTTGGGACGTGATCGTCTTCCGTTACCCGGAGGACACGCAGAAGAATTACATCAAGCGGTTGGTCGGCCTGCCCAATGAGGCGATGCGCGTTGAGCGGGGCGATGTCTATGCCCGGCACGGCGATCAGGCTGAGTACCACATCACTCGCAAACAAGACCCCGAGAAACAGAAGTTGCTGCAATTGGTCGTGCATGATGACCGGCACTTTTCCGGCGAACTACTGGCCCACGGTTGGCCCGAGGCGTGGTCGGCCGTCGAGAAAACGGGTGCTCCCGATGCCGTGGACGGTTGGTCCAAGGATGCCAGTGGCTGGAAGCGGGATGCTCTATCGAAACCGCGTCAATTTGAGCTGCAGCCGACCGAGCAACCTCGTTGGGTGAGATATCAAAACTTCGTGGCGACGCCGGCCGATTGGCAGTCCGTCGCCGATCAGAAGCTGATCGCCCGCAATCCGCGTCCGCAGTTGATCTCGGACTTGTGCGGCTACAACTCGTACACGGGAGGCCGCTCGGCCGGGACCGACGATGATCGCTATTGGGTCGGCGATCTCACCTTGAGTTGCCAGGCCACGGTGACATCGGCACCGGGCAAAGACGCGCACCTGCTGCTCGAACTGGTCGAGGGTGTGCGACGTTATCGCTGCCGGATTGAAGTCCCGAGTGGGCAAGCGACGCTGTCCCGCACGGATGATCTCGCGGCCGATCCCGATTCGGCTCCCGAAATCGAAATGGCCAAGGCGCAAACATCCCTCACCGGGCCGGGAACTTATTCATTACGGTTTGCGAACGTTGATGACCGGCTTTGTCTCTGGGTGAATGACAGTTGGATGAGCAGCGGTTTTGTCCCGTTCGGTAAAGGGGCGGAATTCGATGCCCCTGCAAATCGACGCCCTCAACAGGCCGATCTCGCCCCGGCAGGCATCGCGGCGCAGGGACTCGCGATGAGTGTCTCCAATATGCTCATCGAACGCGACATTTACTATCGCGCGGACAGCGTGGCCAACGACGGCGGAACCTTCGCCGATCCCGGCAGTGAAGTGGATGAGAGCCTGCCGTTGCGAGACCTCCTCGATGATCCCCAAGCGTGGGGTGACATGTACGAGAAGCACTCGCGTCGGGCCGAATTCCAGCAGCTCGGTCCCGACGAATTCTTCGTCATGGGCGACAACAGTCCGCGGAGCCAGGACAGCCGACTCTGGCCGAATCACATTCGTCACGCGGCCAATCGCCATGCCGTCACTCGGCAAGCTCTGATCGGCAAGGCCTTCTTCGTCTACTGGCCGCACGGAGTGCCGTTCTTGAATGGCGGGGCCGGATTCAGATTGAAGGGGCACACGCCCGTTCCGCAATACATCGATGCCGAGACACCCGACTGGCAGCAGAAACAAGTTCAACAAGACCGTACGGCGTCAGCGGCATACCCCGAGTACGTTGTGCCATTTTATCCGCAGTGGTGGCGTTGGCAGAGGATCAGGTGAGCAGTCGGGTGGGAGCTGCCCACCCGGCGAGATGCATCGAACACATTTCAAAACTAGCCCGACGCGCAAGCGAGGGCTGGACATTCGATGACGGTGCAGCCCTCGCTTGCGCGTCGGGCTAGTTTTCGAGGCGAAAACAGTTGTTGAAATGAGTTGTCAGGGAGGACGAACCATGTCGCTGTTGCAGTGCATTGGATTGGTGAAGCAGTACCCGTCGAAGTTGGCCGTGGACGGAGTGAGCTTTTACGTCGAGCCGGGTGAAATTGTGGGATTGCTCGGCCCGAACGGCGCTGGCAAATCGACTAGCTTTGGGATGGCCGTCGGTTTGGTCACACCGACGGCCGGGCGCGTCTACTTCAACGGAGTCGATGTCACGCGCTGGCCGCTCTACAAACGTGCTCAACACGGGATGGGTTATCTTCCGCAAAAGGACAGCGTCTTTGGAAAGCTGTCCGTCGAGCAGAATCTGTACGCGGTCTTGGAGTTTCAGCCGCTCTCGTATCGCGACCGGATGGCTCGCGCCGATGAGTTGCTCGGCATGTTCGAGCTGACTGAGAAACGGAAGCAGGCCGCGGGAACGCTCTCGGGCGGCGAACGGCGGCGCTGCGAGATCGCGCGGTGTCTGGCCAGTGAACCGAAGCTGATCCTGCTCGACGAACCCTTCACGGGCATCGACCCGAAAGCGATTCAGGGCATTCAAGACATGATCGCCGACCTGCGCAACCGCGGCATCTCAATCCTGTTCACCGACCATCGCGAAACCGAAACACTGATGCTGACCGATCGCAACTACATCGTGTTCGGCGGACACATCCTGACCGACGGCGATGCCAAGTCTGTCCTCCAAGACGAACACGCACGGAGCCACTACTTCGGCAACCGCTTCGACATCGATTCGATCCTGCGTGCGCGAGAGGCATTCCAGCGACTGCACTCGCCCGACAAGTTTGACCTGCCCCCTGACCAAGCGGCGGCGTGAGTACCGCGACCACTTGTTGGGGAATTCGTAGCACAGGCGGCTCGCCTGTGATTTCACTGGGAAATACCAGCAGGCGAGCCGCCTGCTCTACGTTTTGAACAGACAAACGGCTGGGCGTATCTACGTTCACAGCCCCAGCGATATGAGCCACTCGTCCGCGTTCGTGAGATCGCTCAGCAGCACATCCGCATTGCACGGCGCGAGTTGTTCGGCGGAGAACATACCCGTCGCAACCGCCACCGCGCGGGCACCAATCGCGCGGGCACAACGAACATCGCTGGGAGTGTCGCCGATCACCCAAATGTCGGTCGTGGCCACTTCGGGCAGATGGTCCTGCAAGGTCGCGAACGCCTGTCGCGCGACATCGTCTCGCTCCAGATGTTCATCACCGAAACCACCCATGCGGAAGTGGTCATGCAGGCCGTAATGCTGCAGCTTCAGCCGAGCACCTTCGACGAAGTTGCCCGTCAACAAACCGAGGAACACATCCTCTCGCCGCGCAAGCCGTTCGAGCAGCGTGACAACGCCGGGCAGAATTCCGCCCTCACGTTCTCTCAGCGAAACGGGGAGCAGCGAGAGATACGTTTGCACGTAGCGTGACCAGTTGGCATCGGTCGCGGGGATCGAGTAATAGTCGAACAGATCGCGTCCGATGGCACGATCGGTTCGACCGGCGGCTGGGATATCGAAGACCGGTCGAGTCTCCCCGAACTCGCGCGCAATTGCCTGCTCCATCGCGGCCTGACCGGCTCCGCCCGCATCAATCAACGTCCCATCAATATCAAACAACAACACCTGCACGCGAGACTCCTTTGAGTTCGATCTTGGACTATTGGAGACTCGATTTGGAGTCGAGATCCGCAGGGCGGCTTCTTCAACAAACGCTCCCATTCGGGGCGGGATCGTAGCAGTCACTCGACAACATCAACATCAAGCATGCGTGACCTCGCGCATGCCCCACTCATTTCACACTGGACGTTCATCATGACGGGACTTCGCTTCGCAATCGTTGGCTGCGGACGGATGGGGCGGCATCACAGTGAGCGACTCCTGGCGGACGGGCGCGGCACGGTTGTGGCGTTGCAAGACTCTGTCCTCGAAATGACTGTTGGGTTGCAGCGGGAACTGTGGCCCGAGGCGAAAACCTGCCACTCGTTCGATGAATTGCTCACGCTCGACAACATCGACGCGGCGATTCTCTGCACGCCGACGGCTGAGCATTTTCATCAGGCCACGCGGTGCCTCGATCGCGGCTGGCATCTGCTGTGCGAGAAGCCGCTCGCCTCGAATCGCGATCAAATTGTGGAGTTGATCGCGCGATCCGAGGTCGCTCGGTCGAGAGGACAAGCATTCTCGCTCGGCTATCAGCGGCGACACACGGCGGTCTACAAGACGCTGCGCCGGGAAGTCTTGTCGGGAAAGTGGGGACGAGTCCGTGCGGTGGTGTCGCACAACGTCGAACATTGGCAGCCGACCATCGGCGGGACGTGGCGCGACGATCCACAGCAGAACCCCGGCGGCTTCATCACTGATGCGGGAAGTCACAAACTCGATTCGATCTTTTACGTGACGGGCCTCGCGCCACTCGAAGCCTTCGCGCGAAGTCAGCATTGGGGGAGCAATGTCGAAATCGTGTCGAGCGTCTCGGCGCTGCTCACGGACGATGTCACGGCGACGATCGACTTCATCGGTCACGCGCAGTACCTCGGCGAAGACTTTCACGTTCACTGCGAACGAGCCGACTTGATGCTGAGGCACGGTGAACTCTGGATTGGCCGGGAGGGGACGCAAACGAGGTTGGCCGTAGACGAACCCGAGTCCACACCGGTGACGAGCCTACTCGACTCGATCTTAAACGGTGCGAAAGAGGTCTCGCCCCCGTCGGCCGCGCTCTCCGTCTACGACCTCACGCAGGCGATCCTCGCGTCGGGAAAAACGAAGCTGCCCGTTGTGGTCTCGAAGTGAAGCGTGCAGCGATCGCTGTACCCTCGCGCGACGGAGCGTGAGAGGTTTCTGAGCGGGGCGGCGTCGGCCCCTGATTCGAGGGCTTAAGCCCTCGCTGGAAGAATCGAGGGGCTGACGCCGCCCCGCTCAGAGGGCTCATCAAGGACTGCGCGAGCGGATAACGACGATCAGGCGTGAGCCATCGCGCTGTGCAACCGGTTTTTCAGCGTGAACGAAGTTGGCTCCAATTCTTTGACGGCGGCATTCACCACGTGCGCGGTGACGCGCCGTTGATCGCCGCTCATCGCCGCCAACAGTGCGAGATCGCAGAGCCATGCCACACGCGCGGGGTTGCCCTGTGCGTGTCGGTGAATGGTCGAGACTGCATCGGTGGTGAAGATCGTTTCCCGCGCTCCCGCATGTCGTATCGCGTCGGCGATGTAGCGAGACGTTTCGGATTCCGACCACGCGGTCAGTTCGACGTGCAACTCGACCACATCCATCAGCATCGGCGCGGTAAAACGCTCGCGCGCGGCGATCAGTACGGTTAGGTCCGCGCCGGTGGAATCAGCCAGTTGCATGACGCGACGCAGAGTCTGGCCACAACCGAACTCGACCGAATCGAAGTGATCGATGAGCAAGACGACCGGTTGGTCCACGACTGCCAGCCCCGACAAACGGGCTTGAAGACTCGACCAAATCTGAGCGGGCGAGTCACTCACGCGGCATTCGGCGTGGCATCCGTCCGCGATCTGCCATGCGAATTCGCTCGCATCCAAACCGGTCGCGTCGAGACGGACGGATCGTCGGCCGAGTCGCATCGCAGCGGACTGCACCTGCCGCAACAGGCAACTCTTGCCGGTCCCCGCCGCGCCGCTGAGCAGACCGCAACGGCGGCGCTCTTCGATCAGAAATAGCAATCGCGCGCAGGCTTCCTCGTGTGCGGCTCCCACAAACAAATGCCGTTCGTTTACCGAACGAGCGAATGGCCAATGGCGGAAGCCCCAGAATGACAGGTTCATCGACTGCGATCCTTCTTGCGAGAGGGCTGAGCCTCGGCCGTTTCGTTTGTAGCTCGCGCGGACAGTGAAGATCTCTGAGCGGGATGGCGTAAGCCCCCCGCTGCTTGGGCGTAAGCCCTCATTGGAAGAACCGGGGGCTTACGCCGCCCCGCTCAGAAACCCCTCACCTTGGTTCCGCGTTTCGTTTTACCAATCTGACTCGACGGGAGATGTGGAATCATCGGCAAAGTCGGGTGGGCGGCATGATGATCTCAGTCAGCCTCGCGCCAGCTTCTCGGCCCGCTGGTTGAGTTCCACCGGCACCTTATCAAGGAGCTGGTCGATGACGCTATCGGGTGTCATCCCCTCACTTTGAGCCGCGAACGTCGTGACCAGCCGATGCCGCAGGACCGGATGCGCGACCGACTTGATGTCCTCGGTCGTCACATGGAAGCGACCTTCGAGCAGCGCCCGCGCCTTTGCACCAAGGATGAGATATTGCCCCGCGCGCGGTCCCGCGCCCCACGACACGAACTCTTTCACGAACTTCGGCGCGTCGACTTCCTTCGGTCGCGTCGCTCGGACGAGATCGCGTGCGTAAACGAAGACGTGTTCGGCGACAGGGACTTTTCGCACGACCTCTTGCAGCGCCAGAATCTGTCGCCCCGTGAGCATGATCGAAAGTTGAGGCTCCTCGCCGCCGGTCGTCTGCTTCAGGATGCGCAGTTCCTCGGCCGCGTTCGGATACTTCACGACGATGTTGAACATGAACCGGTCGAGCTGCGCTTCGGGGAGCGGGTACGTTCCCTCTTGCTCGATGGGGTTCTGCGTCGCGAGGACGAAGAACGGGACCGGCAACCGGTACGTGTTGGACCCGACCGTGACGTGACGCTCTTGCATCGCTTCGAGCAGCGCGGCTTGAGTCTTCGGTGGCGTACGATTGATTTCGTCGGCGAGCAGCACGTTCGTGAAGATCGGCCCCTGCATGAACTGAAACAAGCGACGCCCCGATTCGGGATCCTCTTGCAGCACGTCTGTCCCGGTGATGTCCGACGGCATCAGGTCGGGCGTGAACTGAATGCGTCGAAACGAGAGCTGCAAGATTTTGGCGACGGTGCTGACGAGCAGTGTCTTCGCCAAGCCGGGGACTCCCATTAGCAGGCAATGCGAGCGGCAGAACATGGCGATGAGCAACTGATCGACCACTTCGGCCTGCCCGATGATGACCTTGCCAATCTCCTGCCTCAGCCGCGAGTAGGCACTGGCCAGCCCTCGAATGGCCGCGAGTTCGCGTTCGCGCGCGTTGCCCTCACCGTCATTGCGGTCTTCGTCGAGACGGTCCTCGTCAGCGGGGATGAATGTCATGTCGAACGGCCTCAGGGTGCGTCGTGTTTCACAGCGGGTGGCTTTAATTGGCATTTGAGGCGAGTGGCAGGACTGACCTGACTTACACCAACCCGAAGCGTGAGCGAGGACGCTGAAAGGCGATCTCCTCGCTCACGCTTCGGGTTGGTGTGAGTGGGACAATTCATGCCCCTCGCCTAAGATGCGGCGGCATGATAGCCGGGGCGAGTTCGACTCGCCTGTCTCTCGCGAACAGATCGATAAGTCACGGGCATTGCCCGCCGAAACGAAGGCTCTCATCTTGATCGTGGCCCGTACTTCAATGTCCTGTGAGACCGAGTGGATGTTAGAAAAAGATCGCCATCCAGAGCAGGGTTCGACGGAGTCGGATCGCTCGCACGCCACGACCGTGTTGGAACTCGTCGGCCAGTTGCCCCCGCGCCGGTCTCGCTTGGCATGGTGGTTGACTGCGTTTGGAGTCCTTGCCGCGACGAGCATGGTGTCGTGCTGCGTCGGCTGGATTGGCTTGGCGATGGTATTTGGCCCCGCTCAGACCAAAGTGCCCGGCGAGGTCGAGGCAATCGCGCAACGCATGGCATCGCTGAAACTGCCGCCGCAATTCCAGCCGACGTGGGGTTGGTCTGCCGACAACTCGCTGTTTTGGTTTCAGGTCGCGCGGTTCGATCACAGTGAGAAACGCGGGGTGTTGCTCATCGGCGAACTGCATGTCCGGCCCATGGCGAATCCACAGGAGCAACTGCAGCTCCGGCAACTGATCGGCGACTCGTCTCCCGATTTGCGTTTGATCGAGGCGAAACAGAGCGAAGTGCGCAAGTTGACCGTGCGCGGTGCCGAAGCCGAATTTGAAATCGTGACCGGCGAGGACCGAGCCTCAACAACCAAGATGCGACAGGTGACGGGAATGTTCCGTGGTCAGGAAGGGACCGTCCTGCTGATCTTGCAGGCAGAGGTCGAGCAACTCACAGATGATGCGATCGACGCGCTGTTCGTATCACTCACGAAGTCCGGCGAAGCCTTGTGAAAACGCTTTCGTGCAATGCACGAAAGGCACTCCGTTCCCCGAAGCCTGACGCGCAAGCGAAGGGGAAGACAGAAACGCCCTTCGCTTGCGCGTCAGGCTTTGAGGACGAGTGCCGGTTTGCAACCGACCGTCAGAAGCCAAGCCCTTCACCGTTCAGCGCAGCTGTTCCGACGGTGCCGTCCTTGATCTCGAACATCGTAGGGAAGCGTTTCACCCACGGCTTGTTCGCGGCCGGGCAGTACTGTCGCCCGTTCCCTTCGATCGCCGCGACGGTCGGAATGCGAGCCGCCAAGCTGGCCGAGTGCAGGAAGGAATAGCCAGGACAGGACAGGTCTTGGACGCACAGGAACAGGCCGAATTTCTGAGCGGCCGCGCCGAGCAACAGCGAATCCGTGTGCCCTTTGCACGCCTTGATCGCCACGCCCGAGTAGCCCATTTCGCGAGCGAGCAACAGCGAATCGTAGTCCGTCAGCGACTCATCAATCACGACCGGTTTGAGCTTCGCGGCTTCGTGCATCTTGTTGTCGGGGTACGCCTTCAAATCGCGATTGGTCGGCTGCTCGATGTATTGCACGCGATCGTAAGCGGGAGCGGACTTCGCCTGAACCTGCTTGAGAAAGTCGATCACATACGCGGGACTGGAACACTTCTCATTGAAGTCGAGCGAGTAGACCCACGTCGAACAGCCGCGTTTGGCTTGAGTGTCTTCCGCGACGCGATTGACCGCCAGAACGCGTTCCACATCCCAATCGAAGTTGTCTCCAGACAGCTTGATTTTCAGGTGAGTCAGCCCGTTGTAGGCGATCCACTGGCCAAGCGTTTCTGGAAGTCCATCGCCCACCTTCTTCGTGACCTCTTCGTTCGTCAGCGGGTCGATCGCTCCGACGAGGTGGTACAGCGGTAGCGATGCCTTCGGTTCGCGCAGCGTGTACTTGTCGAGGTACTCACCTTTGAAATCCTTGTCCAAGTATTCGGACAGATCGTGGGACATGTATTTTGACGACAGCAGGTTGTAGCTGTTCTGTTCGTGCAGCCGACCGTAGGCATCGTGCAGAGCCGCATCGAAGGGACTCGCTGCAACGGCCAGCGCGAGCTTGGGAATCGGCTCGGGCAACTTCAACTTGGTCGCCAGCAGTTTGCCGAGATGCTCGTACTCGGCCGACATGTGGTACGACAGATCGACCGGATGGCCGTAGTCGTTGCAGGAATTCGCGAGAGCGATGACCTCTTCGGCGAACTGCTTCATCGCAGCTTCGGTCTGTTCGCCGGAGATCGCATCGGTCGGCCACGCCCAGATGTTGCCGACGGGCATACTGCCCAGCCCCGCCGCGTGACGTTTGCCATCGCGCGATTCGACCTCCACATCGACATTCATGAGGAACGAACTGGATTGCACGCGTCCGCCGAATTTCAGCGGGGTTCGAAACGTCACGGCTTCAAACACGCAGGCGGCACTGCGGATGCGGATGTCGGTCGCTTTGGGCATTTTTCTCTAATAGGGGCTGGAGAAACGGGACGACAAAACGGTCGGCCTGAAGGCGGGGCGATCTTATCGGCGACCCTCGGAACGATCAAGAACGAAGCGGGGCATTCGCTGGGGAGAACGACGCGGCGTTTTTTTGGATGCAATCAGTACGCTGGACCTGTCGTGTTGCCGTCCGCAGTTGCATCGCTGTTGCTCCCCAGCCACACTGCGAACGACCTGGTTTTTCATCCCGGAGAGCGACGATGTCCGAACTGCTGGCGCAACGATTGTGCGACGAATTGACGAAGCTGGTGCTGATCGATCCTCATACTCACATCAACCCGCACTCGGCGGCGTCGAAGACGTTGGCCGACATTATGGGCTATCACTACTACACCGAGTTGGCTCACTCGGCGGGGATGTCGAAATGGCGAATCGAAGAGCCGGGATTGACCCCGAAGGAGAAGGTCGGGCGGCTCGTTGAATACCTCTGTCATCTCGATAACACGATTCAAGTGAACTGGCTGGTCGAGCTATGCCGCAAGTTTTTCGGGTTCACAGACGACCGGATCACTCCCGACAACTGGGAGGCTTTGTACGACAAGTCGGCGACGAAGATGGCCGAGCCGGACTGGGAAGATCAGTGCCTGAAGCAGTCGGGGATCGAACGAGTTTTCCTGACGAACGACTTTGATGACCCGCTCACCGGCTTCGACACGCAGCGTTACATTCCCTGCCTGCGGACGGACGACCTCGTGTTTCATCTGACCAAGCCCGAGGTCCGTGCCCGACTGACCAAGTCGAGTCACGTCGAATTCAACGACGCGGCGAGCCTTCGCAAGGCGATCGGCAATCTATTCGATCACTTCTCAAAACACGGCGTGCGAGCCTGCGCGATCTCGCTCCCGCCCTCGTTCGAGCCGAAACAAGTCGACTCCGATGAGCAGGTCAACCGCGTGCTGCGCGGCATCTTCGCCGGACGCGAATCCAACTCTGATGAACAAACGATTCTTAGCCGCTTCGTCTTCTGGACGCTCGCCGAGTTCTGCGTTGAGTTCAAGCTGCCGTTCGACCTGATGATCGGCGTGAACCGTCGCGTCTATCCGGAAGGTGTCTTCCAAGGACAAGACCTCTTCGACCAACGGGTCTCGCTCATCCAATACAAACAACTGTTCAACGACTTCCCGCAGGTGACGTTCCCCGTGTCGGTGCTAGCCGCCGCGAGCAACCACGAACTGGTCAGTTACAGTTGGATTTTCCCGAACGTCGTCACTAACGCCCACTGGTGGTACTCAAACACGCCGCCGTACATCGAACTCGACACGCGCGCACGTCTCACCGCCGTCCCGCGCAACAAACAGATCGGCTACTACAGCGATATGTACAAACTGGAGTTCGCCTGGCCGAAGTTCAGCATGTACCGCGAATGCCTGTCGCGCGTGCTGGCCCAAGACTTCGTCATCGCCCGCAAGTGGACCGAAGACCAGGCCCTGTCGCTCGGACGCCAAGTCCTGCGTGGCAACGTCGAGACGATATTCGGCGTGTGACAAGCCACTCGGTCCCGTTTCGTATTCCGTCGCAAGTTGGAAACATCAGCACATGACTCAGCCGTTTCAGAACACCGCGTTCGATCTCACCCAGCGTGCCGCGCTCATCACGGGGGCGGGCGTCGGGATTGGGCGAGCGACCGCCATCGCGTTGGCTCAGGCGGGGGCGGTCGTTGGAGTTCACTATCACACCAGCGCCGAGGCCGCGCGTGAGACGCTCGCCACCATCGAGCAAGCGGGTGGCCGCGCGATCCTGCTCGGTGGCGATCTGACCACTGAGGCGGATGCCAATCGTGTCGTCGATGACTTCGTGGCGTTTGCCGGTCGGCTGGACATCTTGTTTAACAACGCGGGCAACCCATTGCAGCGGTCATCGATCGAGAGCTGTTCGTTTGAACTGTGGAAGCAGGCGTTCGACGTGAACGTTCACAGCGCGTTCCTCGTCACGCGGCGAGCCATCCCACATCTCAGGGCGACTGGCCACGGAAGCATCATCAACAACCTGTCACTTTCGGTGCAGACGGGCGGTTCGGGCGGAGCCGGTCCTTACGCCGCAGCCAAGGGAGCGATGCAGGTCTTCACACGCACGCTCTCGCGCGAACTGGCCCCTCACGTGCGAGCCAACGCGATCATGCCGGGCGTCGTTGAAACGAGGCATCACGAAGTCTTCACGACGGCCGAAAAGATGGAGGACTACCGCCGTCAAACGCCACTCGCGCGGAACTCACAGCCGGACGAGATCGCGCAAACGGTGCTGTATCTCGCGAGCGATGCGTCGAGTTTCGTGACGGGAGCCGTGATCGACCTCAACGGCGGTCGCTTCCTCAGGTAAATCATGATGCTGCACGAGCGACTGCTGCGACCGGGCCGACACTGGGTACTAGTGTCGGTGGCGATGTACGTGATCGCCTGCGTGCTGCCCGCAATGCCACCGTTCAACGCAGAAAATCCGATTCGCGGCTATGTCTGCCTGATCTCGGTGAACGGTCCGTTTAGTTTACGTTTACGGACTCCCCTATTGGTGGGCGAACCCGAGCTACTTTGTCGCGGTGATCGCATCACTGTTCCAATGGCCTCGCATCGCAGCCGTGTTCGCCATCGTGGCCGCGCTGCTCGCGATGAGCTACGAAATGATCGCGTTCTATGAAGGGGGAATCTCAGGAGTCAGGAAAGTGCTGCTGCCCGGTTGCCTGATGTGGATCGCCAGCATTCAAACTCTGGCTTGTCACGAACTGTGGCGTGTCTGGCTCGGCCGGAAGCAGCGAGACTACGAGCGTGATGCTGGCTCGGCCGATTCCGTTGCTACGAGGGATGCCGCTCGCTGAAAGGTTCATTCGAGCCTTCTCAAAAAAAGCCGCCCGGCATGTCCCGAGCGGCTCTTCCTGTCTCCTGCTCCCTGACTCCGGCCCTGCTCTCACACCAGCTTCTTCAACTTCGAGATCCGTCCCGTGCCGACCCACTCGGCAACAAAAATACTGCCGTCGGCGGCGAAGCAGGCGTCGTGCGGATGGACGAACTTGCCGGACTGCCACTTCGACTTGTCGCCACGAATGCCGCCGCCGTCCTTTCCGGTGACGCGAGCCACGTCTTCACCGAGCCGTGCCACGACTTCGTTCTTCTCATTGAGCAACGTCACCCGCGCATGCAGTTCGGGAACGACGAGCAGGTTCTTCCATGTCTCGCAGTTGGCAGGCAGGCCGTAGCCCTTGAGCGTCTCGAGGTACTTGCCGTCCATCGTGAAGTACTGCAACGCATGATTGGCACGGTCACAGACGACGATCGACGGTGTGCGCCCCGCACGCTTGTCGATCCAGATTCCGTGCGGCGTATTAAACGTCCCCTCGCCCTTGCCGCCGCCACCGAAGTGTGAGACCCACTTGCCGTCCTTGTCGAATTGGTGAACCACAAACGCACCGTAGCCATCGACGAGCAGGAACCCGCCATCATCCAGGAACGCGAAGTTCGTCGGCATGAAGCGATCACGTCCCCAGATCTTCGCTCGCTTGGTGTCTTCCTCGGCGGCATACACGCCCGACTGCATCGGGGCGAACTGCTCCCAAACGGTCTCGCCTTTGAGCGTCAACTTGCAGAACGACTTCACTTGCTGGTACGAGCAAACGTAGAGGAACTCTTCCGAACCTTCCTGCCGAATCTCGACACCGTGCCCGCCTCCTTGAAACCGCTCACCGAACGCACGGATGAATTTGCCCGTCTCATCGAACACGAAGATCGACGGGTGGTCCTTCTGATCCTCGCGCCCTTCGTGGATGACGTACAGGTTCCCCGCCTTGTCCACGGCAACGTTGTGCGTCGTCTGCCACGTGTACTTGTCGGGAAGCTGAGGCCACTCATGCTGAACCTCAAACTGGTGTTCACCCTCGCCAACGATGAGTGGTTTGTCCGCCTTGCTTCTTGCATGAACCGCAGGGGCGGCGATGAGGGCGGCGGCACCGGCGACAGCAGCCGTGGACAGGAATTCGCGACGAGACAGTGGCATGGTGTGGACTCCAAGTTGAGAGGGAGGGCAACAAAGCAGAAACGCGGCGGGGTTCAAATTGAACCTAGCAGGCAAGGAAACCAATCGAGGCGTTCGTCCGAGCGTCGCTCACTTTCATTCGACCGGTGGGATGTACGTGTTTGTGAGCTTGGCGTAGTCCTCTCGCACCGGGCTGAAGACATCGAGCACGACAGCCGGTCCCCCGACCGCGACCGCTCGATGCGGAACGTGCGGCGGGATCATGAACATCGACCCTGCCTCGCACATTCGCGTCTCGTCGCCGATGGTCAGTTCGACTCGGCCACGCAGCAGCATCCCGCCCTGTTCGTGCGGGTGCGAGTGGAGCGGTACCTCGGCCCCGTCATCCATTTCGAGGTACGACAGCATCAGGTTCTGACCAAACGGCGTGCGCATCCGGCAACCGGGCACGGGCGAGATCGGCTCGATGTCGTCAATATTGATGAAAGGCATGAGAACTCCAGACCAGTTGGTGCAACCGTAGGGTAAGCCTCTGGCTTGCCCGTTATTACTGAACAGCGAATTGGCAATGAAAGCGAATTGGCAATGAACATGGACGGCCAAGCTTGAGGCTTACCCTACGGCCCGAGTACCCGGTCGAACAGTTCATACGCCCGCTGACGCATCTCGGGCGGGAAGTCGTGTTCGCAGTCGGGGTGTTCGATCTGCAATCGCTCGGCGTGACCGTACAGCTTGAAGATCGGGCGAGCCGCCGCCGCGATGCGATCGACACTGGCCGCTTGAAAATTGTGATCCTTCAACGGCGCGATGATCAGGACATGGCGAGGGGCCAGCGCGCCGATCAGCTCGTGAAAGTCGAACGGGATCTCCGCGAGACGGCCACGATAATCGGCCAGCCGCAGCATGTAGCGCGTCTGGCACCAGCCCTTCTCGGGATGCCAGTGCTTCTCTTCGCCGTTGTAATAGTCGAGGTACGAGTCCAGTCCGCAGCTCGACACGACCGCGTGGATGCGGTTGTCGAACAGCGACGTGTAGACCCCGTTGTGGCCGCCCAATGAATGGCCGATCGCGCCGAACGAGTGCTTGCGGACGAACGGCAGCGATTCGAGCAGATCCAGCCCGCGCAGGTTGTCCCAGACCGCTTTCAACGTGCCGCTTTGCCAGCCGAGGGCATTCACATCGGGCTGATACTTGGCGAGCAGCGGATAGCTGGGGGCGAGCGTCACGTAACCCCGCTCGGCCAGTTCGGCGGCGTACTGGCGGTTCGGCCTCGTCCCCAGTCCGACGACGGTGCCGTGACCGATCGTGTTGTCGGTCCCGTGCAGACAGAGCACCGCCGGCACCGGCTTCGCCGCCGCTGCGAGAGCCGTCTTCGGAATGCAGAGGTAGGCCGGCACGCGCGACCCCGGCTCTGACTGGTACGTCACCAACCGACGCACATAGCTGCCGCAATCAACTTCCTCAACGAGTTGCATGTCGAGCGGACAGCGCTTCTCGACACCGGGCAACCGCCCCATCACCGACTCGGCCCCACGCACGATCTCGGCGCGACGCAATTGCCAGTCGTCGAGCGTCTGCACGACCTGAGTTTCGTGCTTTGAATCGCGATAGAGGAGCAGATTGTCGCGCGGCAAACGAGGCAAGGAAATTTGAGGAATCTCCGCTGCGAGAGGCGTTTCCATCTCACTCGCCCTTCTTCCCGAGGCAATACAGCCACTCCTGCCGCTGCCCCTCCGTCTGCGTGGCGACGCGGTGATAGATGCGGCCGCCGCAGATCGTCGGTGTGGCGAAGGCGATGTTGCCGAGCTGGTTCTCGCCCACAAGTTCAAACGCGGTCGGGTCGGCCTTGAAGACAAACGTCTTTCCCTCTTCGTTCGTCGCGAAGATGTGTTCGCCGACCAGCACTGGTGACGAACTGAACGTCCCGCCGAGACGGTTCTTCCATTTCTCTTCGCCGGTGTCGCTCTTCCAGCACATGGCGACTCCCGCATCGAGCGTCGCGAAGAGACAACCACGGCTCACCAGCATTGAAGGGACGTACACGCGAGAACCGTTCTCCCACGCAACCTGGCCCGAGCCGTCGGCCTTCACCGCCGCGAGGTGATTCTTCGGATAACCGCCAGTGGTGTAGATGTGCGTCCCGTCGGTGACGGTCGAGGTCACGCACTCCTCGGTCGAGCCTTTGATCTCCCACAGAATCTTGCCTGTCAAAGGCTCAAGACTCGTCACCAAGTTGCACCCCGACACGAAGACCTGATCCTTCCCGGCGATCTTCAAAATGATGGGCGAGGGATAGTTGGGCAGCTTCGGCCGCATCTGCTTCCAAACCGGCTTGCCGGTCGCTCGTTCGAGGCCCGCGATCGCTCCCATGCCTCCCTTGTTGTCGGCCGTGACAATCACGAGCGCCCCGTACAGCGCGGGAGACGAACTGAATCCCTGATGCAGCACGTAATCGGTGATCTTCTCCTGCCAGACTTTTTTCCCCGCGCGAGTCAGCGCCGTCGTGTAGATCGCGCCGTTGTTCAGGAAGTTCACGTACACCCGCTCGCCATCGCAGGCGGGAGTCGAATTGGCGAGCGTGCTTTTCTCATTCCCCTTCACGTCGAAGCCGCCGGTGTGGACATCGGTCTGCCAGAGCTTCTTGCCCGTCGCGCGATCGAAGCACACCACCGATTGAGCATCCCGGTCCTGCTCGGCCGTTTGGAGATAGACATGCTCACCGACCACGATCGCCGACCCGTGCCCCTTCCCCGGCACGGGCACTTTCCACACCACGTTCTCGGTCTCACTCCATGTGAGCGGCGGCTTTTGATCGGCAGCGGCGATTCCATTCCGATTCGGACCGCGCCACCACGGCCAGTCGGCCGGAGCGATGGCGACGAGTTCGTCATCCGCGCGAACCGTCGTTGGAGGGAGCAGACACAGGCAAGCAAAGAGGCACAAAACAATGAGCGATTTTGAAAACGGTCGGCGAATCATGGAGACGGGACTCTTGTTAAGGTTTTGAAGCAGGACGCGAGACGAGCGGTAGGAGAATCGGCATGTATGATGGGCACTCCTGCCCGTCCTACATCGTGGTCGATGACACATGACTCAACCCTGTCGGTCGAGTTCGCCGAACAGTTCTGCCATCAGAATGGAGAAGCCCGGCAGGACATCGCCACCGTCGAGCGTGTCGTTTTCACTCAACAGAGTCATCTCGGACTGGCTCGTGTAGACCTTCACGGTTCGCGTCTGGGGGTCGACGATCCAGACGAGTCGCACGTTGGCGGTGAAGTAATCGGCCAGCTTCAACTGCATCTCCCGCCGAGTATTGCTGAGACTGAGGACTTCCACGGCAAGGTCGGGGATCGGTTTGGGTGGCCGCTTCCGTCCCGGCATCCGGTCCCACGACGTGAAGGCGACATCGGGGATGCGCACCCGACCGGCCCACAAGCGGATCGTGCCATCCGGCGTGGAGACCAGCCCCAGGTTGCGGGGTCTCACCCAGGCGTTGAGCAGTTCGATGAACACACCCGCCAGCACGGATTCGCGGTATCCCATCGCCTTTTCCACCAAGACGCCGTCGATCAGTTCGCAGATCCGTTTTCGAGGTGCCTCCAGCGCGATGATGACATCGTCTTCCGTTGCGGTACCTGGCGCGGGATGCAAGCGAATGCGGTTCAGTGGGATGTCACCGAGTCGCTCGACCAGTTCGGCCAGCGAATCGTGTTCCTCATCGACTTCCGGGTCTTGCAGGACGGTGCTCATGGTTGGACTCAGGGGAAAAAGTGATGTTCGACAAACAGTACGTGGAGTCTGGGGTCAGGTGGTTCAAAGTTCAATTCTCGCGGAGCAGCGTCGCTGAGCATGGGATCGACTTCAGTCCGCGAGAATTGAACTTTGAACCACCTGACCCCGAGCGGCCTCATGCCAGGATATCCGTGACCACCTTGCCATGCACATCGGTCAGGCGGAAGTCTCGGCCGCTGTAGCGGTAGGTCAGGCGTTCGTGGTCGAGGCCCATGAGGTGCAGGATTGTGGCGTGGAGGTCGTGGACGTGGACCGGGTTTTCGGCGGCCATGTTGCCGAACTGGTCGGTCGTGCCGTAGGCCAAGCCCCCCTTCACGCCGCCGCCCGCCAGCCACATCGTGAAGCCACGGCTGTGATGGTCGCGACCCTTCGCTCCCTGCGACCAAGGCGTGCGCCCGAACTCGCCGCCCCACACGATCAGCGTCTCATCGAACAGGCCGCGACTCTTCAAATCGCGGATCAGGCCCGCGATCGCCTGATCGCTTTGCTTGGCGTGGTTGGCGTGATTCATGATGTCGCCGTGATCGTCCCACGGCTGGCCGCCTCCGTAATAGAGTTGCACCATCCGCACGCCTCGTTCGACCATGCGCCTCGCGACGAGACACGCATCCGAGAACTGGCCCGCGCCGTACAGCTCCCGCGTCGCCTGCGACTCGCTCTTCAAATCAAACACTTCCTGAGCGGCGAATTGCAGGCGGAAGGCCATCTCGAACGATTCGATCCGCGCCTCAAGCTGGTTGTCGGCGGGACGGTCTTCGAGGTGGACGCGGTTCAATTCCTGAAGCAGATCGAGCTGCCGCCGCTGCACGGCGGGCGGCAGTGTCGCGTTGTGAACGTGCTGAATGACCGTCTGCGGATCGAGCTTGCTGTTGTTGATGTGGCATCCCTGGAAGATGCCGGGCAGAAAACTGTTGCCCCAAAGCTGCGGCCCGACGACCGGCTTGCCCGGACAGAGGACCACGTATCCCGGCAAGTTCTGGTTCTCGGTGCCGAGCCCATACGTCAGCCACGAACCCATGCTCGGCCGCGTCGGCTGCGAGTGCCCCGAGTTCATGATCAGCAGCCCCGGCTCATGATTCGGGATGTCGGTGTGCATCGACCGCACAACGCAGATGTCGTCGATCACGCTCGCCACATGAGGGTACAACTCGCTGACATCAATCCCGCTCTGACCATGCTTCGCAAACTTGAACGGCGACGGAAAGAGTTTTCCCACCGACCGCTGATAGTTCTTGATCAACTCCTCCGGCTGCTGCCCGGCATACTTGGTGAGATCCGGCTTCGGATCAAACGTATCCACATGCGAAGGCCCACCGTTCATGAACAGAAAGATGACCCGCTTCGCCTTCGGCGCGAAATGCGGAGTCTTCGGTGCGAGAGGACTGACGGACGCCGCGAGGCCCGACGGCGAACTCGCCGCAGCGGCCCGTCCGCCGAGTAGCCCACTCTGGGCCATGACACTCGCCAGGCCGAGCGTGCCGAAGCCGCTCCCCATCTGAGCGAGAAGATGGCGACGTGAGAGAACTCTGGGATGAATCATGGAAGGACTCCATTTCGAGATGGCAACGAACAATCATCTTGGTGAGCCGGGCGGCGTCAGCCCCCGGACTCGTCGCATTCACGGAAAGAGTCCGAGGGCTGACGCCGCCCGGCTCACCTCAATCAGTTCCCATTGGCAGACTTCACTCAGTCAACAAACACAAATTCATTCGTCCCCAGCAATGCTTGCGTGTACTGCTCCCACGTGGTGAGCTTCACTTGATCGGCGGGGATGTTCTCGGGAAGCGGGGCTTGCAGGTAACTCAGTCCGATTCGCACTTCGGTCTCGTTGGGCGGACGTTGGAAGAGGATCGAGTAGGCTCGTTCGATGCGGCCCTTGTCGTCGGACGTCGCTTCGTTCGAGAGGCGTTGCGACAGCGAGCGGGCCTGGCGCACAAGGAAGTCGCTGTTGAGGACGAACAACTGCTGCATCGGAACCGTTGTGCTGACGCGCCGCTCGCTGGTCAGGTTGGGATCGGGAAAGTCGAACAGCCGCAGAGTCCCGTTCAACTCATGACGACTGATGGCGGCATACAGCGTCCGCCGACGGTTGCCTCCATCGTTGAGATTCACCGCCGCTCCCCCCAGCGCCCGATCGAGGTTTCCGCTGACCGCCAGCATCGAATCCCGCCACGCCTCAATGTCGAGCCGCCGGCGGTTGTGTCGCCAGAGGAGGCGGTTGTCGGGATCGAGGGTGGTTGGGAGTTGAGGGTTGAGGGTTGAGGGTGAAGAGATGGGGATGTCGGCGAATTGCTGCTGCCCCTCAACCCTCAACCCTCGACCATCAACCTGCGACGACAACCGATACGTGGCCGACAGCATGATCTCGCGGTGAAGCTGTTTGAGCGACCAGCTCGATGCGACGAACTTTGCGGCGAGGTGATCGAGCAACTCGGGATGCGTCGGCCGTTCGCCGAGCAGACCGAAGTTGCTCGGCGTGCCGACCAGTCCTCGTCCGAAATGATGCTGCCAGACGCGGTTGACCATGACGCGCGCGGTGAGCGGGTTGGCGGGATCGGCGATCGCGCGAGCCAGCTCCAGCCGACCGCTCCCGACGCGGAACGGCTGCGGTTCGGCCGGGCTGAGGATCGCGAGGAACCGGCGCGGGACTTCGTCTCCCAGTTCCTTGTGATTGCCGCGCAGATTGACTTTGACGTTGGTCGGCTTGGCCTCGGCGAGGCTGTGTGCGGTCGGGTACTTTGGTCCGAGCTCCTTCTTCGACTGGTCGAGTTCTTGCTGGATTCCCCCCAGCAGAACCTTGCTGGCTTCCGGGTAGAGCTTCTCGGCGTTCCCTTTGGGAATGAACAGCGGAGCGTTGTTGGCGGTGAGGATGTCCTTCAACAACTCGGCCATCGGCCCGTCGAACTTGGGTTTGGCGACCTTGTTCTTGTCCGCATCGGCGGCTGCGGCAAGCTGCTTCGCGTAAGCGGCCTCCAGTTCGACACGCGTCCTGATCGCGGTCGAGATCTGCTGCTGCAAGGCGACTCCGAACCATTCGACCTTGGCTTCAATTGAGACCACCGCATCGGCATCGGGGGGGGATTCGGCCGTGGTGTCGTTGACGCCCGGCTTCTCGGCGGAGGAACTCGTGAACGACTTGTACGTGCTGAAGTACGCCCGCTTCTGCACGAGGTCGCTTGTCAGGAACTGTGACCAGCGGTCGATGAGGAACTCGTGCAGACGGCCTTCGTCGGTGAAGGACTTGGCGGATATCTTCGGGTCGGTGCGGCGAGCCTCCTGAAGTTTCCATGCGGCGATGACGTACTTCGAGATGTTGGGAACGAGCGACTCACCCAGCTTGCGGGCTTCGTCCGTCTGGGTGTCCGCCAGCTTCTTTTCGAGCGACTTGATCGCCTCGGCCTTCGCGTCGAATTGCTTCACGATGTCATCCGGCGCGAGCGGCGCTTCGCGGTACTCGGTGCTCGCGAAGACTCCGGCCAGCGCGTAGTAGTCCTGCGTCGGGATCGGGTCGAACTTGTGATCGTGGCAGCGGGCGCACGACACCGTCAGGCCGAGGAACCCGCGGCAGAGCGTGTCGATCCGGTCGTCGACCTCGTCCGACTCCGCCTTTCCCGCGCAGCCCGCGTCCTTGTAGTAGACCGGTCCCAGCGCGAGGTAACCCAGCGCGGGAAGTCGCTCCAGCCGGCGACTTGTGAGCGGCACGGCGCTAGCCGCCGGTTCCGTTACCACAGCATTGGACTGACCGGCGGCTAGCGCCGTGTCGCTCAAGGAAGATGCGTGAGCGTCATCGGGCAGCAGGTCCCCCGCGATCTGTTCGATGACGAACTGGTTGTACGGCATGTCGGCGTTGAGGGCCGTCACGACCCAGTCTCGATACCGATAGCCGTTCGGGTACATTCGCGCCGCAAACGTGTGAGCCTGATCCTCGCCATAGCGCGCGACATCGAGCCAGTGCCGCGCCCACCGCTCGCCATAGTGCGGCGATTCGAGCAGCCGGTTGATCAGCCGTTCGTGCGCCAGCGGACTCTCATCCGCGACAAACGCCGCCACGTCATCGGGAGTCGGCGGGAGGCCGATCAGATCGAACGACGCCCGCCGGATGAACGTCCTCTTGTCCGCCTCCCCCACCGGCGACAGGCCAGTGGCTTCGAGTTGGGCCAGGACGAACTGATCGAGCGGCCGGCGCGGCCACGCTGCGTTTTTGACAGCGGGTGGCGCGACATCCTGCACTGGTTGGAACGACCAGAACCGACGATCTTCTTCGGTGATCGAGCCGCTCGCCCGAATGCCACCCGACTTGCTCGCCGACTCGGGCCACGGCAGGCCGAGTTGAATCCACTTCCGCAGCGAGGCGATCTCACCGTCGGACAACTTGCCGTTGGGAGGCATTTCCGTCCCGCCGCGATGCTCGACTGCCGCGATCAGCAAACTTTCGTCCGGCTTCTCCAGCGCGACGACCGCTCCGCTTTCGCCCCCGGCCAACATTCCAGCCCGATCCGCCAGACTGAGCCCACCCTTCTTCTGCCCCTTCGCATGACACGAATAACAGTGCTGCACGAAGAGGGGCCGTATCTTTCGCTCGAAGAATTCATCGCCCGACATCTCACCTGCGGCCGGCTTCGCTGTGGGGGCCGGGTCGGTTGCGAACAACGAACGACCTGGTGTGGCGATCATGAGGGCCAATGCCAACAGAATCATTCGAAGGGGTGGGGAATTCATTGTTGGGTCGCGGTGAGGAAGGCAGGCGAATCGGGCGGGCAGTCAAGAGGCTAACCGAACACCGGGGACGCATCAATTGCCTCTTGGGTGTGGAGCCGGATTGCGACGGGCTGGTTCACGTTCCTGATTCGTGCCCCGGCTTTGCCTCCGCACTATCGCTGAGACGCTTACAAGTTTAATCGCAACCTTCTGGGGAGCGAGTTGTTCGGGCAACTCGACACTCCAGCACGCTCTCTCGGAGGGGCGCGGTTAACAGCCCGTTGAAAAACAGAGAGTAGCCGGCTCGCCTGCTCGCATTTCTAGTTGGAAAACACAGGCGGGCCGCCTGTGCTACGTTTTTTTCAACGGGCGGTTAAGCATCTCACCGATGGCCGGGCAAGGTACATTCACATCGCAACACATCTCAGATGCGACACATCCCCATGACGGAGTACCTCACGCCAACACGTTCTGAACGACCTCGCCATGTACGTCGGTGAGGCGGTAATGGCGGCCTTGGAACTTGAAGGTGAGTTGTTTGTGGTCGATGCCGAGCTGATGCAGGATCGTCGCGTTGAGGTCGTGGACGTGAACTGGATCGCGGACGACGTTGTAGCTGAAGTCGTCGGTCTCGCCGTGGGTGATCCCCGGCTTGATGCCGCCGCCGGCCATCCAGATCGTGAAGCAGCGCGGGTGATGATCACGGCCGTAGTTCGTGGCGGTCAGGTTTCCCTGGCAATAGACCGTGCGTCCGAACTCGCCGCTCCAGACGACCAGCGTGTCGTCGAGCAACCCGCGCCGCTTCAGGTCGAGAATCAGGGCGGCACACGGCTGGTCGATGTCGCGGGCTTGATTCGGCATCTGTGTCGGGAGGTTCGTGTGCTGATCCCAGCCCATGTGGAAGAGCTGGATGAACCGCACGCCTCGTTCAGCCAGCCGTCTGGCGAGGAGGCAGTTCGCGGCGAACGTCCCCGGCTTTTTTGAGTCGGGTCCGTAGAGATCGAAGACGTGCGCGGGTTCGCTCGATACGTCGGCCAACTCGGGGACCGAGGTCTGCATGCGGAAGGCGAGTTCGTACTGAGCGATCCGCGTGGCGATCTCAGGGTCGCCGGTTCGTTCGAGTTGGAGGCGGTTCAGCTCACGCTGGTCATCGAGCATGTCGCGTCGCAGAGCGGCATCGACTCCCGGCGGATTCGACAGATAGAGCACAGGGTCTCCGCCACTGCGGAGCTTCACCCCCTGATGGACCGACGGCAGGAAGCCGCTTCCCCACAGGCGGTCATACAGCGGTTGGTCGTTCGGGCGGCCGGTCCCGCGCGACACCATCGCGACGAACGCGGGAAGATCGCTGTTCTCGGAACCGAGTCCATATGACAACCAGCTTCCGAGGCTGGGCCGTCCAGCAAGCTGTGCCCCTGTCGTGAGGAACGTCACGGCGGGATCGTGATTGATGGCCTCGGTGGATAAGGACTTGATGAAGCAGAGTTCGTCGGCCATTTTCCCGAGATGCGGCAGCAACTCGCTGATCGTCGCGCCACTCTGCCCGTGGCGCGAGAACTTGAACATCGACGGCACGACCGGAAATTTATCCTGTCCCGCTGTCATGCCAGTGAGTCGTTGGCCTTGTCGAATCGACTCGGGCAAGTCGGTCCCGCGTCGCTGTTCCAACTCGGGCTTGTGATCAAACAATTCGAGTTGCGAGGGAGCTCCCGACTGAAACAGGTAGATCACTCGCTTGGCTCGAGGCGCGAAGTGCCTCATCGGCGAACCGCCCTCGTCAGCCAACAGCGAGTTGAGCGCCGTCATCCCGAGCGCACCGCCGATTCCGCCAAGAAAGGCGCGGCGCGAGGGTGGCATGTCGATGAGGGAATTTCTCATGGTGGTACTCGCTGTTGACGTTGGGGGCCACGCTCGCCGATCTACCGCATGCGACGCACGCTAACACTCAACCGCTTGCAGTGTACCTCATGTGACCGCATGAATGAGGCACCACGGTGATCGCTCAATCGAAAATACGGCCGGGCCACTGCGAGTGGCAAACGCGGTTTGGGGTTCTCCCCCCAGTTGTGTTCGATACTTGAGTGAGCGGCACGGCGCTAGCCGCCGGTTTAGGCGAAATCGACCGGCGTCTAATGCCATGCCGCTCGCGGGGCACCCTTTTCAGCACGACTGGCGCAGAGACGACTTTCGTCAGGACTCACGCCGTGTTCTGGGAGCAGGCGGCTTGTTGCATCAAAGCGACCGTCGAGGGCTGGAGTGTCCCCACGATGTCGCTCACGGAATCACAGCCTTCTTGAGCGAGCATCGCGTCGAGTTCATCGACCAGAGCGTTGGCGAGTCCGGGGTTGTAGAAGTTGGCCGTTCCGATCTGCACTGCTGAGGCACCGCAGACGAGGAACTCCATTACGTCATCGATCGACTGAATGCCGCCGACGCCGATGATCGGCGTCTTCACGGCTTGAGCCACCTGCCAGACGATTCGGAGCGCCAACGGTTTGATCGCGGGACCGCTCAGCCCGCCAATGCCATTTCCCAAGACCGGCTTTCGTTTCCGCCAATTGACCGCCAGCCCTTGAAACGTGTTGACCAACGAGAGGGCATCGGCTCCGGCGTCACTCGCCGCGCGAGCGATCTCGACGACGCTCGTCACATTGGGGGTCAGCTTGGCGATGATCGGCAAGTCACACGCAGCCCGCACGGCTGAAACGACTTCGGCGGTCATCTTCGGGTTCGTCCCATAATCGACACCGCCACTGACGTTCGGGCAGGAGATGTTGAGTTCCAGAGCGGCCAGCCCCGGGAACTCATTCAGTTTCTGAGCCATCTGCACGAACTCTGCCGTGTTCTTTCCGGCGATGTTCGCGATGATCGAAGTGCCTAAGCCGAGCAGCGCTTCCACATGCTTCGCGATGAAAGCGTCGAGTCCGTCGTTATCGAGGCCGATCGAATTGAGCAGTCCCGATGAGGTCTCGACAGTTCGTGGCGGCGGATTGCCGGGACGAGGCAGCGGCGTCACCGTTTTGGGGATGATGCCACCGAGTCTGGCGAAATCGACATACGCCTGCATTTCGCGGGCATAGCCAAACGTACCCGACGCCACCAAGATGGGATTCTTGAGGCGGAGACGACCGAGAGTCACATCCAAGCGCGGCACGAGCGGTTCCCAATGAACGGACCGCCCGGCAACAGGTTCGATCGCGGCCCCGATGGCTTGGCATTTCGATCCGCGCAGTCAACGCGGGCATCGTAACTGCCGCTCTCAAGCGGGACAACGACATCAATGCCTCGCTGTCAAAGTCCACAGTCGAGGCGTTGGCGATTAAATCACGCCGCCGTGTGTACGGTAGGGTGTTGCCACATCAGGCATGTCCAAGCCCCAGACCCGTTCCCAGATTTCGGGAATGTGACGGTAGCCTTCCGACACGAAGATGAGTTGCCTTGCCCGAACATCGGGAGACGACGAATAGATCGGCATGATGCACCCGATTTGTCCGAGTGATCCGACCAAGAGCATGATGCCGACAAAAAGCCGATTCCGCATGATGGCCTCCATGCCACGGCGAGGTCGCCGCGACGCGCCCCGCACTCCATGACTCATTTGCACTCGATGCTCGACGGGCAAAAGCCTGTCGGTCATCCGTTGTTTGCCGAAGGAACACCCTCGGTTGCAACGCTTGTTTCGACCGCGTGTTGTGGGACACCCGGGTCCTGATGAACGGTAGAAGAAGCCTTTGCAGCCGCCTCTTCCATCAGCCGAACCTTTTCTTCCATCTCTTTGCCTGGCTTGAAAGTCACTACGAACTTCTCAGGCACAAACACTTTATCACCGGTTCTCGGGTTGCGAGCTTTCCTCGCCGCCCGTTTCTTCACTTCAAACACACCGAAGTTTCGTAACTCGATTCGGCCGTCCTCAACCAGCGTCTTCACGATCGCATCGAACGTCTTTTGGACGATCTCTTTGGTCTTGAGTTGGGTTAGGCCAATGGCCTCGGAAATGTCTTTGACGATCTCTTTCTTGGTCACGACTTGAGTCTCCCGCTAAACGTCGAAGAGCTTGTCTCCGACAGACTTGTGTTGCCACGGAATGACCCAACTGTAGTTCTAAAAAAGAGATAATGTCAAGCAGGGGCACAACTAACTTGATTGTGCCCCACAAGAATCTACCCGTCGTCTCTGACATCCCAGCTCCAACACCTCGTCCACGACCATGCGCGGAGTCGGCATGCTGTGGTTTATCGGCGTCATACAACCGAAACTTTCGGGAAACTCGTCAAAGGTGGAAAAGTTTGACGGTTCGCGAGCGGTTGCTCATGCAACATCAACCCAAAGCATAAGCGCGGACTGCTGCTGAATGGCTTGGAATGAGCCGAGCGGGAGGAGGTCGCTGATCCCCAATGTAGACGAGTCACTCCGTGACTCGAAGTTTCCGGTCGCGGAGTGACCGGTCTACATTACTTCTGCCGTTCGCCTGAGCGACTGAAGTCGGATCCTCTGCCACGCTTCGGGTTGGTGTTGTTCTTGGACCAGTTCTTAGGCCGAAATGGGGGTGGCGAACACCGTCGCTGTCCAGCAGTCAGATATCTACAACTGCCGCCTGAA
The DNA here is from genome assembly GCA_945862235.1 of Schlesneria paludicola DSM 18645. GTDB lineage: Bacteria > Planctomycetota > Planctomycetia > Planctomycetales > Planctomycetaceae > Schlesneria > Schlesneria paludicola_A. The sequence goes on from CAMAYU010000027.1 coordinate 29,745, forward strand.
TCTGGATTTGCACCAGCGGGACGATCTGGCCGCAACCCGCACCGGGACAAACGGAGGTGACCGCGTCCCAGGTCTCTTTGCTTTCGAGGTTCGAGTTCCAAAACGGCCATGTTCGACACTGAGCGGGTCGCACCGAGTAGATGGAACACTTTCGAGTCGCCCCGTCGAAGAAGGTACAGTCACCGTTTGCGAACTCGCGCAGCGAGATTCTTCCCCCCACAAGCTTCGTGTGGTTGATACGAAACTCGCCGATGCTGATCCCTCGGTGATCGGCGATCTGTTGCATCTCTTCATTGCTGACCCAGACGTAACCCGGTTCGCCGGTGCAGCAATCGCCGCACTGAGTACACGTAAAGGGAAGGCCGTCCTTGTACCAAGGCTGTTCACTCATCGACTTGCTCCACTGAAAAAGAGTTGGGTCGGAGCGTATGTCTGATAAGAACTCGACGCAACTCGCTCACTCCGAATGAAAATCGTGAGGTCGAGCGTTATGATCCCGGCCCGCAACGTTACTCAATTTCGATCCATACGAACCCTCGGCGAGTCCTCCACACATGTCGAACGTCACATACAAGTCTGCTGGTGTTGATCTGGAACTGTATGACGAAGCCATGCGTCGGTTGCCCGCTTTGATGCAGCGAACTCACACGCCGCGAGTCCTGCCGCTGGCGGATGCGTTTGCCGGGCTGATGAGGCTCAACAAGACCAGCCGTCCCGGCCAATCGACCTATGACGATCCCGTGTTGGTTTCGGGAACGGATGGCGTTGGAACCAAGCTTAAGGTGGCGCAGCAGGTCCAGCGGTTTGACACCGTAGGCATCGATCTCGTCGCGATGTCGGTCAACGACGTGCTGTGCCTCGGGGCGGAGCCGCTGCTGTTTCTCGATTACCTCGCATTGGGGAAAGACAATCCTGACCTGATCGCGTCGCTGGTGAAGGGGGTCAGCGATGGATGCGTGGAGTGCGGAGCGGCACTGCTCGGGGGTGAAACCGCGATCATGCCCGACATCTATTCTGGCGAAGACTTCGACATGGCCGGGTTCTGCGTCGGCGTGGCCGAGCGAACGCAACTCATCGACGGCCAAAGCATTCGCCCCGGCGACGTGGTGATCGGCGTCCCGTCGAGCGGATTTCACTCGAACGGCTACAGCCTGATCCGCAAAGTTGTCTTTGAAATTGCCGGACTGACCGTCGATCAGCATGTTCCCGAACTCGGTCGCACCGTCGGTGAAGTCCTTATTGAACCGACGCGGCTCTACCCGAAGTTGATTCTCGAAGTGTTGAAGACGCAGCGTCCGAACTCTGTCATCTCCGGGTTGGCTCACATCACCGGTGGCGGGCTGAAGGACAACATCGAGCGGCTGCTTCCCGAATCGTGCCGTCTCGCGATTGATCGTCTAGCGTGGCCGATTCCGCCTGCGTTCACCTGGCTTCAAAAACTCGGCGGTATCGACCGCGATGAGATGTTCCACGTCTTCAACATGGGGATCGGCTTCACACTGATTGTGCGTCCCGAAAGTGTGGATGCGGTGCGAGTCGAACTGACGCGGGCGGGGAGTCCGAACTGGGTGGTGGGAGAGATTCGAGCCGGTTCGCGCGGCGTCGATTACCTCAACTGAAGCGGCTCGGAATCCGGCAGCGATCAAGGAAGCAAGCGTATGTCCGTGGTTCGGTATCGCCGCGTGTTGGCGGCGTTCTTTCGCAACGCCCTCGTGCGCGAGATGTCGTTTCGCGGCAACTTCTTCATTACGCTGATCACGCGCGGCTTTTGGTTCGCCGTGCAGATCATGTTGTTCGACCTGATCTATCGGCGCGTCCCACAAATCAACGACTGGTCGCGGGCCGAGTACTTCGGGTTCATGGCGACGGGGATGCTGGTCAACTCCATCGTCGAAGCCTGCTTCATGCCGAACTGTGCCCGGTTCAGTGAGTTGATTCGCACGGGCGATCTCGACTTCGTACTGCTCAAGCCAATCGACACGCAGTTCCTCGTGTCGCTGGAGAAGCTGGAACTGTCGATGGTCTCGCAGATGGCGTTCGCACTCGGGTTGCTCGGCTACTCGGTGGTGCAAGCAGGTCGCCCCGTCGAGGCTGTTGCGGTGATCTTGTATTTGCTCTTAGTCGCGGCGGCGGTGACGTTCTTCTACAGCCTCATGATTGGCTTGGCATCGCTGAGCATCTTTTTCGGCCGCAATCAGGGGCTGCTCGACTTCTGGTTCTACGTCACGATCTTCGCCCGCTACCCGAGCAGCATCTACAGCGGATCGCCGACCGGCGAAGTCGTGCGGTTCGTATTCTCCTACGTGCTGCCGATCCTGCTCGTGGTGACGGTTCCCGCGCGAGTCCTGCTGGGCAAGACGCTCGAACCGAGCTGGTTGGTCGCGATCACGTTGCTCGCTGCGGGGACGACGTTCGTCGCAGCGCGAGCCGTGTTTCTCGGGTCATTGCGACACTATCGCAGCGCCAGCAGTTAACCGCCTGTTGAAAAACGAGCATAGGCGGCTCGCCTGTGTTTTCTAACTCGAAATGTGAGCAGGCGAGCCGCCTACTCTACGTTCTTCAGCAGCCCGTTAATGGGCGACACGAGTTCGTTCGAGTGATCTTGGACGATCGGCTGGCCTACTTCTTACGTTTCTTCGCAGGTGGCTCTTCCTCATCGTCGTCCATGTCGAACGCATCACTGTCGTCCAACGACGAGTTGTTCTGCGAATCCAGCTCGTCGCTGCTGTCGGAGAGGACATCCGCGTTGGAGTCGTCGAATTCGGAATCCGAAATCGCAGACGAATCGTCCAGATCGACCTCACCTGACTCGGCGTCTTCCATCACTTCGATGGCCGCATCATCGTCGCCAGCCGAACTCGCGGCGGGAGCCGCCTTGCGGCCGGGGATCAACAGGATAAATGGCATCAGGGCGACGATCGCGGTGACCAACAAAGTCGCACCGACAACTGCCTGCATGGTCGTCGAGAGACTCTCGGCTTGGTTGAGGAAGACCATGACCAACAGGTAGCCCAAGAAGCCAGCCGGGATCGCGGCGACCAATGATGTCAAAGCTCGTTGCGTGCGTCCCACGAGTCAATTCCTGAAAGAGAGCGGACGATTTCGGCGCAAGAACGAACGCCGATCATGACTCCGCCGGGAGATCGTTAGCAAGATCGGCTGAAGAGGCACTGGGGTCGCAGGCGATTCTTTCGCGAGCAGCAGCCCGAGGACTCGTCGATTCGATTGTACGGCCTCTACGGATTCGGCCGGTCGTGCGACCACATGTGTAGGCGAGAATATTTCTGAGAGTAAGGAACGGGATCGCAATAACTTCCCGTGAGCGGCAAGGCACTAGTGGTCCGCCAACTTTATTTTGAAGCGTTGCCCACGCGGTTAAACAACGCAACCGAAAAAGGCAAAAGCAGGCGAGCCGCCTACTCTACGTTTTTTAACAGCCAGCTACGTGCCGCGTGTGTGGCCGAAGAGTTCGATGTGCCTGCGGGGTGAGAGCCGGAAACCCAACTGTTGTGCGGCGGGGGCGAGCCATTCCGTGCGAGAGGCGAGGTCGGCAGCCGTCACTCCCTGCGGCATCAACCACACGCGATCGGCGGCGATTTGTGGGACACCGCGCACGTATTCGACGACCTCATCGAGATCGGCGGGGGCGTCGATTACGAACTTGAGTTGATGCGGCGCGGCGGCGATCAGGCGGGCGACAACATCAGGGCGCAGTCGATCCCGCTCGTGTCGGTCGCGCCAACGTGACGCTTCGCGCGGCATCGAGTTCGACAGTTTGGGACTGATCGACATCAGGTCGGCCGCGACGGGGAGGAAGACGGTGCCTGCGGTCTCAATCGTGACGACGCGGCCCGCCTGACGAAGGGCCTCGGAGAGCGGCACGATCTCGGGTTGAAGCAATGGTTCACCGCCGGTGAGGACGACGTGGGGCGACTCAAACTGCAAGACTTCACGCAACACGTCACGCCAATCGCGACGCGGGCCTTCCGGTTGCCAAGAGGTGTACGGCGTATCACAGAACCAACAACGCAGGTTGCAGCCGGTCGTCCTGACAAAGACAGACGGCGTCCCCGAGAACTCGCCCTCGCCCTGAATCGAATGAAAAACTTCGGCAATTCGCACGGGGGAACTCAAACTCTTGGGCGTCAGCCCGCTGCTGTATTTCGGAGCGGGGTGGCGTTAGCCCCCTGATTCCGCGTTGATCGAACAGGGGCTGACGCCCAAGAACCAAGGGGCTGACGCCACCCCGCTCCGAAAGTCATCCTCTGTGTCGTCGCAAGAGGACGGCTAACAATTACGCCAAGACGCCGCGCACCACTTCGCCTTCCACATCGGTCAGGCGGTAGTAGCGGCCCTGATGCTTGTGCGTCAAGCGAGTGTGATCGACTCCCAGCAGGTGCAGAATCGTGGCGTTGAGGTCGAAGCAACTGACGCCATCTTTCGCCACGCTGTAACAGAAGTCGTCGGTCTCGCCGTACTCGATCCCCGGCTTGATGCCGCCTCCCGCCATCCAGATCGTGAAGCAGCGTGGGTGATGATCGCGACCGTGTTGCTTCGGGTTGTTGATGTCTCCCTGACCGAACGGCGTCCGGCCGAACTCGCCTCCCCAGATGACTAGCGTCTCCTCGAGCAGGCCGCGTTGAGCGAGGTCTTTGACCAGTGCGGCAGCCGGTTGGTCAGTGTCGCGGCATTGGACCTGAAGCTGCGTCGGCAGGTTCGTGTGCTGGTCCCAGCCGGAGTGCATCAGTTGGACAAACCTCACGCCGCGCTCGGCCAGTCGCCGCGCGAGCAAGCAGTTCATGGCGAACGATCCGGGGCGTTTGGCGTCAGGGCCGTACATGTCGAGGACGTGTTGCGGTTCAGACGAAAGATCGGCCAACTCGGGAACGGCCGCTTGCATCCGGAAGGCCATCTCGTACTGAGCGATCCGCGTAGCGATCTCACTGTCGCCGACCTCGCGATACTTCACGGCGTTCATTTGACCGAGTGTGTCGAGCCACGTGCGACGGGTCTCACGACTGAGGCCGTCGGGGTTTGAGAGATACAACACCGGATCGCCACTGCTGCGGAACTTCACTCCCTGATACTTCGACGGCAGGAACCCGGTCCCCCAATACCAGTCGTAGAAGAGCTGCCCGCACGAGCCTTCCGTATCGCGCGAGGTGAGGACGACATACGACGGCAAGTTTTCGTTGTCGCTCCCCAGGCCATACGACGCCCACGCGCCGAGCGTCGGCCGACCAGGCATTTCGGCCCCCGTCAGCCAGAACGTTACGGCGGGAGCATGGTTGATGGCGTCGGTGTGCATCGACTTGATGAAGCAGAGCCGATCCGCGATCTCGCCCGTGAACGGCAGGAAGTTCGATACCCATCGACCGCACTCACCGAACTGCTTGAACCCCGAGATGCTCGGCAGGAACGGCTTCGACTTCTGACCGGCCGTCATCGTGGTGAGCCGCTGCCCTTTCGTCACCGACTCGGGCAGTTCCTCGCCTCGCCGCTTGTCGAGACCCGGCTTGTAATCGAAGAGGTCCACATGCGACGGCGCTCCGGACTGCATCAAGTAAATCACGCGCTTCGCCTTCGGTGCGAAGTGCGGCAGTCCAGGCAGGCCGCGTTGTCCGGCAGTGGTCGCATCGGACGAAGCCGCTCCCGTCGAACTCGTGTCGCCCCGCACGTCGCCACCCATCAACGACGCCAGCGCCGCCATGCCGATCGACACACCGGACTGTCCGAGAAACTGACGCCGCGCCTGAAGCAGTCGCTGTTCGATGCGGGGATCCATGGGAGTTCCTCAACGAGGTCGGTGGTCAGGCAAGCGGCAAGAGTTCGCGGAAGCGCAACGTAGGATGGACGCCCAGTCCGTCCGAGCTTGCCCAGTAGAATCGGACGGACGGGGCGTCCATCCTACGAGTAAACTATTTCCTGCCGCCGCTCCTCGACTCAGCACAGCTTGCCTGCTGACACCTAGCCTTGCAAGGCGGGACGCAGGACATCGGATCTTTGTGTCCGCGAAGCGCCGCTGGTCCAACCCTCTTCCGGCCCAGATTCAAAAAGGCATTGGCCCGGAGCGATATGTCGCGTTCCTTCTTTGAGGACGCATTCATCGGTACACTTCTGCGGATTCTTTTACTCCCGCCAGAAATGCTGACCTCCATGACATCTGACCTGCCTCCCGATCCACTCTCCGAACTCGACGACGAACCGACTTCGACGACATCTGCCGTACGCGCGCGGCGGGCATCGCGCCGCGTTGTCTCATCCGAGTTGGATGACGACTCGGATGCGGACTCCGATGACGAAGCTCTCGACGACGAGGGGCTGCTCGACCTAGATGAGCCCGACGCTGAAACCGCTGCTCCGCCCAAGCCCAGCCGAGCGAAGCCGGCCGCCAAAGGGGCGGCCGCAAAGTCCTCAACGCGCGGGAAGTCGAAGAAGGCGGCCGCTGACGAGGACTTGGACGAGATCGGTCCCACCACCGAGCGACTTCAAAAAGTCTTGGCCTCCGCCGGACTGGCCTCGCGCCGTCATTGCGAAGAGTACATTTTGGAAGGTCGCGTCACGGTCGATGGCAAAACCGTTCGCGTGCTGGGGATCAAGGTCGATCCCGAGACCCAGAATGTCTGCGTCGATGGTGAGCGGGTGAAGATTGAACGCAAACGGCACTATCTCGTTCACAAGCCAACCGGTGTTCACTGCACGAACGCCGATCCGTTGGGACGAGTCCGCGTGATTGATCTCCTGCCCGAGTCGCTCGGTCGCCTCTTCACTGTCGGACGACTGGATGAAGGTTCCGAAGGCCTGATTCTCGTCACCAACGATGGAGCGTTGGCGCACCGGCTGGCTCATCCCAAATTCCAAGTCGAGCGACTCTATCGCTGTCTGGTGGCCGGGACTCCGTCCGACGAAGTGCTGCGCCAACTGCGCGACGGCATGTACTTCACTGAGGGCAAGTTTCGCGTGCGCGACATTCGGCGCATCAAGACCAACGGCAAATCGACCATCTTGGAGGTGGTGCTGACCGAAGGCCAGAACCGCGAAGTGCGACGCCTGTTCGCTCGCGTCGGTCACAAGGTGATGCGATTGAAACGAATTGGCTTCGGCCCGATGCGACTCGGCGATCTGCCCATTGGGGCCTATCGCCCCTTAACGCCGGTCGAACTCAAAGTTCTGACACACTTCGCGACGAGCGCGCCGACGCGCCGATCGCCCGCCCGCGCCCGTCCGATTCGCAATGCCACGTCCGCCAGCCGCGCCACGAAACCGGTCACACGCGGCCATGCGTCGTCACGCGGTCCCAAAGCCGCCGTCAAACGCAGCCCGAATCCGAACAAGCGACCGCGCAAGAACCGGGGGTGAATCCCACTTGGTAGCCTGTTGAAAAACGGAGAGCAGGCGGCTCGCCTGCTTTCATTTCCAGTTGAAAAACACAGGCGGGCCGCCCGTGCTACGGCTTTTCCAACAGGCTGGCAAGCGAGATGCCTACCCTACGATCGTTGAGACAAACCCAAGCCGCTGAGTTCTGCCCTTTCCTCCGGAGCATCCTCATGCCAACCAACCGCCGCGACTTCTTGCAAACCACTTCAACCGTCGCCACGACCGCTTCCGCCGCGTGGTTGTTCGCCTCGAATTCCATTGCGGATGACAAGCCCAAGAGCGACGGCGACCGCATCTCGGTCGCGGTGATTGGTCCCGGTGGTATGGGGATGAATCACACGCTGCAACTGGCCAGCAACAAGTCGGTGCGAATTGCCTATGTCTGCGATGTCGATGAGCAACGAGCCGCCCGCGCGGCGGAAGCGGTAACGAAGGGGTCGGGACTCGCGCCGAAGATCGTCAAGGACATGCGGCAGGTTCTCGACGACAAGGAGATCAAAGCCGTCTGGATCGCGACGCCCGATCACTGGCACGCTCCCGCCGCGATCTTGGCAGCCAATGCGGGCAAGCACGTCTACGTCGAGAAACCCTGCTCGCACAATTTGCGAGAAGGCCGACTGATGATCGAAGCGGCTCGGCGCAACAACGTCGTGATGCAGGTGGGAACTCAAAGCCGCAGCACGGCGCATGTCATCAAGGCGATGGACAAACTCAAGTCGGGAGTGATCGGCGAAATCCTCGTGGCGAAGGCGTGGAACAGCCAGCGTCGAGGAACCATCGGAAAGCAGCAGCCGTCCGATCCGCCGAAGCATCTCGACTATGACACGTGGCTCGGCCCCGCGACGTTCGTGCCCTATCAGTCGAACTTCCTACCCGGCATCTGGCGCTGGTGGCATCACTTCGGCTGCGGCGACATCGGCAACGACGGCGTTCACGACATCGACATCGCTCGCTGGGGCCTCGGCGTGGAAACGCATCCGACGCGCATCGCTGCTCTCGGCGCGAAGTGCCACTTCGATGACGACCAACAATTCCCGGACACGCAGTACATCGCCTTCGAGTACGCCGCCGCATCCAAAGCGGGGCGACCCAAGCAACTGATCTTCGAGCAACGCATCTGGTCCCCCTACGTGCAAGAGGGCTACGAGAACGGCGACGCCTACTACGGCACCGACGGCATGATGATCTTTGGCAAGATCGGGAGCTACAAACTCTACGGCCCGCGCAACAAGCTGATCGAAGAATCGACCGGCGGCGGCCCGGATCTCGCCGCCCATCACGCCAACTTTTTGGACTGCATCCAGAGCGGCGCGCGACCCAACGCCGACATCGAGATCAACCACCTCTCCACCGCGCTGTGCCATCTCGGCAACATCGCGACGCGCGTCGATCGAGTCATTCACTTCGATCCCGTCACAGAACAGATCGCCGGTGACGCGGACGCGAGCAAGCTGCTCAAACGCGACTACCGCGAACACTGGGGCACGCCCAAGGGATAAGGCGACCGGTGCCGCGGATTGGCAGAAGAATGAAGGCCGGAGAATCAGTCACAGCGCGAACGTCGTCTGGTCTGATTCTCTTGCCTTCATTCTCCTGCCAGTCCGCTCGCACGGCGCGACACAGATCAAGATTGAAAGCACGATGCCGCTTGCGGCCGCCCGCCGGTATCACACTCCGAGCTGTGTTGTTCCTGCTGATTCGAAAAGTGACCCGTTTCTGTTCCTAACGCAGACTTCGCGTGTTACGGCTGACTGGCTCGTTCTGAGCGGGCCTGCTTACAATCCCGCCCCTATTTCGTCGTCTTGATTCTCCATTGGCAGGTTCCATGTCCGAGGCTCTTCCGGTTCTGACCGACGCACAGGTGCGAGAGTGGTTTGCGAATCTTCCCACGCAGGACTTCGCGGGCAAGCGGGTGTTGCTCATCATCCCCGATGCCACGCGGACGGCTCCGCTGCCGCTGCTGTTCGATGCGCTGCACAAGCGGCTCAAACCGGTGGTTGCTCATTTGGATGTCCTCGTCGCGCTGGGAACTCACCCGCCAATGTCGGACGCTCAGATCGCCAAGCTCATCGGGATTGATGAGACTGAGCGGGGGCGGCTCTTCTATCAACTCGGCCTCTTCAATCATGAGTGGGATCGGCCCGACCGACTGCTCACGATTGGGACGCTCACCAAAGAGGACACGGCTGAGATCTCCGACGGCCGGTTGTCGCTCGACGTTCCCGTGCAGATCAACTCGCGCATCCAAGACTACGATCTTTTACTCGTCCTTGGTCCTGTCTTCCCGCACGAAGTCGTTGGCTTCTCGGGCGGGAACAAGTACTTCTTTCCCGGCATCGGTGGGCCGGAAATTCTCAACTTCTTTCATTGGCTCGGGGCGCTCATCTCGAATGTCGGGATCATCGGTGTGAAAGACACCGCCGTCCGCCGCGTGGTCGATCGCGCGGCGAAGCTGATCCCCAACGAACGGCGAGCGATCACATTCGTCGTCGCGTCCGATGGCAATCTCCACGGCCTGTTCCACGGCTCGCCCGAGTCCGCGTGGAACGAGGCGGCTGACATGTCGAACCGCGTCCACATCAAACGATGTCCCAAACCGTTCAAGCAGATTCTGTCGTGTGCCCCGCCGATGTACGACGAACTGTGGGTGGCCGGGAAGTGCATGTACAAGATGGAACCAGTCGTCGCTGACGGCGGCGAACTGATCATCTACGCTCCGCACATGCACGAGATTTCCGTCACGCACGGCAAGTACATCGAAGAGGTCGGCTATCACGTGCGCGACTACTTCACGAAGCAATGGGACAAGTTCAAAGGCTACCCGTGGGGTATTCTTGCTCATTCGACCCACGTTCGCGGCGGCGGGACTTACGAGAGCGGAATCGAAACTCCGCGCGTGACGGTGACGCTGGCCAGCGGCATCCCCGAAGAAGTCTGCAAGAAGATCAACCTCGGCTATCGAGACCCCGCCACCATCGACATCGAATCCTTCGCCAACCGCGAGGACGAAGGAGTGCTCCTCGTCCGCAAAGCGGGCGAGTACCTATACCGGCTTGATGAATAAGCACCGCTGGCCACAATCTCCAAACCCCATCGGGCTTGCCCCGATGGATTCAGGTTTTTGCACTACTCGCCTTCCAGTGGCTCGCCCCTTGTGACAAGTAGTGCAAAAACCCGCGAGCCACCGGGGCAAGCCCGGTGGGGTCGCGTTGAAACTAATGAGTCCTCGACAAAGGTTCCCCATGCCTCGCTTCGCACTCCCGCTACTCCTCCTGATGACCTCGCTCGCCCAAGCCGAAGAAAAACTGTTCGTCGCCTCGTCGCTGACTCAACCCAAACTGTTCACGGCGGGCATTGAAGGCCCTCAGTGCGACAAGTCGGGGAACATCTACGCGGTCAGTTTCGGGACGGCGCAGAACATCGGCAGGGTCTCACCCGACGGAAAGGCCGAGTTGTTCGTGACGCTGGCTGGGAAGAGCGCCGGCAACGGAATCGTCTTCGACAGCAAGGGCCGCATGTACGTCGCGGACTACGTCGGGCACAACGTCCTCCGCATCGACATGGCGACAAAGAAGATCGAGGTCTTTGCGCATGAGCCGACCATGAACCAGCCCAACGATCTGGCGATCGCTCCGAACGGGACGCTCTTCGCCAGCGATCCGAACTGGGGAAACAACAGCGGTCAGATTTGGAAGATCGACGCGGCGGGCAAGGTGACTCGCGTTGCCGCCGACATGGGAACGACCAACGGAATTGAAGTCAGTCCCGACGGCAAGACGCTCTACACGAACGAGTCGGTCCAGCGCAACGTCTGGTCATTCCCGATCCGCGACGACGGAACGCTCGGCGAGAAGAAGCTTCTTAAACAGTTCCCCGATCACGGTTTCGACGGCATGCGCTGCGATGTCGATGGCAACCTCTACATCACCCGCCACGGTAAAGGGACGGTCGTCGTGATGACGCCGGAAGGGAAAGAACTGCACGAGATCGATGTCCTCGGCAAGCAGCCGACCAACCTTTGCTTCGGCGGCCCCGATGGCCGAACCGTTTACGTGACCGAAGTTGAACACACCCGCCTCGTCCAGTTCCGAACCGACAAACCGGGACTAGCTTGGAAACGCTGGCAGGACGCGAGATGAAGGGGTGAGTGGATGGTGGGTAGTGGATAGCCAAACCATTCACTGTGAAAGTACTTCCTTGCTATCCACTATTCACTCACCACTGTTCTTCAGGGCAACACCAATGACACCGCAAGAAAAAGCCGAGCAACTCGGGCTGACATTCGCCAAGCAGGAACCGGGTTATCTGAACCTGTGTGCCAAGTCGGGTAATTTACTGTTCACGTCGGGACACGTCAGCGATCTGAAGGGGAAGCTCGGCGCGGGGACGACTGTTGAGCAGGGCTATCAGGCGGCACGCGACTGCTGCGTGAAGATTCTTCGCTCGGTCTACAACGCGCACGGAACGCTCAACGGACTGAAGGTCATCAAGCTGTTGGGCTGTGTGAACTCAACGCTGGAGTTCAACGAACAGCATTTGGTCATTAATGGCGCGTCGGACCTGCTTCATGAACTGTACGGCAAGACGGGCGATGGCTTTCACGCCCGCAGTGCTCTCGGTTTCGCACAGCTTCCGACCGGCGCGGCGGTCGAAGTCGAAGTGATCTTCGAGATCAAGTCGTAGCTGCCGCCTCTAAGTGGCGATCCAAGAACCCCTCACCCCCCGGCCCCTCTCCCCGCAAAACCGGGGCGAGGGGAGAGGTTTGCGGATCGGCTCTAAATCCAATCTTGTGTTTCCAAGTCACCTCTTTTTTCAAAGGCCCCGCTCATGCTGCGTCGATTTGGATCGATTGTGTTGCTGTCCCTGTTTGCCCTCCAGTTAGGAACCGAGTCCCACATGCTTCGTGCTGCCGACAAGAAACCCGTTGAACCTGGTGCCGTCGATAAGAATGCTCCCGAGGAATTCACTACGACCAAGAGCGGTCTCAAGTACCGCGTTCGCCGCAAAGGGACGGGCCAGAAGCCCGCGCCTCAAGACACCGTCTCGGTCCACTACAAAGGTTGGCTCGACAACGGCAAGGAGTTCGACAGTTCCTACGGGCGCGGCGAGTCGATTGAGTTCCCGCTTAGGGGAGTCATCGCGGGCTGGACCGAAGGGATGCAGCTCGTCGGTAAGGGGGGCATGATCGAACTGGAGATCCCGCACGAGTTGGGCTACGGCGAGAAAGGGACCAGCGGCATCCCCGGCAAGTCGACACTGCACTTCCTCGTTGAATTGCTGGAAGTGACGGAAGGTCCGAAGCCATTGACGCCCGGTGCCGTCGATAAGGACGCTCCGAAGGAGTTTTCGAAAACCGCGAGCGGTCTCAAGTACCGCATTCTTCGCAAGAGCGATGGCGTCAAGCCGAAGGTCTCAAACACCGTGACCGTTCACTACAAAGGAACGCTCGACGATGGCTCACAGTTCGACAGTTCCTACGAGCGCGGCCAGCCTGCTTCGTTCCCGCTGGGCCGCGTCATTCCCGGTTGGACCGAAGGAATGCAGCTCGTCGGTAAGGGAGGCATGGTCGAGCTGGAGATTCCGTTCGGACTGGCTTACGGCGAAGAGGGTCGTCCGCCCGTGATCCCTCCGAAAGCCACTCTGCACTTCATCGTCGAGTTGATTGAAGTGAAGTAAGGATTGGCATCCGATCGTGGTCGAAGCCAGAGTCCCGGACGCTCCGAGCGTCCGGGCTCTTTGTCGCTCATTCCCCGACTGTTGAGGATGCGTCAGGCTTCAATGAGTCGGAAGCATCGCCGCAAGCAGCGCGATCTCGCGTAGCTTCTTCGGGAAGAGCGGCAGCGCGATGTCGGGGCCGTGCAATTGCGGGTGCCACATCTTTTCCCATTCGAGCGAGTGCCAGCCGGTGTAGTCCGCGTCGAGGAGCAGTCGCAGGCAATCGACGGCGGGAAATTCGCCGCCGCCAAACAAAACGTAGTCGGCGTGAAGATGGCCGCTCATCAAGCTACTGGCGGCCTGAGCGGCAGCGGCGGTCTCGGCGGTTTCTTCGCGAGCGGGCAGCGTGATCGAGTCCTTCCAGTGCGTGTGACGGGTCCACGGACGCAGTCGCTCCCAAGTGTCGGCCACTCGTTCGCCATGAAACCGCCACGGATGATGCGTGTCCCAGACGAGACCCACCGAAGGAAGATTGACGCGCCGCATCAACTCTTCACACGGTGGTGACGCCGAGAAGTCACCATGCGTTTCGAGCAGGATTTGAATCCCTGCCGGAGCTGCGGCTTCACCGAGCGCGATCAGTCCCTCGGCGATCTGCTGCATCGTTTGTGAACGAGCGTCCTCGTCGGCCGGAAGTGTGTCGCCGAAGACTCGAATGAACTCGCCACCCAACGCGACGCACAGGTCGATGTAACGACGACCGATCTCGAACTGCTCGGTTCGTGCGGCGGCCGTTGCCTGATCGAAACGGACAGACGAGGCCAACCCGGCCACGCGGAAGCCCGCCTCGGACAGTTCGCGACTTCGCGCGGGAATTTGACTCGGCTGGAGATCAGGAACAGCCAACAAATCGGTCTCGCGCGCGAGCAGCCGTACCTCGACACCGTCGTACCCGAAGGCCGGTCCGAATCGCAGTACGTCGTGCCACGTCCAATCGGGACAGGCGAGCGTCGAGAAGCTGATTTGGAGTAGCGGTGTCGTCATCAGGTCTGGCATTTCTGCTCGCTCCTCGGCCGGAGGGTCACGCTATTTCAACGGGCGATTGAAGCGGCCGGTCGGTCGCTTGATGTTCGCGATGCGAAGCTGGGTCTGCACGAATTGGAGGTACTTCGGGGCTTCGCCTTCGAACAGTTCGTTGCCCCCCAAACGAAACGCCTCTTCGAGCGCGTTGGCGGCCTCGTCGAGACGCCCCGATTCCAGCAGGCATTGTCCGAGACGCAGCAGCAAATAGGGGTTGCTGTCACCGTGCGGGCAGTCGAGTGCTTCGAGCAGGAATGTGGCTCCGTTGTGGAAGTCCTTCAGCCAGAAGTACGCATCACCAACGGACAACAAAATCCAAGCTGCCGCGGGCCATTGCTGCGGCGGCGCAGGGAGCAAATCCCATGCGGCCTGATATTTTTCGATGGCATCGTCGAATTGATCGATCCCTGCAAACCGGTCCCCTTCGCGACACAGGTTGTCCACGAGATGGGCGATGTCTTTGGGAAGGTTGTTCATCTGTGTCTCGATCGGTGTTGCTACGGATTGCGAAGGTGTGCTTCGCACGGCCCGGACTACTTAGAGGAAATTTCAAAACTTGTTTTTGCCTCGAAAAACTAGCCCGACGCGCAAGCGAGGGCTGGGCATTCAATGATGGTGAAGCCCTCGCTTGCGCGTCGGGCTAGTTTTGAAATGCCCTTTCGCTTCCCCGCGTGCTGCATCATTCCGGTGGCGGAGTTGTTTGTCGGCGCGAGCGGAGTTCTTCGAGTCGTTGTTTCATCTGTTGTTCGTATCCGCGATCGACCGGTTCGTAGTAGCGAGCCTCGACACCGAGATAGTCCTGCGCCACCCAACCGTCGACCGCGTCGTGCGGGTATTCGTAGCCGTCACCGTGTCCGAGTCGTTTCGCGCCCGAGTAGTGCCGGTCACGCAAATGGACGGGGACCGGCAGAGTGCGTTGGTGTTTCACGTCGTCCATCGCCGCGTCGATCGCCTTATACGCGGCGTTCGACTTCGGCGCGAGAGCCAGATACGTCACTGCTTGAGCCAGCGGGATGCGGCATTCGGGGAGACCGATGAACTCGGTCGCGGCGGCGGCGGCCTGGGCGAGGATCAGACCTTGGGGGTCCGCGTTGCCGATATCCTCCGCCGCCGAGATCACGATGCGCCGTGCGAGAAACCTCGGGTCTTCGCCCGCCGCGAGCATGCGCGCCATCCAATAGATCGCCGCATCGGGGTCGCTGCCGCGAATGCTCTTGATGAGCGCACTCGCCGCGTCGTAGTGCTCGTCGCCATCGGCGTCGTACCGGATCGACTTCTTTTGGATCGACTCTTCCGCGGTCGCCAAGTCGAGCGTTCTGTTGTTGTCTGCCAGCGACAACACGCCGATCTCCAGCGCGGACAGTGCGCGGCGCGCATCTCCATCACAGATCGTGGCGAGGAATTGAATCGCCTCGGGCGTGACGGTGACTTTGTGTTGACCGAGTCCTCGCGTCGAGTCCTTCAGCGCGCGATGCAGCAACGCCGCGATGTCGTCCACCGTGAGTGGTTGCAGTTCAAAGATTTGGCTGCGGCTAAGCAGCGGTGAGATCAGCGCGAAGAAGGGATTCGCCGTTGTCGCCGCGACGAGCGCCACGATCCCCTCTTCAACATCGGGAAGCAGGACGTTTTGCTGTTGCTTGTTGAAATGATGCAACTCGTCGATGAACAGCACCGTGCGTTGGCCCCCCGATGCGATGTCGTCTCGCGCCCGGTCGAGAACTTCACGCAGTTCCTTCACGCCGGAAGCCGCCGCATTGAGTGATCGAAACGTGCGCTGAGTGTGCTTCGCAATCAGTTCGGCCAGTGAGGTCTTGCCGGTTCCCGGTGGTCCGTAGAACACGACCGAACTGACACGGTCAGACTCCAGCAGTCGTCTGAGCAGTTTGCCCGGCCCGAGAAAGTGCTGCTGGCCAACGAACTCGTCGAGTGAACGCGGTCTCATGCGAGCCGCCAGCGGACGGACGGCCTCGCGATGCTCTGCTTCCAGCCGGTCGAACAGAGCCATAGATACACGGGCCTCGCAGAAACAGCGTTTGGTCTGTCGCTCGAAGGGGCGACGAATCGCTGACCGCCCGAGCCGACTGGTCCCACGCTCGCGATCGCGTGAGAAAAGAAGAAAAGGAAACCTCCGCCTGTGCCGGTCGAGACCGCTGTTTATGAACCCGGAAGTCCAGGGGGAAGCCGCCAATCTGGGTTGCGTCATCCGGACCAGCCGAAGCCAAATCGCGGACAGACACGCGGCCAAATGTAGCTAGCTTCCATAAACCATATTTGTAGGGTTAACGCACTTGTTCCGTATCGAACACCGCAGAGGTTCCTCGGACTCAATGAATCCGGGTCGGATGCTAGCGTGGCCATGAGGCACATTCAAGAAGTGGTTGGATTCAGTCGCACGGCTCTATCGAGTGGCATAGTGGCCGCATGGGTAGGGCCGGTTCCACCAGCCTTCTTCCACCAGCTCGCAGGATGACGGGTGGAACCGGTCCGACTTGGATCCCCGATCGAAGTCGGGCTTAGGAACGGGGCCGCAATCACTTCCCGAGTGTGGCTGGGGTCGGCGCTTCGCGGCCCCCAGCGAAGCGGGATTCACCTCCAATCTGGGGGCGGCGAAGCGC
>CAMAYU010000028.1 GCA_945862235.1 Schlesneria paludicola DSM 18645
CTCGTTCGCCAGCGGCCGATCGCGTCGAAGTTGTCGAAGGCGAAGCCCAGCGGGTCGATCTTCTGATGGCAGGAAGCGCAGGTGGCGTGGGTCGCGTGGGCTTCGAGTTGTAAGCGGATCGTGGCCTTCGGCTGATTGCTTGGTGTCGGCGCGAGAGGTTCGACGTTTGGCGGCGGGGGGGGCGGCGTGCGGCCGAAGATTGCTTCCGAAACCCAGACGCCGCGATGCACCGGACGATGCCGCGTGCCGTCCGAAGTGAGCGAGAGAATGGAAGCGTGAGTCAGCAAACCGCCACGATGATCCTCGGCGCGGAGCAACATTTGCTGGAAGCCAGAGGCGGCCGGGCGCGGCAGGCCGTAATGCATCGCGAGGCGCGGATTCATCATCGTCCAATCGGAGACGAGGAACTCGCGGAGCGGCAGGTTCTTGGAAAAAACCTCACCGAAGTAGCCGGTCGTCTCCAACACCAGGCTCTGTTCGAGCCACTTATCGTAGTCGGGGTAGAGGCTGGCATCGGGCGGGAACTGGCCGACGCGATGAAGCTGCAACCACTGACGCGGGAATGATTCCATGAATCGGCTGATCTTCGGATCGGCAAGCATCCGCGTCAGTTGGGCGCGGAGCACCTCGGGCTGTTGCAGCGTGCCTTGCCGTGCGAGGGCGAAGAGTTCGTCGTCGGGCATTGAGCTCCAGAGAAAATACGAGAGTCGCGACGCGAGTTCCCAGTCATTGACTGTTTCGCGGCGCTGCGAGGTCGAGCCTTCTTCGAGATGGAAAAAGCTTTTTGATGTCAGCACGGCGACCATTGCGGCTCGGAAGGCGGAACGGAAGTTCTCACCAGCCGTCAATTCGCTCTGGATGATTTTCAGAGCGCGATCAAGCTCCGCGTCAGTGACGGGTCGTCGCCATGCGCGCATCGCGAATCGGCGCAGACATTCGCGAGCTTCAGTCAGGTCGCCATCCTTGGCGGGAATCAGCCCTTCGCGTTTCTTCTGGTCGGCTGCGGGCAAGATCGGGCCTTCGGTTTCCACCCAATCGACAATTAGCAGGGGAAAGATCAGTTGCCCTTCGTCGTTGAACAGTCGGTAGCCTGTCGGTCGGTTCTGGCGGCTGACTTTCGTGTTCACGAATGGGAATTGAGTGACGCTCGGAGTCTGGCCATCGGCCAGCATTCCAGGCGACTCGTTCATCACATTGAAGTTGCCTTCGGGCAGGAAGGTCTCGATCTCGATGACCGTCGGTTGGTCTTCGGCCGCGTTCACGTCCAAGCCGACGACCGAGCGTTTCAGTTGATGATGCCACAGTGCGAGATGCGGCAGCCGGCCCTTAAAG
The DNA here is from genome assembly GCA_945862235.1 of Schlesneria paludicola DSM 18645. GTDB lineage: Bacteria > Planctomycetota > Planctomycetia > Planctomycetales > Planctomycetaceae > Schlesneria > Schlesneria paludicola_A. Next base: position 1,333 of record CAMAYU010000028.1, read on the forward strand.
GACGGGAGCGCACTGAGCTGGATTCGGATTCGATACAAGCCCGGAACGCTGGCGCTGACGAGGTGCTGACCATGTCCCGGCCAGATCGGCCAGCGCACCGGCCCGGCCAAGCCCTGTTCCTGCAACCATTTTTCCTGGCCGGCGTTCGCTTCGCGCCGGCTCTTTTGGAATGCGGGCTGCTGATCGGGAAAGGCCCGCGCGAGCACCGTTTCGGCCGCGCCGAAGTAACGGTCCACATGCGACGGTGAAAGCGTCAGCAGCGAGCCGATGCGATCGAAACCGTGCCAACGAGGGTCTTCGTTGAACGCTCCCGGCAGGTTCACGTCGAAATAGACGCCGAGCAGATCGTAGACGGTGTGACCGTATTCCTCGCGGCTCAGCCGATAGTGTGCGACGGGTCCGCGCTTCGCCATCCGCGCCGCTTCTCCCTCCTTGATCCGCGTGGAGAGCCAGTCAACCACCTGTCCGAGTTCTTGCGGTTTGGGCTGCGGCTCTTTCGTCGGCGGCATCTCGCCAGAGTTCAGGCGAAAGACGACCTCGCTCCAGCGTTGAGCAACCGCTTCATCGGCGAAGTCGCGCGACAAGGTGTCGAGCCGGAGTTTGCCTTCCTGCTTTTTCGCGTCGTGGCAGCGCAGGCAGTAAGTCTGAAAGAACGGTTGCACGGCCTTGTCGAACGCGGGCGATTCTTCAGCGGCCTGCACTTTTGCAGTGACGATGACGAGTGACAGAACAAATTGAGCGAGTCGGTATTTCATAAAACTGGTCTCAGATCCTTTCATGCCATCGTTCTGCCAATTCCGGCGGGTGGCAGAACGATGGGGGCAGAACGATGAAGACTCCTCTGCTGAGTTCAGGGCAGACTGAAAACAGCCGATCGCTTCTGCTCTTCAATCGTCTTCAATCGTTCTTCCGACGGCATGGTCACGAAGAGCCAATCATGGCACTTCACGCGCACTGCTCGACCCGGGCGATAGCCGTCGAGCAATTCCGTGAACTTCAGGCGGACCTGAATGCCGCTGCTGCCGGGAGGCGGGTTCTCGGCTTCCTTCCACTCGATCACCTGGCCGATCTTCTTGTCGCTACGGTGAAACCAGGTGCGCAGCGACTTCTCGGCGACGGCCACACCGAAGCCTTTTTCCTGAGTCGCTTTCAACTCGGCATACAGCGACGGGTCCATGCCGCCAAACAACGTGAGCGTCACGGTGCCGCCACCGAAGTCGTTGTCTTCGACGGAGTCGATCCAGCCGGGAAGCCAACGCTGTTTCTGATACTTCACATGACGGCGTCGCTGGAGATCGGTTGCGAACTTTCGGCTGTCGTCATCGAGCCAGATTTCCGAGACCTTGAATTCCTTGTCTCGCCAACCGGGCGACCAGCCGAGATTGAACTGCACGACTTGCTCGGGCGCGATGTCCGCCAGATCAACCAGCGTACGGCCTTTCCAGACCTTCGTGACGTCCTCGATGTCGAAGGTGTAGGGCGTGTTGATGCCGTCCTTGGCCATTTGGCCCGACGGTGCCACGTTGATTTTGCCTTTGTTGGCGTCGATCGACACCACCTGCCAACTCTGGCCACGCCGCTGATAGAAACTGAAATCGTCTTCCAACGAGACGGCGTGATTGTGCTTGAGCTGGAATTGCTCCATGTCCTTCGGCAGCGGTGGGATCGTGGATTCCTCGCCAACCGGCGGCACGTAGAAGTAGCCATGTACATGAGTGCCGATCGGAACGTCGCGCAGTTCCGCCGGAGCCCCGTTAAGCCAGATCATGCCGTAGGGGAGCATGGCAAAATAATGGAGTGGGCCAGCGTGATAACGTTCCCCACCATCTCCATCCAACCGCAAGCCACCCCGGCGATTGACGGGGTCCACGATCACCAGTTCGCCCGCGAGGTAGGTGCCGGTATTCGGCAGCGGAAACTTACCCGGTTGAAGGACATGGTCTGCCGCAACTTGAGCTTGCAAGAGCGAGCCGAACGGCCCTGTCACACAGGTCAGGAACAGGAAAACCGTTAATCGTCGAGGGAAGCGTGTCATGGTCATGAACTTTCAAAACCGCTCAACGCCCCTGTGCTGGACGCGAACTTATCAGTCTCGGCACCCATGCGACGCAGCATGGATACAAAGAGATTGGCCAACGGAGTGTTGTCATCGCGTTTGAAGGCGAGATGCTGACCGTGTTTGAATCCGCCGCCGGCGAGCAGGATGGGGAGGTTGGTGTTGTCGTGGGTGTTGGAGTCTCCCATGTTGCTGCCGTAGAGGATCATCGTATGGTCAAGCAGTCGCTGCTCGCCGTCGCGTTTGGTGGCGAGGCTTTTCAGGATCTTTTGCAAGAGGGTCATCTGTTGATGATCAGCGTCTTCGAGCTGCTTCACTTTGTCGGCGGCCTGGCCATGGTGGCTGAGATTGTGGTAGCCGTCGGTGGTGTTCTGATCGGAGTGGAGCTTGAAAACGGGTGTGGCGAAGGCATCCACCATGAGCGTGACGATGCGTGTGGAGTCGGATTCGAGCGCAAGCTGCGCCATCGACAGCATCAGGTCAAACTTCTCGAAGAACAGCTTTTGATCCTGAATGTCGGCGGGTGGCGGCTGGATTGTCGTGGGCTTCGGGCGCTGTTCCCAGGCACGGGCGATTTGCAGGCGTTCTTCGAGCTCGCGCACGGAGGTAAAGTACTGATCGAGCCGCGCTTTGTCGTCGTTGCCAAGGTCGCGGCTGAACTGCCTGGTTTCATCGAGCAACGTGTCGAGGATGCTGCCGCGTTCGTCGAGCCGGTGGAGTTGTTCCTGCACCGAAGCGGGGTCGCCTTGGACGAACATCTTCTGAAACAACGCGGGCGCGCTGTCCTCGGCGGGCAGCAGGACGCCATCGCGGGTCCAAGAGAGGCTGCGGTTGGCTTTATCGATGTTGACGCCAAGATTCAGCGTGGGGAATCGCGTGACTGGACCAAGCCTTTCGGCGGCGAACTGGTCGAGCGAGATCTGATTCCGGAAGCCGCTTTTCGTGGGGCCGCGTGCGGCGGTGAGGAAGCAATTCTCGGTACTGTGCCCGCCGACCACGCCGGGATGTGAAAGGCCGCTGAAGACGGTGAAGTCGTTGCGGAACTCGGCGAGCGCGGCGAGGTAGGGCGAGAGTTCGTAATCACGTCCGGCTGTTTGTGGGAAGAACGGCTTCGGCAGCACACCGAGGTTGTTGGAGATGAGCAGCATTCGCGGCGGCGGCTGCAAGTCTGCGGCACGCGCCAAGACCGGCGTCATGCACTCCAGCCACGGCAGCGCGAGTATGGCTCCCGCACCGCGCAGGAATCGGCGGCGTGAGAAACGCGATGAGGTGGAGACGTTTGGAGCGTTCATGGCGTTATTGGCATCCCGCTTCACCGAGGAAGATTTTGCTTTGCACGAGAGCGAGCACCAGATCGCGCACGCGGTAACCATTGCCAGCGCAGGCATCGAGCATCGTTTCGATTTCACGTCGGTCGGCGAAACGAACGGGTGTGCCGGTGGCATAGAGGGTGAACTGATGAAGCAGGTTGCGGGCGAGCTGGCGGGGATTGGACCCGACGATGGTTTTCAGATCGCGAATGTTTTGGAAGGTGCGGCCATCGAGGAGTTTTCCGCTCGCATCGACGGGCTCGGAAATGGTGTAGGCGAAATCATGGCCGGCGCGGTCGATGCCGGTGATGCGTTCGCCTTGCTCGATTCCGCGATAGCGGGTGCGCCAGCCACCGAGGATGTCGAAGTTTTCGAGTGCGAGGCCCACGGCATCGAAACGGGCGTGGCAGGCGGCGCAGGATTTGGACTTGGTGTGCAGCGCGAGCAGATCGCGGATGGTTTTGGCACCGCGAATGTCGGGCTCGACGGCAGGGACGCTCGTCGGCGGTGGCGGTGGTGGTTCGCCGATGAGGCGATCCATGATCCAGGCACCGCGCACTACGGGCGAGGTGGCGGTGCCGTTGGAGGTGACTTTCAAAATCGCGGCCTGCGTGAGCAATCCGCCGAGCGGACTGTCCTGCGGCAGCGCGACCTTGCGCATCGCGGAACCGCTCAGCGGTTGGAGCCGGTAGTGCTGCGCGAGGCGATCGTTGGCAAAGATGAAGTCGGCATCGACAAGCACGCGGGCGGGCAGATTGTCGCGAATCATCGCGGTGACGAAGGTGCGCGTTTCCAGCTCCAGCGACTCAACGAGGTAGTCGTCGAAGCGATACTCGGGATAGAGGCGAATGTCCGGTTCGTCGCGGCGCACATGTCGGAGATTGAGCCAGTAGTCGGTGAAGTTCTTCACGAAACGTTCGAAGCCGCCGCTGGCGATGAGACGCTCGGTCTCGCGGTGAAGTGTCTTGGCATCGCGGAGTTGTCGGGAACGAGCCGCTTCGAGCAGCGTGGCATCGGGACGCGAGTTGGTGAGAAAGTGCGAGAGTCGTGAAGCGATGGCGAAGTGATCGTCGGCGCGATCGGGCTCGCGCAGATATAGGAAGTGGGTGGAGCAGAGGAAGGCCTTGTAGCCAGCCAGCATCCCCTCGGCAAAAGGCGAATTCTTATCGAGCCGGGTGAGGATGAGCTGCTCGAACTTCTGCAGGGCTTCATCCGGTACGGGTTCGCGTGCGGCGTGGTTCACGAAGCGACGCAGCAGTCGTTTCACGTCCTCCCTGGGCTGCGGGGATGACGCTTCCACGCCGAGATCATCAAACAGCACACGATGCGACGGCGGCGGCCATGTCTCCGATGAGATGGGGCCTTCGACTTCGAGCCATTGAAAAGCGACGCCGGACTGCCCGCCGTCGGGAAACGGTGGATAACGATAGGTTGGCGGGCCACCTTGGACGTTGCGAGCGAGCGGCACGGGGAGACCGAGCAGGCTGTACTCAAAGGTCTCACGCTCGCGCAGGCGGATGGTAGTTTCATACGTCGCGACGGCGGGCTGAATGTCGATGATACCGCCGGTGGCGCGGACATCGCCGGAGACATCGGGACCGGATGGTTTACGGGCGCGGAAGGTCATCGGCACCGGCTGCAAGGCGGGTTTGAGTTCGTAGCCACTGATCTGCAAGACGGCACGGGCGGAGAAACGCACCTTGTATTCGCCCGGCAGTTTGGCGACGAATCCCCTTGGGTAACCGTAGTAGGGCCAGTGGGCGGAGCGAAAGAGCGCGAGTTCGAGTGCGGGATCGTCGCGCAAGGCATCGAGTTGTTTCGGATCGACGGCTTTGTTGTCTTTCGCGAAGAACATCGCCTCGCGTTCGCCGAAGGTCGAATTTTCCGGGAATAGACTTGTGCCCACGGCGCGGAACTTCGTCACGGGCGGCGGATTGGCTCCGCCGGCCATCGCTTGACGCAGTGCGGCCTCGGCGGCATCGAGATAGGCCATGAGTTGCACGCGCGACATGTCGAGCGTTTCGGAGGTCTTGTTGAAGTGGTGCCCTTCGCGGTCCTCCGGGATCATGTCGCGAATATCGAGGAGCGGCAGTTGCAATACGTCGCGAAGGTTCTGCTCGTACTCATCGCGGTTCAGCCGCCGCATCGGGCCGCGGCCGTGAGTGACGATCTCAGCGTGGTCCGCATCGTGGATCGCCATCGCAAGGTGCTTCACCAACTCCGCGCGCCGTGCCTGCGGAAGGTCTTCGTCCTGCGGCGGCATCTCGCCCTTTTCGATGCGGTCGTGAATGCGAATCCACCGGCCACGGGTGGCGTGATCGTGGAGCTCGAACGGCAATGCAACGAGATCGAGTCCGCCCTCAGCGGTCTTCTCGTCATGGCACTCGAAGCAGGTCCGTTTGAGGAGCGGCGCAAGCGTCGGAGGCAGGCCATCCTCGGCCGCGTGCAACACGGCCAACGGAGCCAGCAGCAGGGCGGTAAAGATGAGGGTGAGGACGGAAAACTTCACGTTGAACCTTGTCTGTCCGAAGTGCGTCACACGGTAAGTGAAGAGCTCCATCGACGGCGGCCCTTGGAACTGTTCTCTGTGCAACGTCCGATGATCATGGGACGAAGTCACATCAGCCGCAAACGCCCGCGTACGATTGCCGACTGACGGTAGTGGTACAGTTTGAAATCCGTGGTCAGTCGTGGGGAGCGTGTTCTTTCGGTTTCTTGAGCCACTTGTACGCGGCGACGCTGCCCCAAACCGGGAACGTCAGACAGAGTGCCGGAATTACGAGAAAGGCCCAAGTAATGACGATCACGAAAAGCCCCAACCATTTTGGAATCTCACCACGCTCCATTCGTTGATAAATCAGCGGCACTCTTGGTTTGAATTCAGCCATCAAGTCGTCATCCCTTGGCTGCAGCGCCGGTAAATGAACACGCCCCGGTTTATCGCCGGGGCGGTTCTCGTTTGCAATCAATGTCACGCCGCCATGACGGCATCGTACAGGTCTTCGATTTCAAGCTGTACCACTACCCGACTGACGGCGAACGCAGGGCAAATCAGACGCTCGTGCGGTTCGCCTGCTTCCGAACTACGTCACGATCTCCGAAACATTGCCGTTGCTGTCGGCAAATTTTTCCGTCGGCACGTCCATCTTCTGAGCCATCGTCAGCAGCAGGTTGCTGAGATACGCCTTGCTGTTCACCGGGCTGTGGCAGATGGCGTAGTGTTTCGCCGGATTGTCCAAGTCATACGCATAGCCTTCTGGCTTCGACTTGGCGTTGTAGTCGATGTGCCGGCCGTGTTTGATTCCCAGTCCGCCGCCACCGGCGAGAATCAGCGGGAGGTTCGCGTTGCCGTGGCTGTGTCCGAATGCCATGCCGCTGCCATAGAGGGCCATCGTCGAGTCGAGCAGCGGGCCATCCGCGTCGCGCACTTCGCTGAGCCGGCCGAGGAAGTAGCTGAACTGCTGGACGTTGAACGTATCGCTCGCCGTCAGATCCTGCATCAGCTTGGGATTCGCGTTGTGGTGCGACAGTGAATGGCGATCCTGCTTCACGCCGATCTCGGGAACCGACGGGCCGTTGCCTTCGTTGCCGGTGCTGAATGTCGCCACGCGGGTCATGTCGGTCTGGAATGCGAGGACGATGATGTCGTACATGGTGCGGAGATACTCGCCGAGCCGCTCCAGCGAGATATCGCGATTCAACCGCGACTGGTCGGCGGGATCGACTTTGGGGCGAGGCGTGTCGAGCCATTTGTCCGCGCGCCCGGTCCGAATCTCGACCTCGCGCACCGATGTCAGATACTGTTCCAACCGGCCGCGATCCTCCTGACCGAGTTGATCGCCGAGCGACCGGGCTTCACCGAGAATCGCATCGAGAATGCTGCCTCGTCGTTGCAGGCCCCGACGCTGTTTGGCGATCCCACCTTGTGGTTCCGTGAACATATCCCGAAACACGACGCCGGGATTCCCCTGCGCCGGCAACCCGATGCCATCGGCGGTGTACGCGAGCGAGTGTCCCTGGTTGCTCATTTCGATCGACGAGTAGCGCGTGAGCGGCGCGGTCACCTGGGCCATGAGTTGATCGACCGAGATGGTGTTCCGTTCCGACTGCCCGATCTTGCCGCCGGTCAGCCAAATGCTGCTGCAGTTGTGGTGATGCCCCAGGCCATGCGGATGATGCAGGCCGCTGATCGGCGTGATGTTCGCGCGGTGCTTCTCGAGCGGCTTCAGTGACTTCGAAAACGCGTAGTCCGCGCCAGCCTGAGTGATCTGAAAGTCGATCGTATTCACACCGTTGGGCAGGTAGATGAACACGCTCCGCTTGGCTCGCGACTTGGCTTCCGCCGCGCGTAGCGGACGCATGCAGTCGAGCAGCGGCAGCGCGAGTGAAACCCCGAGTCCGCGCAACACGTGCCGGCGATTGAGAAGCCAATTCTGAGAAAGGAAGTGAGCCATTGTTCGGTGCTCCATTGAGAATTGTGTTTCGCGGTGGTCATTTCATTTGCAAATCAGCCGGATTTCGCCACGCAGAAAGGATCACCGGTCGTCGAAAGAGTTCACTCGTTCTTCGGGAGGGAGTTTCACGTTGGGAAAGCCGTTGGGCCGGAAGCGGATGATTCGCCCGGCGCGATAGCCTTCCAGCAGACGCGTAAATTGCACTCGCAATTGTAACCCACTACTGCCCGGCGGTGCGTCGGGGATATCTTTGAAATCGAGCACGGGGCCATTCCTCGAATCGTGTTCCTGCCACCAGGATCGCAACGTCCATTCCGCCGCGGCAACCGATGCTCCTCCGCCCGGTTTGGCCTGCGCGCGGGCTGCGTCATACAGGGAGGGATCCATGCCGCCAAAGAGGGTCAACGTCACGATTCCCTTGCCACCCGGCTGATGTTCGACATGATCGACCCAGCCGGCGAGCCAGCGCGTTCGCTGATGGCGGATGTGGATCTGACGTTGTCTCTCGCGGGCGACATCGCGGGCTTCCTGGTCGGTCCAAACGTCGGCCACGTGGAATTTTCCGTTCTTCCAATCGGGTGTCCAAGTCAGGTTGAGCTGCACGTTCTGGTCGGGTGACAGATCCTTGAGTTCACCAAACGCCCGCCCTTTCCACACGCGCGTGCTTGCATCAATCTCGAACGACTGTTCGCCTTTCAATCCCGCAGTGACTTGCTGACCATCGGAGCTGACTTTGAACGCTCCCTTGCTGGCATCAACGGCCTCAATCTTCCACGTCTGTCCCTGCCGTTCGTAGAAACTGAAATCATCTTCCAAGGTGAGGGCCTGTGTCTGTTTGGGGACGTACTTGGACGAATTCTTTTCCGGCGGTGGGAAATCGGTGATGCCCTCCACAGGCAAGAGGAACATTCCATGCAGCACGGTCCCAAGGGGAACATCCCGCAATTCCGCGGGCGCGCCGTGGTAACGCACCGTGCCATAAGGAAGCAGCGCGAAACGATGGCTGGGGGCGGAGTGATACCGACCATCGTCGTTGTCGCCGATCAAGCGAAGGGCACCACGGCGATTGACGTGATCGACCGACACGAGTTCGCCGGCGAGATAAACACCCGCACCAGTGGCCGGAAACTTGCCGGGCATCGGCACGACATCGTTCTCGCCGGCGGACAGCCGTTGTGTGCCGATCAGCATGATCAGAGCAACCAGCTTGATGCCCGACAGTGTACATCGAGACGTCGTCATCACGATTGACCTTTCGTTAACCGGAAGCAATCGGAGCGATTGCGTCACAACTTCAATTACCGCTTTTGAAACAAGTCCGACAGGACCAGATTCTCGATGACATCGCGGAGCCGGTAACCGTCCTTCTTGCTCGCCTGGACGATCGCCTTGATCTGTCCGGCATCATCGATCGTCATCACGCGCCGTAGAGCGTAGGTTGCCAGTTGCTCGACGAACGACTCGGCGAAGCGATCGAGATCCTCGATCAACAGTTTGCGAAAGTCGTCTGATCCTTTGAACGCCCGGCCATCGGGCAACACTCCGCTGGCATCGACGGGAGGATTCGCACCACTTCCGCCCACCACCCGCTCCTCCGTCCGATAACCGCCGATCGCGTCGAAGCTGTCGAACGCGAAACCGAGCGGGTCGATCTTCTGGTGACAGGACGCACAGGTGGCATGCGTCGCGTGTGCCTCAAGCTGCATGCGGATCGTCGCCTTCGGCTTGTTGCTGGGAGTCGGTGCCAGCGGTTCGACATTCGGCGGAGGTGGCGGCGGGGTCCGACCAAAGATCGTTTCCGACACCCACACGCCTCGATGGACCGGCCGATGCCGAGTGCCATCCGAAGTCAGCGAGAGGATTGATGCCTGCGTGAGCAGACCACCCCGATGATTCTCGGGACGCAGCGTGACTTTCTGGAAGCCCGTTTGCGCGAGAGGCGGCAGGGTGTAATGAGTCGCCAACCGTGGATTGACCATCGTCCAGTCGGAGTCGAGAAACTCGCGCAACGAGAGATTCTGCGAGTAGACCTGCTGGAAGAACTCCAGCGTCTCCAGCGTCATGCTCTTCTCCAGCCATTTGTCATATTCGGGATAGAGGCCGGGATCGGGCGGGAACATGCCGACGCGGTGCAGTTGCAGCCACTGCCTAGGGAATGCCTCGGTGAATCGCCGACCCTTGGAATCAGTCAGCATGCGGGCGACTTGACCACGCAGTACATCGGGTTTGGCGAGTGTGCCGGATTGAGCCGCTGCCACCAACTCGTCGTCGGGCATCGAACTCCAGAGAAAGTACGACAGCCTGGAGGCGAGTTCCCAATCGTTGACCGTGGTGCGTTTTTCGTGAGCGGACCCTTCTTCGAGGTAATAGAAGTTCTTCGAAGTCAGGATGGCGACGAGGCCGGCGCGATAAGCTGGGCCGAGTGTTTCGCCCGCCTTCAGTTCGCTCTCCACGATCGTGACGTAGCGCTCGGCTTCCGCATCGATCGCGGGGCGTCGCCAGGCACGCGTGGCGAACTGTTTCAGGCGGGCTTGGATCTCGCTCGGATCGAACTCCGTCGCAGCGGGATTCACCGGGAAGACGCCGTCTCGTTTCTTTTGATCCGCCTCCGTGACGATCGGGCCTTCCCACTCAATCCAGTCGACCAGCAACATCGGATAGAGCGGCTCGCCGGCATCGGTGAAAAGCATGTAGCCGGTCGGGTTGATCCAGCGTGAGTCGCGGGAACTGGTGAAGAGGCTGCCGCCGCCATGAGTCACATTGGCGGTGTGATCGCCTTCGCCCTCTTGGAGAAACGCACCGGCCACCTCGTTGACCAACTGGAATCCGCCCGGCGACAAGCCGGATTCAAACTCAACAACGATCGGCTTGTCTTCCGGGGCCAGAATGTCCTGATCGAAGATGGACTTTTTCAACTGTTGATTCCAGATCGACAGATGCGGCGCCGGACCCTGCGGCGGTGCCATGCCACTCAACTGGATGCGGACCCGATAGTTTCCCGGCTGCGAGATATTCATCAGATGCTCGCGGCGTCCGGGAAACAGCCGCCAGCGCACGTTCCCGGTGATCTTGTGCTCCGCCATCCATTGCTCACGCCCCTGGCCGGCCTCGCGCCGAACGGTTGTGGACTTCGATTGCTGTGCGGGGAATGCAAGATCGAGCACCGTTTCGGCCGCACGGAAGTAACGGTCGACATGCGACGGCGAAAGCGACAGCAACGAGCCGATGCGATCGAAGCCATGCCAACGCGGGTCTTCGTTGAACAGCCCCGGCTGGTGGACGTCGAGGTAGACGCCGAGCAGATCGTGGACCGTGTGGCCATATTCCTCGCGGCTGAGTCGGTAATGCGAGACCGGACCGCGCTGGGCCATCCGCGCCGATTCGCCTTCTCTGATTCGCGTCGATAGCCAATCGACGACCCTGCCCAGTTCGTCGGCCTTCGGCTGCGGTTCCTCTTTCGGCGGCATCTCGCCCGAGTTCATCCGAAACACCACCTCGCCCCAACGCTGTGCCGCGGCTTGATCGACAAACTCGCGCGGCAGCGTATCGAGCCGGAACTTCCCTTCCTGCTTCTGCGCATCATGACAACGCAGGCAGTACGTCTTGAAAAACGGTTGAACCTGTTGATCGAATCCAACAGGCTCCGCGGCAAAGCACTTGCCCGCGAACACGGAGAGGACTGTCGTCAACAGGGCGAGGAATATCGTCTGCCGTTTCATCCCGAACTCTTCTCCGTAAACATCGTTTGCCATAGCGGAACAGTCATTGTGATTGAATGACCAACTCAGGGCGAGCCTTGCGAAGCTGTTCAACGCCGGCAGGAGTGACGTTTCTCAGGCCGCTCAGCGACAGCTTCTTCAGCGACTTCGAAGAAGCCAGCGACTGGAGTCCCGCGTCCGTGATTTGAGCACTGCCGAGTTTGAGTTCTTCCAGCTTCGGCATCTGGGCCACCAGCGGCATCGAATCGTCATTGACCGTGGGAGCGTGGGAAACATCGAGTCGGCGCAGTGTGGCAATCTTGGCCGCGTGGGCCAGGCCGACGGGCGTGGCTTGATTGTCGAGCAACGCAAGGTCTTCGAGTGGTAACTTCGTCAACGCGGCGACCGCTTCGCCGGTGCTCGCGTTGTTCGCGCTGCCGATGCCGCAGCGTTTCAGTTGCGTCAGGGCCGCCAGGTGGGCGGCTCCCGCGTCGGTGAACCGCGTATGGGCGAACCACAACCGGTCAGAAATCGGGACTTGTGTGATCGCCTGTAACCCGGCGTCGTTGAGCGGCGTGAAATGAAAGTTGACGCTCTCCAGTTTGCGAAGAGCCTTCAGATGCCTGAAGCCGGTGCCGGTACACTGCGTTGACGCCAGACCGAGCGACCGCAATTCCGTCAGTCCCGCGAGATGCCTCAGCGCGTCATCGGTCACGGGAGTCAAAGTCAGGTTGAGTTCACGTAGTCCGGTCAGTGCGGCGATGTGCTGCAAGCCTTCGCCTTGAATGGCACAGTTCGCCAGATCGAGTCTTCGCAGAGTCGCAAGGCTCGTGAGCCGCTTGAGCCACTCGTCGGTGACCCGCTCGTTGCGTCCGCCTTTGCCCTTGAGTGGATTGTTGCCGTTGTACAGATCGATCGCGGCGGGTACGTCGAAGATCTCAGTGCCAACGTCGCCCGTCGCCAGATAAAGCCACTGCGGGCCGCCCGGCGTGCAGACCAGCTTCCCGCCGATGTCTTTGATCTCTGCCTCCAACGCGAGCGTGCTGCGCCGCACCTTCGCCGCCCGTTCAATCTCCGGCAGCAGGGCGACAAGTTTGCCTTGCAGGTTCTGGTCGGACACCTTTGCAATGAGGGTCCCACGGTCCACCGTTTCTTCGATCGAGAGGATCTGCGTCAGCAACGCTGTGTCCGCAGAAGTTGTCGTCAATTGAGCCAGTACGCCGTCCAGATACTGCTTGACCATGGGGTCGAGTTTGTCGAACCCGTCCGCGGAGAACGCCTGTCCCAGCGCACGCCGCACCGCGTTGTGCGCCAGATACCTGCCGTGGCTGAGAGTCAGATGAATGTCGTCGCGATAGAGGTCTTCGAGTCGTTCGATGGGAGCCTGCTTCGCGGCGATGTCTTCGGCGATCTTCGCCAGCAGGTTCTGCGCGAGCGTCTGACGAATCTCACGCTCCGGATGCAGCCGGCGCAACTCGGCAACGAGCGCGCGAAAATAGACCGGACTGTGCGTCATTTGCTCCGGCGGTGCGTAGCTCGCGAATTCTTCCGCCCGTTTCGCATGCCAGGCCCAGCCCGAATGAATGACGAAGACCGCTTTGGGTTGCAGCGTCATCCACCCCGAAATCGTTTCGACATCCTGCGTCAGCGTCGATCCGTAGTGGGGCTGCACGGAGACGACGTCGTATTGCTTGTCTCGCAGTGCCATCGGCCAACGCGTCGATTCTTTCACGCACGGCTTGTCAGGATGAGCATGGATGTACGGCAGGTTGACTCCACAATCGACGTGCCACTGCACATCGCCTGACAACCGCGGCGGTACGGTGTCCCAAGTCAGCGAATTGCCGATCAAGTAATAACGGGTTGACGTCGGCTCTTGTGCGAGGCCCTCGGCTCTCGCCGCGGCAGTGAGCATGGCACCCAAGAGCAAACGTGTGAGCCATCGCGTCATGGTGCTTCTTCTGTATGAGGGATGAGAGGGTTGGGCATCGGAGTTTGGACACACTCGCTTGCGCATCTTGCTTGTCTGTCGGGAAACATTCAACGGCCGCTCCCCCAAATGGACAACCGCCATTTCTCCGGCGAGCAAGAGCGGATTGAAGTGAGCCACCTCGCTGTGAGCGGTGTTGACGAGGTCATTCAGCGGCATGGATGGCTTGGTCAGTGGCTGTGAGGAAGTTGTTACAGCTCGGCGAGAAGCATGGTGAGAATCGTCGGGACTTGGCTGGCAGCGATCTGGCACAGGGCGGCGGAAAGATCAGGGAGCGGAGCTGACGTGCCGTCGAGAGTGGCGAGGGCCTCTTCTTCGGCCGGTCCGAGGGGCCGGTCCGCGAAGTCCGTTTGGGCGTAAGCGATGGTGTGGGCTCGCGACCGCCGACCGCCGTCGGTCCGCAGCGCCATTCTGCCCATCGTTCCACCCTCACGAGTGTCCCCCACGGGAACGGAATAACTACTTTGAAGCAGGAGAATTTGCGCAGACCGACCGGAAACGAAACGTCAGTCGTACGGACGGACCTCTCTCGACACAAGAAGAATTCACTCTCGCGAGCAACGCCTCGCAACTCAACCAAGCACGTCGATTCCAATGCGAGCCTTGGTGGCTAGAATCCGCCGCCACATCGAACGACACATTCGCTCCCAACTAGAACAGCCATGCTCCAACGACTTCGCCATCTGCTCGAACTGATCCGCTTCAGCCACACGGTCTTCGCGCTGCCGTTTGCCTTGCTGTCGGCGGCCTTGGCGTGGAATCAGCCTGGCAGTCCGTTCGATGGCTGGCAACTGCTCGGCATCGTGTTGTGCATGGTCTGTGCGAGATCAGCGGCGATGGCCTTTAATCGTGTTGTTGATCGGCGCTTCGATGGAGATAACCCGCGCACGGCGAAGCGGCACATTCCAGCGGGACTGCTCGGCCTGACAACAGTCATCGCGTTCACTGTGATCTGCTCGGCAGGCTTCATCGCGGCGACGCTTCTCTTCCTACCAAACCGCTGGCCGGTGATTCTTTCCGTCCCCGTGTTGCTCTTCCTGCTCGGATATTCGTATGCGAAGCGGTTCACCGTCTGGTGTCACTACTGGTTGTCGGCCGCGCTCATGATGTCGCCGCTGGCCGCGTGGATCGCCATTCGAGGTGAAGTTGCCGTCACTCCCGCTCTCCTCTCGGCCGTCATCTTCTTCTGGGTCGGCGGCTTCGACATGCTCTACGCCTGCCAAGACGCCGACTTCGACCGAGGCAAGCAACTCTTCAGCGTGCCGTCTCACTGGGGCATCCCCTTCGCGCTGAGATTGGCTCTCTTCAGCCACCTCTGCACGATCGCCGCCCTCTTTGCGCTGTGGCACTTCGCGGGACTCGGCACCGTCTTCTTGACGGGGATCGTGGCCGTGTCGGCTTTGCTCCTCTACGAACACTCACTCGTCCGCCCCAACGACCTGAGCCGCGTGAACGTCGCCTTCTTTAACGTGAACGCGATCATCAGCGTCGGCCTGTTCGCTGTCGGGCTGGTCGATCTGTGGTGGCGGTGAGAGACACACCATTTTCAGCGTCTGCCCCGCTTCCAGTGGAAACGTTCATGGCTTCCTTGACGACGACGCTTGCTGAACGCTTTAGCGGCTGCTTCCTCGGAGAAGCGATTGGCGACGCTGTTGGCAGTCCCATGGAAGGCGTTCCAGCAGACATGATCTATTCGGCTTGGGGATCAGTTGCAGACATCTTCAACACACCGGATCAGACTAAGCTGTCGTATACCGACGACACGCAAATGATGATCGGCGTTGCGGAGGCGTTGCTGGAAGTTGACAGTCTTGAAGAAGAAGTGCTGATACGAAAGTTTGCGACTAACTTTGACCTTCAGCGTCGATACGGTTTGGGGACGATTCAAATTCTCGATGCGGTGCGTTGTGGTGGTGACTGGCGATTTCTGGCTCAGTCACTGTTTCCCGGTGGGTCCTTTGGCAATGGCGCAGCAATGCGCGTTGCTCCAGTCGGATTGATGTTTCACGATGACCTCGATCGCGTGTGGAATGAGGCGCGGCTCTCGGCATTGCCGACACATCGACATCCGCTTGGAATCGAAGGTGCTCAACTGCTTGCGATAGCAATCGCTCTACTGGCGAGAGACGCGATCTTCAATCAGGACCGTTTCTATGCCGAACTGCGATCCCGCGTGACGCTGGATGAATATCGATGGCTCATCGATTCCGCTGGCAGCTTGGAGCCGGATGACACCGTCAGCTTTCTCGGTAATGGAATCGAGGCTCATCGTTCAGTCGTGACCTCGATTGCTTGCTTCGCTTTAAGCCCGAGAAGCTACAAGGAAGCGGTCGGTCGCGCGATTTGTCTTGGTGGCGATACAGACACACTTGGTGCGATGACAGGTGCGTTAAGCGGAACACACCTTGGCATCAATGGTGTACCGCGTGAATTGCTCAGCCGCCTTGAAGACGGCGAGTGGGGATTTCGTGCAATTCAAGCCCTCGCTATGCGTCTGTTTGAAACTCGAAGCCAACGCATTGCCTGACCTTGAATATTTTGGGTCAAGGTGGAGCAAGGTTCATTTCTTCGGCAGTCGCGGATGTTTCGCTCCGGGCTGTTCCAGCAATGCGGCATCGTTCAGCGAGGCGAGCCAGTCTTGGATGACCTTCACCGCGTCTTGGTCCACGACCTTTGACGCGATGTGCGGCATCCGGCCTAAGTCTGTGAGCTTCATGCGTTCCAAGATCATCGAGCGTGATGGATCACCCGGCACGATGATGCGTGGGTCTGACAGTTTGAACGCTCCTTGGCCCGGCTTCGTGTTGATCGTCGCGGTTTGAGTGAGTGGGACTGAGGCGTGCAGCTCGAACTCGGCGTTGCCTCCGCCCCAGCGGCGATGGCAGTGAGCGCAGTTGGCATGGAGGTATGAGCGTGCCCGCAGGTGAAGCTGCCCTTGAGGATCGCGGTAGTCGGCGAGACTCGCCAACTCGGCGGGAGGCTTCGGCAGCTTCTCTTGGAAGACGCCGAGTTGCTCCAACACGGCGAGTTGATTCTCCTGTTTGTCGCCGTAGTTGTGAGTCTTGTTCATTTGCAGCGTCGTCACGCCCAGCACGTACTTCGACGCCATCGTGTGGCAGAGCGTGCATTCGGCGCGGCTCGGGAATCGCCATGTTTGTTCGCGCTGCCCGCCCGGCGCGGCGGCATCTTTGATGATGAGTTTGCGGTCCAGACCTTCTGCGGGAAGTAACTCGGCATCGGTCTGATCGTCGTTCCAGACGTAGGTGTAGCCGTTCCAATATTGGGCCCCGTACTCGTCGTCGTTCCCCGGCATCTTGCGGTACTGAAGGATGCGGGTCTCCAGTCGCTGCAAGCTGGCGGCGTTCCCTTTCTCGGTCTCAATCGCGAACGTCTTCACGAGCACCGTGCCATCCGGGAATCGCCAGCCGACATCGGGGTAATCCGGGCCGTGAGGATAGATGACTTTGTCGAACCCGATCTTCGTGTCGCCCGGCAGCGCGATGAAGCGTTCCTTGTCGGCTCCATCTGACCACAACGGGGCGTTCACCGAGTACGGGATCAGCCCGGCTGCCGGAACGTTGTCCTTGGTCGATGCAAACAGACCGGTCTCGCTCAGCTTGCGAGGAAACGGTTTCGTTGCGACCTGCGGCGGAGCCTTCACGATCCGATGGAACTCGCCACTGACGAAGTCCACGAGATAGACCTCGCCCGCACCGTCTTGAGCGAACTCGACAACGCGGACTTGCGTGTCGGCCAGTTCGCGATGTTCGGTCACGCTGCCCGCCAAGGGACTCACGCTGTCGTACTTCAACGACCAGAGTTTGCCCGTATCGTAGTCGCCATAGATGTACGCTCCCTTCAGTTCGGGCAGGCGGTTCGACTCGAACACGTAGCCGCCGGTGATCGACCGGAAGTCGCTATGAGGATGCTCGACGAGCGGCTTGATGAACTCACCCGGCCCCTTGGGACGCTCGGGTCGAAACGGATAGTTTCCCTCCTTGATCGACCATCCGTAGTTGCCGCCTCGTTCAATGAGATAGACCATTTCCCACAGGTCTTGCCCGACCTCACCCGCCCACAGCCGCTGCTGCTTGTCGAATGAGAACTTCCAAACCTGACGATGCCCGAACGACCAGATCTCACCGCGCGCGTCACGTTTGGCTACGAACGGGTTGTCCTTGGGAATTGCATACGCGCGGCCGGTGTCATGATGATCGACATCAATCCGCAAGATCGAGCCAAGCAGATCGCTGATGTCCTGCCCGGTCTGCAATCCGTCCGCGATGCCGCTACCGTCACCCGTCGCAATGTAGAGAAAGCCATCCGGTCCGAAGCGAAGACAGCCGCCGTTGTGTCCACCGGAAGGCCATTCGAGGAGGACCTGTTCGCTGGCGAGATCGGCCTCCAATTTTGAGTTGGCTTTGAGCGTTCCCGACTTCGCGTCGTTCACCGTGAACCGCGACAGTCTGCTTCCCGTCGGCTGATCGGGGGCGAGGACCGACATCACGAAGAACTGTCCGTTCGTCGCGAACTCCGGATGAAACGCGACGCCATAGACCGTCCGCTTCAGGTCAATCAACACGTCGGCCGTCGCGACATCGGGCTTGATCTCAAACGTGACGATCTGGCCGTGTCGAGTCGCCACACCAAACCGGTTTCGCCCCGGAACCATTCCGACCGACAACGGCTCATGCAGCTTGAGCTTTGGAAACGCGTTCTCGGTCGTGTACGGATCGGCCGGCTCGGGCGAGCCATGAATGTTGTTCGTCGTCCACAGCTCGCGCTGCTGCGTGTTGAACGGCTTCCGCGCGAGCGACTTCGCCGCCGCAGCCGGTTCCGCACTGAAGGCCGTCCCGCACGAGATACCTCCCGCATCGAACCACATCCCCGCGCCAAACAACATCCCCACAAACACGCTCGCCCACGAAAGCTTCGTCATGCCGCACCTCGCACGAGTGAATGAATCGCTGAAAGAACCCTCACGAATGAGGCGGCATTCTAGCCGGGTCTCAATCCGCCCAACAAACCACGAGAGGCGAAGTCGACAGGCGAAGAGGCTTGAACCACGAAAGGCACGAATCAGAAAGCCAAGGCGAAGTAGGGAGCTTAGTGTTCCCCTTTTCTGGCTTTCATTCTCTTTGTCTTGGCTCGGCGATTCGTGACATTCGTGGTTCAAGCTCTTCTTCATGTTCGTCAGATCGCAAAGCGGATCGGAAGTTGGAACAATATCGCCCACTCTGGCCGAGGGGCGGACGAGTCGTTCGTTTGTGATCGCGGTCGGATTGAAATCGTGTTCGTGTTCCCATGTCACTCAAGAAAGAGACCTTTCGATGACCAACCGTTCGACCTCATGCCCCGACTGTGATGTTGTGGATCGCCGTGACTTCCTCAAGCTGGCAGCGGGAGCCGCTGCTGTGGGAGTCGCTTCGAGCTTCGGAGTTCTTCCTGGCGCTTGGGCTGCACCCAGTCCGACCAGCGCGGCCGAGACGGCCGTCGGTCGTTTCTACAACACGCTGTCGGCCGAGCAGAAGAAGGCCATCTGTTTCGGTTTCGCCGATCCGCTCCGTCAGAAGGTGAACGCCAACTGGCACATCACCAAGCCGACGGTCAGTAGCGACTTCTACAACAAAGACCAGCAGCGGCTGATCGACGAGATCGTCAAGAACGTCACGTCGAAGGATGGCTATGACCGGTTGCTCAAGCAGATGGAGTTCGATGACGGTGGGATCGGTGCCTATAGCGTGGCGGTCTTCGGTGAACCGGGCACGTCCGCGTTCGAGTGGGAGCTGACCGGCCGACATCTCACGCTGCGTGCCGACGGCAACAGTGTGGACAAGGCCGCGTTCGGCGGGCCGATCGTTTACGGCCACGGTGAAGAGAATCCGAAAGAGAACCTGTTTCTGTACCAGACACAGCAGGTGAACGAGGTCTTCAAGGCGCTCGATGCCAACCAATCGAAGCTGGCTCTCGTGGCGAACGCTCCCAAAGAGGATGCCGTCTCGCTGCAAGGTGACGCGGGCAAGTTCGCCGGCATCGGTGTCGGGCAGCTCTCCTCCGATCAGAAGCAGCTCGTCGAGAAGACGCTCAAAGTCCTGCTCGCCCCGTACCGCCAAGAGGACGCCGACGAAGCGATGGACATCGTGAAATCGACCGGCGGGATCGACAAGCTCCACATGGCCTTCTACCAACAAGGCGATCTCGGCAACGACAAGGTGTGGGACATCTGGCGCGTCGAAGGCCCGTCGTTCGTCTGGCACTTCCGCGGCGCACCGCACGTCCACGCCTACATCAACATCGGCGTCGCGGCTCCCGCGAAGAGCTGATTCAAAAACCCGATGCCACCCCAAACGTAGGGTGTGTGCCGCGAAGCGGAACAGACCGGAGTAACAGACCACTTCTAACTCCGGTGCGTTTCGCGTTGCGGCACGCACCCTACTTCTCTGTCCCGCATGAGACGATTCCACCATGAGATGCCTGCCACTCAAAATTGCAGCCCTGCTGTTGATCCCTGTGGCGTTGGTCGGCGCGGCCGATGCTCCGCCCAAGTTCAATGATCCGAAACCGCAGCGGTATGACCTGACGGCGCGCGCCAGTCAGATCGACAAGCGAGCCAAGCCGCATCCCGAGATCGAGTTTGTCTTCGAGAAAGACGGCAAGCCGCAGGACGTTCAACATGCTGCGGTCGATACGCGAGTTGAGCCGCAAGGAAAGCTGGTGATCTGGCTGATGGGGAACAGTCCGCAATTGACGGAGCGAGTCACCGGCTACGGACTGCATTCGATCCGCGTGCATTACGCCAACGGTTGGTTCGGCAAATTTGGGAAGGAGCCGCCACCGGCCGATGACAAGTTCCTCGGCAAGATTCGGTTGGAGGCGGCGACGGGCGAAGACTTCAGCGACGTGGTGACCATTCCCAAACCGGACGGCATGTCCGAGCGGTCCGTTCAATTCGTGAACTGGCTCGCGAAAGAGAACCCGCAGGGAAAGTGGCAGCAGTTTCTCACGGCCGACAAGCAAGACCTGCGGTGGGATCGGGTCATCATGGCGGGCAGTTCGCACGGTTCGACCACCGCCGCGCGGTTCGCCAAGCATCAGCGCGTCGATCGCGTCGTGATGTTCTGCGGCCCGCGCGATCAGTACGAGACCTGGCAAGGGCTGACTTCAGCCACTCCCGCGAACCGCTATTTCGGGTTCAGCCATGTCCTCGACGGAGGCTGGTCCGGCGATCACTACTGCCGCTCGTGGGAGTTGCTCGGCCTGCACGAGTTCGGCCCGATCGTAAACGTCGATCAGACCGCCGCCCCGTATGGAAACTCGCGCCGCCTGATCACGGACGCCGATGTAAAGAAGGACGCGAACCGCGCCCACAGTTCCGTCGTGCCGGGCGGTGCGGCCGTGAAGGATGCCGCTGGCAAATTCATTCACGAGTCAGTCTGGCGCTACCTCTTCACGCACCCGGTCGATGAAGTCGGCTCGCCATCACCAGCCGCTGCCGGTTGTCGCAAGGAGCTGCGCAAACCGGCACCGTGATGGCGGCGTCATCAGGCCGCATCGGGAATGAGAAAACTCAAGTGCAACTCGGCGTGACGGAGTTGCATTCCAACCCATTCGTCGTGAGCCAGTTTCCCGAAGAACGGGTGCGGCTCTGTTGGGGTCTCTCGTGACAAGCGACCGTATTGCTGACGCAGTTCATCCAGGGACGCGGCTGCCGTCGCGTTGTCGTCTGGGCGAAAAGCCGCCATTTCCTTCGTGAATTGAAATCCGGATCCCATCGACTTCGTGATGAAGTTCTTCTTCAGAAACGGGGCCACGAAGACGCGCGCGAACCACGGAGCGAGGATGTGCGGGCCATCAAACGAGATCCGCACGGTGCGCGCGAGGTGGTCGAGATTCTGCCCGACGGTCCAGTTGCCCACGGTGTGACAAGGTCCGTTGACGAGTCGTTCGGCATCCGCCAGCACCGCATCGAACGATTCAAAACGGAGTGTGCGTCGGCCTGTGGCTTTGGCGGTGTTGATGGTCATGACAAGCTTCCTAAAGGACTGCCGGGGAAAGGAAGTTCGGCTGAAAGCAAAACGGGGCATCCTGTCCAGAGAGTGAATATAGAACTCATTTCTTTGTCTCACACGTTGAACGTGATCCCCTGCGCGAGTGGCAGTGCGTGCGAGTAGTTGATCGTGTTGGTCGTCCGGCGCATGTAGGCCTTCCAACTGTCTGATCCCGACTCGCGTCCGCCGCCGGTCTCTTTGTCGCCGCCGAAGGCCCCGCCGATCTCGGCACCGCTCGGGCCGACGTTCACGTTGACGATCCCGCAGTCCGAGCCAGCCGCTGAACAGAACAGCTCCGCCTCGCGCATGTCCGACGTGAGGATCGATGACGCGAGTCCCTGCGGTACGTCGTTGTGCAACGCAACGGCCTCGTCGAACGAGCGGTACTTCATCACGTAGAGGATCGGAGCGAACGTCTCTTCCCGAACGATGCTTCCTACTCCCTCGCCCCGGCCTTGCGGGGAGAGGGTCGGGGTGAGGGGTTCTTCGTTTTGATTCGCATTCCCATTTGGTCCCGGCATCACGACCAACGCCGGTCGCACATACCACCCGCCCACAGGGACTCCCGTCGTGACGCGCTCACCCCCATGCACGACGCCACCCTCACTCCGCGCACGAAGCAGTGCCGCTTCCATCGCGAGCCACGCCCGTTCATCGACCAGCGGACCGACGAGCGTCCCCGCATCGAGTGGGTTCCCAACCGGCAGTCGTTCATACACGGCCTTGATGCGAGCCATGAGTTCGTCGGCGAGAGACTCATGCACGATGAGCCGTCTCAGCGTTGTGCAGCGTTGACCGCAGGTCCCGACGGCCGAGAAGACGATCGCGCGGACGGCCAGTTCCAGATCGGCAGTCGGCGCGACGATCATCCCGTTGTTGCCACCCAGTTCGAGCAACGATCGCCCGAGTCTCACCGCAACACGTTTCGCCACGTCGCGGCCCATCGTCGTCGAACCGGTGGCCGAGATGAGTGGCAGCTCGGGCGCAGCGGCCACGGCCTCACCCACGTCGCGCAGACCCATCACGACCGAGGAAACCGCAGGCGGGACATGAGGCATCTCACGCAACACTGAGGCGACAACGGCCTGACACGCCAGCGCACAGAGCGGCGTTTTTTCCGACGGCTTCCAGACGACGGGATCGCCGCAGACCCACGCCAGCGCCGCGTTCCAAGCCCAGACCGCCATCGGAAAATTGAAGGCCGTGATGACGCCGACCGGTCCCAGCGGATGCCATTGTTCGGCGAGTCGATGCCCCGGCCGCTCGGTCGCGATCGTCAGTCCGTAAAGCTGACGTGATAGACCGACAGCGAAGTCGCAGATGTCGATGACCTCTTGAACTTCGCCGAGTGCCTCTTGCGTGATCTTGCCCGCTTCCCACGAGATCACCGTTGCGAGGTCTGCTTTCCATTCGCGAAACCGGTTGCCGACACGCCGCACGAACTCGCCTCGCTGAGGCCCCGGCACAACGCGCCACGTTGCGAAGGTGTCTCGCGCCGCAGCCAACACGCGCGGCAGATCGCTCGGTGCTGCCGCCGCGAACGAGCAGAGCGTCGTCCCATCAATCGGTGATCGCCCTGTTAGCAGCGATCCCGTTCCCGCCGTCGCCTCGCCGCCGATCCAGACGGCTAAGGGAGCGGCGTCCATCCCGAGTCGCTGGAGAGCTGCTGTCAGTGCCATCATTGAAGTTCCTTTCACGAAGTCGGTGAGCCATTGGGCGTCAGCCCCTGGACTCTACGAATAAGGAGTCCGGGGGCTGACGCCACCCGGCTCACCTGCACAAATTTCTCTGCGGGTCTACATGGCACGGATGGCAAAGCCGGGGCACGGATGAAGAGGGGTGGTTCGCATAGCGTGTGTCTGTTGCATGAACGGCCTCGCTCACGCGGCGGGTTGGTGTGAGGACTATCTCACGGTGACGAAGGCATTGTGGCTGAAGAGGACGTGGACGAAGTTTTCTCTCGCGCGTTGAACGGGGACGGCCGACGGGCCGCGTTGCGATTGTCCTCCGGCGGGGAAGACCGCAGGTTGGTTCGACTTCGTCAGCTCCGCGTGGTCTCGCAGATAGATGCGGCTCACGGAGAGTTCGGCCAGCGATGGCGAATAGTTCAGAACCGTCTCGAACGCGGCCGTGATGAAGGCCGTGTTGGTTGGCTCATCGTTCTTGTCGCCAATTTGCTGCGTCAGCTTCTCTGCCAAGAGACGCGACTGGTCCAGCACGAGAGCGCTGTTCATCAACGCGAGCGCCTGTTGCGGGACCACACTCTCGCGACGGCGATAGCAGGCGTTCGGGTCGGCCACGTCGAACAGTTCGAGGAACTTCATCTTGTCGTTCGGCGTGTTGCGGAAGTAGAGGCTCCGTCGCAACGAGGTCTGTCCCTGCGTTTCGGGAATCTCCTCCCCGCCGCGTGCTAGATCGAGCGACCCCGCCGCGAAGAGGACGCTGTCACGCACGACCTCGGCCTCCATGCGGTGCGACGGGAAGTGCCAGAGGAATTTGTTGGTGGGATCGGGGCTGAGGGGCGAGGGCTGAGGGCTGAGCGACTGAGAAGTCGGTTCGTTGTTCTGTTCCTTGCCTCTCAGTCCTTGTCCCTCAGCGGAACTCATCCGATACCCCGCCGACAGCACGATCGCCCGGTGGAGCGGCTTCATCTTCCAGTCGTGGTCCATCAACTCGGAGGCGAGCCAATCGAGCAATTCGGGATGCGAAGGCTGATCACCGTTGAGGCCGAAGTTGGCGACGCTCGGCACCAACGCTTGGCCGAAGTGACGGAGCCAGATGTGGTTCACCGCCACTCGCGCCGTGCGCGGGTTCTGCTTCGAGGCGATCCACTGCGCGAGTGCCGTGCGCCGTCCGGTGCTGGTTGACGGGAACATCTCGCCGACCGGGGCGTACTTCTCGTCCGGCATCTCCATCGCAGATCGGGCTGCGGCCCAAACCTGCTTCGCCGCGATGAGCTTCTGTTCCGCATCAATCGCGGCGGGCGAGTTCTCGAAATACAGGGCATCGGCGGTGGAACTGACCGCCGGTCGTAACGACGGTTTCACCGACATCAGGTACTGCTCGGCTTGCAGCACGGCTTCGTCGGCTTTGGCGACGGCGACGGCCTTCTCGGTGCGGCTGGCATTGAGGACCAGTTGCTTCCGTTTCGCGGTCGCTTTGTCGGTCGAGTCGGTTGCCGGACTGAGTCGGACTCGTTCGGCGGCGAGCCGCGCATGGAGTGACTCGACTTCCTGTTGAGCAGTGACGAGACGTCGCTCAGCCAGTGCGACTTGATCGAGCGCAACCTGCT
The DNA here is from genome assembly GCA_945862235.1 of Schlesneria paludicola DSM 18645. Lineage (GTDB taxonomy): Bacteria > Planctomycetota > Planctomycetia > Planctomycetales > Planctomycetaceae > Schlesneria > Schlesneria paludicola_A. Next base: position 26,181 of record CAMAYU010000028.1, read on the forward strand.
GCTCGCGGCGCAGGTCATCGACCGACGCGACCAGTTCGCGGATGTCGAGTTCGAGAAACTCGGCCGAGCCGCTGTGAACCCACAGCGCGAACTTTCCTGCGCGCCGCGCGACGGGCATCACGTAGTCGAGCCGCTTCGTGCCGTTGAGCAGGATCGTTAGTTGTTGCCCGCGCGCGGTGATCTCGATCGTCGCCTCGTCGCCGACTTTGAGGTCTTTCGTCTGCACGATTCCCGCTGGCGGATAGACCTGCTGACCGCCGACGCGATGAAAGGCCTGCACGGTTTGAGTGGTGTCGCCCGTGTGCGTGTAGATGTCTTGCGAGTGGCCTTGGTCCACGTAGTCGAAGCTGAATCCGATCGACCGATACTGACCCGGCGCGAGCGGTCGGTACTTCACCTTGATCCGCACATCCTGCGGAAGAGTCTTCTTCAACACCGTCGTCGCGAAGTGAGTGACCGCTTTCTCGATGAGATGATTGTTCTCGTAAACCCACTCACCGCCCAGCGGCTGCCAGTCGTCGGGACGAGCGCGAGAGAAGTCGTCGCGGTAGAGGAAGCTGGTTTGGGGTTTGTCTTCTGTCTTAGGTTCTGTCCCCTCGCCCCGGCTCAGCGGGGAGAGGGTTAGGGTGAGGGGTTCTTCTTTTCTTGTTTCGAACTCACTTGGCTTGTTTTGCCCTGCCTGCAGAGGGGAGAGTGGAAGCGTGAGAGCCATGATCCTGGCTTCGATCTGTCTCGCCCTTTCTTTCGCCGCACCGATCTCTTGCTCGACCTTGGTGACTGCCGCGCGAGCTTGTTCGACCAACCCGACGGCCAGTTCGGGGCGGAGGCTCGGGTAGAACGCTTCGACCGGCAGCGAGACCGTTTGAATGGGAGGGAGTTCGCCGCGCAGCGCCGATGGAACTCCGGGCGACAGCGGTTTCGATTCGTCGGGGTAGCGGTTGTCGCCTCGTTGAAACAAAAAGGTTTTGACATCGGGCTGCTTGTCGAAGACGCGAGCGACGCCATCCTTCAAGACCTCGCCGAGCGTCGCGTCTTTCTCGGTGCCGGTCGTCGCGAAGAGCCGGTCGGTCCGAACGTCGTGCGGTTCGAAGAAGGCTCGAAAACGAAAGTACTCTTCCTGCGAGACTGGATCGAACTTGTGATCGTGGCAGCGGCAGCACTTCAACGTGAGGCCGAGGAACGCTTGGCCGGTGTGTTCGACGAGATCAAACATCCAGACATTGCGGTCGAACTTGTACCAGTTCCGTCCGATGAAGCCGGTCGCGGGCAAAGCCCTCATGTCGGTCGAAGCGACTTCATCGGCCGCGAGCATTTCGACGAGCATCCGGTCGTACGGCTTGTCGTCGTTGAGCGAATCGACAATCCAGTCTCGCCATCGCCAGATGTGACGCTGGCTGTACCGGACCTCGTTGATTGCGCGGCTGCCGTACCAGTCGGAGTAGCGCCACACGTCCATCCAATGCCGTCCCCAACGCTCGCCATATTGAGGCCGCTGGAGCAGCTCATCGACCACCCGTTCGTAGTCGCTCGGTTGAGTGCCGGCGATGAACGCATGTCGCTCGTCGCGCGTCGGCGGCAAGCCAATCAGATCGAGGTGGACTCGCCGCAGCCACGTCGCGCGATCGGTTTCGCGCACGGGAGTCAGGTCGAGTTCGTCATGCTTCGCCGCGAGAAACGCATCGACGGGAGTTCGCACCCATTCAGGATGCTTCACCACGGGAACGCCCGGTCGCACGACGGGCCGATACGACCACCAGTCGCGTGGATCGGTCTGAGCCTTCTCGTCGGCAGGCCCCGGCGCGCCGCCATCGATCCACTTTCTGAGCAGGCCAATCTCATCCGCGGTGAGCGGCGTCCCGTCCCCATCAGGCGGCATCTGGATGTCACCCGTGCGAGCCACGATCTCGATCAGCCGACTCTTCGCTGAGTCGCCCGGCACGATGATGGCTCCACCCTCGCCACCTTTCTTCAGCAGCGTGACCGTATCAACCCGCAACCCGCTCTGCTGCTGAAGCGCCCCATGACACGAAGAGCATTTGTGCAGCAACAGCGGCTTGATCTGCTTGAGGTAGTCCGCCGCGTCGTCTGCCAACGCAACCTCGGTCGCCAACAAGCAGGCCAGCAAAGCGAACGATGAGCGAAGTGGAGCCGTGGTCAGCATGACGGAGTCTCGCGCAGTGCAGCGAAGGCCGGATCGAACCATCCGCATGGAGGGCCTGCGGCCGTTCGATTCAGGGAGGCGCGAGAGTGTATCGGCGAACAGAAGCCGTCACGAGGTCGTTGCCGTTGCTGGCTCTTCACCACAAACCGGGATGCTCATCGCTGCTGCGAGTACGGCCACTGTTGGGGAGTTCCATTAGACGATGCGCCGTTGCCATTCGATTGTCCCGCATTGCCGCCGTTCCATATGGGGAGCGAATTCGTCGCGGCCCCGTTGTTGGGACTGGCTCCCACAGGCTGTGAGCCACCGTTGGGCCAAGCCCCGTTGAAGGGTTGCGATCCGTTATTGGGCTGAGTGTTGGGAAGATTCGTTGGCTCGTCCCACGGAGCCTTGGCGTAGCGCGAACGGCGACCACCATTCGCGTCTTGCGACGCTGAATCCGAACCCGAGTTGGTTCGCGACTGAGGCTGGCCCCAAGAGGTGGAATCGCCGCCTTGAGTCGCCCCCGAACCGAACTGGGAAGGTAAATCCCAAGGGCGCGAGAAAGAGTTGGCCGGAGATTCGGGAGCGATCACAATGTTGTCTGTGGGCGAGTTCGACTGAGTCGATGTCGATTCGGTCCAGCCGGAAGAGACTCCCCCCGGACGCTTCGATGCGGCGAAGGAAGACCTAGCATCGGCATTCGATTCACTGCCTCCCATCAACTGAATCATTCCCCGGTTGGACGAGTTGTTGGGGTTGGATGAAGAGAACGGAGCCAACTGCACGCCGGTGTTTTGTCCTTGGGATGAGTTCTGTCCATTCACAGCGGGACCGCCGTGTGGCCACGGCCCCCCGTTGTGATACAGACCGGGGTTCTGATTCGGGTGTTGCGGCGATGAATTGAACTCGCCGCCAAATCGCGGATCGGTGGCTGGCGGTGACGCAAACGAACCACCCATTGATCCGGAATCACTCGGGATCACCGGGAACATTCCACCGACACTCATCCCCAATTGAGCCGCAGCGAGACCGGCGCGAGCCCCCTCATCCGTGAAGTTCGTTTGCTCGATCCGTTGTGCTGCACCGGGTGTCTGCTGTCCCCACGATGATCCGTTGGATGCCGGTTGCTGCGGTGCCAAGTTATTCGCGACATTGCCTCGAACAATCGGAGCGCCCTGCCAGAACGGGATGTTTGAGTGCGGCTTCGTTCCCGGTGGAGCAGTCAGTGAATCCTGCGGGGGAGTCGAGTCGTAACGCTGTTGCGGTTCCTGTTGCACGAAGCCATTCGAGTTACTACCTGGATACGGCAACATTGCATTGTCTGACGGCGCGGATCCGGCAGCTGCAAACGCATTCTGACGACCGGGGCCTGAAGAGGAATTGTCGCCGTTTCCGTTGGCCCATGTCCGGTCGTTCGATCCGATGCGGTCATTCGGCGTGATGAGGGGGCGCTGATCGCCCACCGGTCTCTGGTCTTGTGCCAAAGCGTCACCCCACGCGCCGCGCGGTGCCGTTCCCTCGCGGGACAACGGGCTGTTGTTGTTCGCGGATGGACGTTGTTGTCCGTTTTCAAATTGTTGTCGCTCCGAATCGGCCCGCATTGGCGCGCGTGACATGCGACCGGAGTCGGCGAGACGATCATCGGCGGGCATCGGTGGAGCGGAACGCTGTCCCGGCGCGGGTTGGTTCATCGCGAAGTCCTGTTCGCGACTTCCGCCGTCTCGCGCACCGGCTCCCGATGGCCGCCCCTGCGGAAACAGCTTCGCCAAGTACTGTTGCGTTTCCGATTCGCTCGAACCTTTACGCAGGAGTGCATAGGCCTCCTCATAGCGCCCCTGCTTGCCGTACAGCGTGCCCAGATTGAGCGTCGCGCCCTTGTGACCCGGTTCGACGGCCAGTGCTTCGAGCAACATCTTTTCAGCCTGCTTGTCGCCGCCGCGCAGCCAGTGCGAGTAGCCGATGTCGTTGAGCAAATTCGGGTTTCGAGGCTGTTTTTTCAGAGCCGCTTCGTAATGGTTATCGGCCACGCCGAACAGTTGTTGTTTGTCGGCGATCACCGCCAAACCGTGATGCGCATCGGGGTCATCGGGCTTGACCGCCAACGCTTGCTCAAACGCGCGGCGCGACTCTTCCAGCCGGCCTTCTTTCAGCCGTTGATTTCCATCGCGCAGGCTCTCGGCAATGGTCTTGCTTTGCCGCTCTTCAGACCGTTTGGCCAGTCGCTCCTTCAATTCGGGCGACATCTCAACCGGCTTAGGCTCCTTCTTTTTCTGGCCCCAATACCGCACGACTTCTTCGTGGTTCGGGTCGTTGCCCGGTGGTTTGGCGTCCTTCTTCCAAGAGGCCGTCCATTTCTCGGAGGCGCTGTTCATCGACGCACACCCGCTGGCGGCGCACGACAAGAGTGCCATAGCCAGCAGCGAAGCCACGCAGGTCAAGCGAGCAGAATTCGTCATTCAACCGATCCTTGGTTGAGGCGAGGGCAGACAGACATCGAGTTGAGTTGGCAGCCCGAAGACAGGAAACAAGCGAAGCGAGCAGAGCGGCGAAACAGTCGAAAGACAGGCAGAAAGTGCCGCTCTTCAGAGGGGATGCCGACACGAAACATCCATTCTCGTGCCGACTGCGGCGAAATGTTAAAGTCTGTTTCAAATTGTGTCGAGACGAGCTTTTCTTCCCGAAGGCCATCGAAGACAGCAAAGCCTCCCACACCAACCCGCAGCGTGAGCGAGGGCGTCGATAGACTTCGCCCTCGCTCACGCTGCGGGTTGGTGTGAGAAACTCCCTTTGGTGACTCACCTTGCCTTTTGTTGTTGACCCCATTCATTCCCCCTCCCGCCAAAGACCGCCTCATGCTCGCCAAACGCATCATTCCGTGCCTTGATGTTCACGCCGGTCGCGTCGTCAAAGGGGTCAATTTTTTGAACCTGCGTGACGCGGGCGATCCCGTGCAGATTGCCGCTCAGTACGAAGAGGACGGCGCGGACGAGCTCGTCTTTCTCGACATCACCGCCAGTCACGAGCAGCGCGAGATCATGCTCGACGTGGTCCGACGCACGTCCGAAGTCTGCTTCATGCCGCTCACCGTCGGCGGCGGCATCCGGACGCTCGACGACATCCGCATGTTGCTCAGTGCCGGTTGCGACAAGGTCTCGATCAACTCGACCGCCGTGAAAGACCCGAACCTCGTGCGCGAGGCGGCTCTGAAATTCGGCAGCCAGTGCATCGTCGTGAACATCGACCCGAAACGGATTCAACGCGACGGCCGCGAAGTGTGGGAAGTCCATGTGAACGGCGGCCGCGTCCCAACGGGACTCGAAGCGGTCGCGTGGGCACGCGAAGTCGAACGGCTCGGCGCGGGCGAGATCGTGCTGACCTGCATGGACGCCGACGGGACTCAAGACGGCTACGACCTCGAGATGACGCGCGCCGTCGCCGATGCGGTCAACATCCCCGTCGTCGCCAGCGGCGGCGCGGGACATCCCGAACACCTCCGCACGATCCTGACCGAAGGCCACGCCAGCGCCGCCCTCGCCGCCAGCATCTTCCACTACGGCACGCACCCGATCGGCGTCACCAAGCAATACCTCGCCGACCACGGAGTCCCGATCCGCTTCAACCGGGTCTGAAAGCTGACAGCATTTGTGGGATGCGTTTGGAGGAGATGACTCGCGTCACTCCAGACCGCTCACTTCACGATGTAGCCCATGTCTCCCGTGGGATTCTGATTCGAGGATTTGAGATCGACTCCCCCTTGGTCGGAGTGGTCGGGGCCAACACTCCAGACGACGGTATTCAAGGACTCTTCGCGTCGGTAGCGAATCGGCTCTCCCTTCGGATCGCACGGATCGACGGGAATCACGTCGAGGTACTGCGGTACGAGTAAGTTCAGTTCCGCAGGGAACTCCCCGCGATCTCGCCGGTAACTCTGGAGAGCGAGCACAACTTCCAAGACGGCTTGGCGTCCATCCTCTTCGTGGCTCGTCACAGTGTTTGTAATCGAGTCCGATGTCCAGAATGCCAAGCTGGCAATCGAGCGTTGAATCGCAAACTTGATCTCAGCCGGCTTGAGGCGATTCGGTGGGGCTACCGAGTTTGGATCGGGATGAAAGAGTAGAGGGGATTTCGAAGCAGGCGTTCTGCGTTGTGTCAGCGGCTTGTCCATTTCCTCAAGACAATTGGCCAAGATTTGCCGTTGCAGGCAGAGCATCAAATGTGGGTCGCCGACAACCCACAGTCGAAACTGTCGTGACAGGTTCGGTTCGCGACTGAAAAGGCTCGGAGCGTCCTCTGCCAATTCGCGCAGACTCATTTTCGAAAGCTGTTCATTGAGCCAGACGTACTCGGACTTCAGGACATCGGACCATGGAGCAGATGTCGCGAACACGGCTCGCACCTCATTCAATGCCTCACGCAATTGAGCAACCGAGACGGCGGGATGTTCCGCCCATCGCACGATGTCATCGACCGTACTCAGGTACATAGCTTTGCTAAACATGCGGTCGAGCCACGTTCCCCTCTGACCGAGATGTCGGCTGAAACGGAAGCCCGCAAGATGCCATTCCCACGCGGTGGCCACGTCGCCTTGCTGCTCAAACTCCTCAGCCTCCAATCGCGCGAGGAGGAACATTCGCTGCAAGTCTATAATGTTTGCCGTCCAGATCGACTCCCCGTCTTTCATTGGCAGCGGATGTTGTGCGAGCGGAAACGTTGTTCCGCGCTTCCACTCCAACAACGCGTCGCGTTGAGCGATCCGCCAAGCCGAAATCTGTTCGCGTTCCTCCGGGGTGTTCTTTCGCTGCTCGAAGACAATGCCCGGATACTTCCCGCGCTGGTCGGGGTGAGACTCAACGGCGGCATTGACCTTGTCGTACTTCGCGAGCGCGGCTTCGTAGACGAGGATCGCGTTCTGATCGGCGGGGACATCGCGTTGGGAGAACTCAGCCACGTCGAACGGATCGCCGATGTCGGGAACTTGCGACAGCGACCACAGGCGGAAGACGACGGGCGCGGCGAACAAGGTCAGCGCCAGCATGACTGCCCAAGCTGTGGCCGGAATCGGAGTCATTCGCTGCCACAGTGAGGGAGTTGGTTCGATGTCGGTCATGCGGGCTGACTCTGCTTTCCCTGAGCTTCACGGCACCGTTTCGAGATTGCTGAGCGTCCGCTTCAGCCGTGCCAGGGCACCCGGCGTAATCTTGCTGCCGGTGGTGTCGAGGCGTTTGAGGTGCGTCAGTTTTTCGAGCGACTTGAGGCCGTCGTCGGTGACGGCGGTTTGTTGCAGGTTCAGCTCGTGCAGGTGGGCGAAGTATTTCAAACGGGGGGCGAGATGTCTCATCGAGGCATCGTTACAGCGGGAGCCGGTCAGATCGAACACGATCCCTTGTTCGTTCTCGAAGACCTTGCCGCCGAGAGACGTCGCGGTTGAGACCGCCGCACGGCGCTGCCAGCCGGGGTAGGCGAAATCGCAGCCAATAATTGAAGCGATGGTCACGATCACCCATGCCGCACCGAGTCGTCGTTTGGCGATCTGCGAGCCGTCCCAGCGAACGATCAGCAAGAGCAAGCATGTGGACAGCCCGATCAGGCTCGCGAGCCAGGTCGCATCCAACTGCGTGTGACCTGCGACGAGCTTTGTGCCGATCAGCGCCATCATCGTGCCGGAGAGGAACGTCAGGTTGAGAATCGTCACCAAACCCAAACCACCCGTGAAGAGCGGCTGCTTTCGGCGCGAGGCATCAACTCCGCGCGTGAACGTTACCGCGAAGACGACCAACACTCCGACGATGAAGCCTTCGTAGATGTGGGCACCGGTCTTGATGATCTTCGCCACGCCGTCGATCACGACGCGCAAGAAGAGTGCGCCGAGTAAGGTTCCCGGCACCGTGCCGATCCCGCCTTGCAAACTGCATCCACCGACGACGGCTGCCGCGATCGCGTTCAGTTCCGCACCTCGTCCCAGCGTTTGCGGCACCGCCGCGCTTTGATCGCAGATCGCGAGGACGCCCGCCAGCGACGCCAACACAGAACTCAGGCAATACGCCAACCACTTCAAGCGGTCGGTCTGAATGCCGCTGAGTCGCGCGGCCTGCTCGTTGCCACCCAGCGCATACAGGTGCCGTCCGGTCACAGTCTTGGCGAGGAGCAGCCACGTCGCCAGAGCCAGCACCGCCAGCAGCACGGCCGGAATCCAGATGGACTGCGCGAGGTAGCGGAAGCCTCGATCATTGATGTTGATTTGCGAGCTGGCACCGCCAATGACGGACAGCGTGACGTTCTCGATGATCGCCATGCTGAGGCTGCGCAGTCCGACGAGCGTTCCCAGCGTGGCGACGAACGGTGGCAGACCGACCACCGTGATGAGCCAAGCGTGCAGGCTGCCGATCAACAGCCCGACGACCAGCGTCCCGGAAATCGCCAGCCCCATCGTGGTCACGTCGAGCTGCTGATTGCCGAGCATCGCCTCGGGCGACAAGAGCAAGAGCAGCGACGCACAGACCGTCCCGCTGAAGGCGATCACGGAGCCGGTCGAAAGGTCGATGCCGCCCGAGATGATGACGATCGCCGCTCCCAGCGAGATCAGTCCCAACTGAGTCGTCTGCCGGGTGAGGTCGATGAGACTGGCCTGCGGGTCCCGCCAGTAATTGTGCTGCGCATCGAGCAGCGTCGTCAGCACGATCACGACACCGATTGCCACCAGTAAACTGGCCTCGTGCCGCCGCCAGAATCGTGCCCACGCTTCGCTCATCAATCCCCCGCGCTGTTGAACTCACCGTAGGATGGACGCCTCGTCCGTCCGTGACATGCTCCGCCAGACGGACGAGGCGTCCATCCTACGGGGCATGTCATACTCCGTGTCCCCAATCACGATTGCTTCAGCCCGTACTGGTCGAGCCAAGCACGGAACTTTTCGAGCAGCATGAATTCGACCTTCGGCCCGAATAGATCGGCCTTCAGTGGGGACTTGTCGTCGGGGACGATCACCTTGAGGCCGGTGTCGAACAGGTCTCCGTTCGGTTGACCGAGTTGAGGCAGCATCTCGGTGACGACATCTTTCTTGTCGGTTGCCAGCGCCAGCATCAGTCGCACGCCTTGATGACCCATCGCGTAGGGGTTCTGTACGACCATCGCATCGACCTGATGTTCCTGCATGGCGATGATCGTGTTCGGCTCGGCATCGAACACGACGATGCTGAAGTCATCGCGACGTTTGAGTTCGCCGACCACTACGTCCACGATCGCGGGGGCGTTGTACGACCAGATGCCGACCAGCGTGTTGACCTTCGGGTGGTTGCGGATCGCGTTGCGAACGTTCTCACGGGCGCGGTCGAGCTGCACGTCGTCGGCCATCACGTCGGTCTTGGTGAACTTCTCACCGGCTCCTTCCGAGAAGCCACCGATCCGTTCGATGGCGTTCTGAGCTTCCGTCAATCCGACGAACGCAACGAACTCACCGCCGTCAGGTCGCACACCGGCAGCACACTTCCCGAGCACGCGGCCCGCGTCCAAGTTGTCAGTCCCGACGAACGCCGTGCGGACATCGCGATACTTGTCGCGATCCATGTCTGAGTCGATCGTCAGAATTTTGACCCCCTTCTTTTGGAGGACACGCAACTCGTCGGCGATGGCGGCGTTGTCGGCCTTCGTCACCGAGATACCGATCGCCGCGACATCCCCTTGGCTAGCGTATTGCTTGAGTTTGTCGATCTGACCGGCGGGCGTGCCGTCGTTCGTTTCCATGACCGCCGTGAAACCGGCCTCGGCGAGTTTGAACTCCTTCTCGGCGTCTTGCAGTCCCGCGCGACAGGCATCCCAAAACGGCGAGTTCCCGTTTGTCAGGAGGATGATCCGCTTCTTGCCTCCGGCCTCTGGTGCGGCATGAGCGGCGACCGGCTGGGCAGCATCATGTCCGGCGGCGGGCGTGTTGGAAGAAGCTCCCTTGGGGACCGAGGCATCACAGCCGACAAAGCAACTCGCCATCACGGCGATACACCAACTGACGGACCACGGACGCAGGCAAGACAACATGGAGAGACCTCAAAAAATGATTGAGAAACAGAACGGGAGAATCCCCGGTTTTGAACTAGCCCGACGCGCAAGCGAGGGCTTCGCTGATTACGACGGTTTGCCCTCGCTTGCGCGTCGGGCTAGTGGCGATCCTCGCCCGCAGGTTACTTCGCGGGCTTCACAGCCTTGGGATCACAGTACTGGAGTGCGATTAGGACGTAAGCGGTTGCAAGGTCCGGATTCCCTTCGTACCAGCGGTCATTTTTGTTGAGCCACGCGCCATTTTCTTGTTGGAGCGAGAAGACGTGTTCGGCGAGTTCTTTGCGCCAGTCGTGCAGCTTGCCATCGGCGTCCTTCACGAGATCGAGTTCCATCGTGGTGAGGGCCTTGGCGAACATCTGGTAGTAGTAAAAGACACCTTGCTGGCCGAGGCCCGGGTTCTCGCTGACCGAATAGAACTTGGTGATCCACTCGACCGCTGCCTTCACACGCTGGTCCTCGGGTTTGAGGCCCGCGTAGATCATGCTCTTCAAGCCCGCGTAGGTCATGCTGCCGTAAGACCGCAGTCCGCCGTTGGCTGTGTTCCCCGCTTGCGAGTTCCCGCCCGCAGCCGGTGTGTAATAGAAGCCGCCGTCGTTGACCTTCGAGGCGTGCGGTGTCGCGTTGTGTTCGGTCTCCAAGTTCTGGCAGCGCGACAAAAAGACGAGCGCCTTCTGCACCGCGGGATCGTCCTGCTTGGCCCCCGCCGCTTTCAGAGCATCCAGAAAGAAGACGGTGTTCGACAGATCGGGCCGGTCCCCCGTGCGACCGTATCCCGCGCCGCCGTACTTCGGATCAGACTGGTCCGTCGTCTCACTGTCGTCCCACTGCAGCTTGCGCAGGAAGGCGTCGGCTTTCTTGATCGTGTCGGTGTGCTTGCCGTCCTTGTTCGCGGCGTGGAAGGCGAGCAGGCAGATCGAGGTTTCGTAGTTGCTGTGATGACTCTTGGGGAAGTAGATGCCGCCATCAGGCTGAATGAACGTGGCCAGATGTTTGAGAGCCTTCTCAACGGCAGGATCGGTCGCGGGAACGCCGCTCGCCAAGAGCGAATACGTGACGAGTCCCGAGATGCCGGGAGCTTCCGGCGAAGTCCAATGGCCACCGTCCGCTTGGCTCGTTTTGAGGAAGTTGACCGCCCGCTGACGAGACTTCGCCAAGTCATCGGCCTTCGGCCCGACGGCCTGAGCCACCAGATCGCGTCCCGCCCACAAGACCGTCGCCATCAACACACATTTGCCGAACCACGAACCTGTGCGGGTCATATTGCACCTCGAAGACATGAGATTTGAAACGGGTGAAAAAGACCCGTTCGCCGCGAGACACCATACGTTTTGGCAACACGGATGGGAATCGAATGCTTGGGCAGGGCTATCGCCTGTTGCCACGTGGGGTGGGACTGGCGGCGCTTCGCCGCGCCGGCCCACCAGGACTTCTACGTTGAAACAGGCGATGGCCCTGTGTTCGTCCTCGCTGACGCTTCGAGTTGGTGTCGCTATCGACATGATTCGGTCGTCTCAGCGGCAGTTCTGGCCAGAGGCCATCAGGAATGGCGGTTGTTCGCTGCGGAGTGGGCTGTCGAGCGGTAGATTCTCTGCGGACGATCTTGTTCCCGTTTGGAACTGCCACTATCAACCGGCCACTCCCAAATTCATGTCGATGACTCCTCAATTTGATGGTGCTCCGGTGGGGCGCGTCGGGCGGACGGCTTTGGTCGTCTGGTCGATGTTGCTGCTGGCCGGGTTTGCGATGGCGCGGTCGCTCGAACCGGACCCGCGCGGATATGGCACGCACCGTCAGTTGGGGCTACCCGAATGCACCTTTCGCACGCTCTTCTCAAAGCCCTGTCCGGGCTGCGGGATGACGACTTCTTTTTCCCATTTCGTTCGTGGTGATTTGTTGACCGCAGGCCGAGTCAATCCGGCCGGGCTGCTGTTGGCGGCCGTGTCGGCGTTGATGATTCCGTGGTGTCTGTTCAGCGCGGTGCAAGGTCGCCTGTGGTGTGTTGATGAGCCGTTGCCGTTCTTCGCGTATTTGGTAATCGCACTCGGTGGGGTTTCGACCGCACTGTGGGCGTGGAGATTGTGGTGGGACTGGTGATCGAGGGTTGAGTTCGTCGGCAAGAATCGTTCTGGACTTATCAACTCGAAGTGTGAGCGAGAAAGAATCTCACGCGGTGAGAAGTGGGTTTGTCTGCAAGGCATTCCTCGCTCACGCTTCGGGTGCGTGTTGGTGAGAGCCGAGTCGGAGACTCGACCTTCCTGTTTTACTGACCGTTGGGCGAAGGATCGCCATTATGCAACAGACCACATTACATCGAACACGTTCCCTGCGATCACGTCGCCTGTGGCTGAGGACTGCGGGGGGAGTGCTGTGTGTGGCGCTCGCCTGCTCGCTTCCTGGCTGCTCGCTGGGAGTCATGTTCGGCAAGATGCTGACGGGCGATCCGATGGTCCCGGCTGAATTCCGTGCGATGACGCGCGAAGACCTTGCCAAGGGGAAGCTGACGGTTCTCGTCGTCTGCACGACACCGGACTCGGTCGAGTCGGACTTGGCCACATTGAAGTTCGACATGATCGACGGCGTGACGCGCCGCATGAAATACAACGGTGTGAAGGTCATCAACCCGGATCTCGTCGCCAAGTGGTTGGACGAGCACGGCACCGTCGGTTCGGACCTTTCCGAATTGGCTCAGGACTTTGAAGCCGACTATATCGTGCATCTCGACGTGCAGGAGTTTGGATTTCGCGAACCGAACAGCCCGAAGCTGATGCGCGGTCACTCGTCCGGCTTCGTCCGCGTGTCAAAGGTCGAATCGGCGGGGTCGCAGCGCTTTGCTCACGCCGTCTATTCGAACGAGTTCACATCGACTTACCCCGCGCATCAACCAATCTCCGAGCAGACGAAGACCTCGCTGACGTTTCAAAAAGACTACGTGGATCGCGTCTGCGATCAGTTGGCTCAGAAATTTTATGACCACCGTCCGGGAACGGACTTCTGACAACAACTAGCCCGACGCGCAAGCGAGGGCAAACCGTTATGGAGAGTGAAGCCCTCGCTTGCGCGTCGGGCTAGTGATGAACCCCGCAATACAAAGTTGATCGACCACTCGCCCTCTCCCCGCAAAGCCGGGGCGAGGGGACCAGAGAAGACCGACACGTGCCCAACCGCTCTCTACCTTGACATCATTCATGCCGCACAGCGCATTACAAAAAGGTTCTGCCATGAGAATCGGATCGACCAAGAACAGTTTCGCGAGGAGCTGTTGTTTACTGGTGGCGGCACTGCTCGTATGCACCATGCTCAACGGGTGCAGCTACGTCTTGTTCCTCGGCTATCTGATTGGCGGGCCGCCGTCCGTGGAGCCGGAGTTTGACGCGCAGACGAAGGAGTCGATGACCGACAAGGAAGTGACCGTCGCTGTCGTCTGCTTCGCACCGAATGAGGTGCTGTACGGCTTCGAGAACGTACACCACGAGCTGGCCAAGTACGTCACGTTTCGGCTGCAAGAACACAAGATCAAGACGGTGCCGCCCGACTATGTGAAGGGCTGGCTGGAAGAGAACAAGGACTGGGACAAGCCGGAAGAAATCGGCGCGTACTTCAAAGCGACGTACGTCGTCTACGTCGATCTCAACGAGTTCTCGCTTTACGAAGAGGGAAGCGCCAGCCTCTATCGTGGCCAAGCCGAAGCGATCGTCAGTGTCTGGAAGATGGACGACAGCGGCGAGGCCGAGAAGATTTTCTCCGCTGAGAAGATTTCCAAGTATCCGGCTCAGCAACCGATCAGCACGTCGGAAGAGACGTTTACCAACTTCAAGGCACGCTATCTGTCACGACTTAGCGACCAGATCGGCCGGTTCTTCTACGAGTACTACATCTCGGACGAGATCGCCGGGGACAGCTGAGTCGTTTAACCGCGTGGGCAACGCCCCGCGCTTTGAAGGTGAAACGGCTTTCCATACCGATCGACGCGCGGGGCATTGCCCACGCGGTTAAACCACATCGTTTACGGCTACTTCAGTGGCAGGTGTCATCTCGGCGACCTCACTTCGCGGAGCCTTCTTATTGGGGGACTTGCCGTGCGAAAAGGATTGCCGGAATTTCGACCAGGAGCGGTAGAACTCCATCCCGCTGAGCAGCGCGGCCAGTGAACAGGCGGCACCATTCCAGATCTCGGTCGGCCAGCCGATGAGTGGCGCTCCGAAATAGAAGGCCGCTGCGGCAGTCGAGACGCTCAGTAAGACCGTCTTGGCGATCAACGTCGAAAGCAGGAGCTTGGTGGTGTGTCTCGCCAGAGCCGATCGGGCGGACTGATGGGCCACTTGTCGGAATGATTGCAAGTGGTCTCGAACGGCCTGTCGGTCCTGCTTGTGTTTCGGTCCGGCCGTCAAGTGCGAGCGATCCGCAGGATCGAACGGAATCTCTTCTGCCGCAGCAGGTCCGTCTGCGGAAGCGCCCGAAGCACGGGTTGCGGATACCGCCAGTGACTTCGCTTCTTTGGGCGAAACAGTCGCGCCACCGCGTGACCGCGACAGTAGCCGCGCCATGTAGTTTTCGACGGAGTCATCTTCGTCTTCGGCCACGGACGTACTGGCCTGAGACGCTTCGGGAATCGGACTGGACTCTGTCGAGGTCTCACTCGTTTCGTGAGACGCTAGGACCTCGTCCGCTGTGTTTTCCTCGTCGCTGGTTGCGAGGCTCGATTCATTCAAAGACTCGAGCGATTCGCGGTCACTGCCCGCCTGAGCGAACGTGCCAACATCGTCGGACCGTTCGTCGTCGGATCGGTCGTCTTCAAGTGAGGTTTCCGCCGGACCGTCTTCCTCGGAGCTGGCGGGGCTTGCTGATTTCATGTCGAACATCTGCGCCAACTGGGCACGCAGACTCGCCAGAGGATCGCTCGATGCTTCCGCGACCGGCTGGTGTGGCGGCGCGCCGCCGTCGGGCGCAGCGATCAATCCCTCGGCGATTTCGCGTGCTATATCGTCCTCGTAGCGTGGGCCTTCGCAGACGGGAATCTCGCTGGATTCGCATTCCTTCCACCAGGCGGGCCGCTCACTCGCTCCGCATGCCGATCCGATCTCGGTTTCCGGTTCGGATTCCGTGTCTGTGACTTCGGGAATGAGGAATTCTTCGACAGCAGGCTTGGTGAAGCAGGACTCCGCGAAGGCCGCTTCGATTGCGGAGAAATCGACGACGGGGATTTCAATGTCCGTCAGTTCCAGGGCCATGTGTTCTTCATCCGTGAGCGAAGCCACAGCGGACTCCGTGGTCGGGATGTCTGACTGGACCGATTCCGACTCGAAGTCGATCGCTTCTCGCACGGAAGACTCGACCGAGAACAACTCCATTTCCGAAGCCTCTGCACTCAAGTCCTCTGACTGAGCGCACTCGGCTGCCCCTTCGGCGAACCGTGAGTTGTCACGTCTGACTTCGTACTCGACAGGTGTGAAGTCCGACTGCAATGCTTCGTCGGGTGCAACTTCCGAGAACTCGAGCAGCGCGTTATCCGTCTGGATTTGCC
Organism: Schlesneria paludicola DSM 18645; assembly: GCA_945862235.1. Taxonomy (GTDB): domain Bacteria; phylum Planctomycetota; class Planctomycetia; order Planctomycetales; family Planctomycetaceae; genus Schlesneria; species Schlesneria paludicola_A. Next base: position 41,894 of record CAMAYU010000028.1, read on the forward strand.
CACACTCAGCAGACCCAATCTCGGCTTCAGTCTCGACCTGATCTTGATCAACGAGTTCGCACACCGTTTGTGCGGCGTCAAATTGTGTGGCGTCAAATTCGAACGACTCTTGCGCCGCGCACCCGGTCTCCGCCGCGTTGCCAATCGCTGGTTCAAACTCAAAGTTCGCGGTGGCGGGAAGCAGGACACCGAAGACACGGTTGACCTCGGCGAGCGTCTCGTCGATGGAGAGTGACTCGTCCAATGTTGCCGTCGCGGTGTCGTTCGTCTCGAACAACTCTCGTTCGGCGGCAGGCTCGGCATCAGTCCTGTCGAATGAGCGGCACCAAATTTCAACGGAGTCTCCGCTAGAGAAATTCTCTTCCGACTCACCGTTGGGAATCGCCTGCTCGGGATTCAGTGAAGCGGCGACACTCAACGGGGCCGTTCCCTGCAAAGCGGATTGCTTGTCGCTCATGCGCTCAGTGGAAGACGAATCAAATACCGGGATTTCGGTGGCCGACTGCGACGTGTCGTAGAGCGAATCGTCCTCCCAAAAACGGTAGCTCTTCGGCTCTGATCCGGTTGACGATGGACTCGAGTCCGAGATCGAGACCGTGTTGAATGGCAATGAGTTCGAGGCGCCTTCGTCGTCTTCGCCAGCGTCGTCGAGTTCCAATTCCTCAACGACGGCGTTGTCGTACTGGGCATCGCCGCCAATGGACTCTTCACTTGGAATGATGTGGTCTTGTGACATGCCGCTCAGAGTGTCATCGCTCGGTGGCAGGTTTAAGCCCAAGGACTCGTCATCCGGACGCTCCCCGTCGGGTGACGAAAGAACGAGCGGCATCGGCTCATACTCATCGGCGACGTTCTCTTCCTGCGTGGCCACGGCTTGCGTGTCGTCGTCGAACGTGGCCTGCGATTGCAGTGCGTGAGTCGGATCGGTCGCCCATTCGCTGATGTCAGGCGAGTCTAACTGAACAACTTGCTGAAAAGCGTGGGGCACGTTTCCAACGTGGCCGATTTCATCGGGGAATGAGCACGATGAAATCGTACTCCACGACTTATTCGACAGGCTGTTAAGCTGCGCGAGTTCGTCGCTCTCTTCCACAACGGTGATCGTCTGATTGACGGTAACCGTCTGATGGAAAAGGTCCGGCGACGGCAATTGCACGTCGGCGTAAGGATCGACGAAGCGATCGCCCGCGACGGATTCGTGACGGTCGTTCGAGTCAATTCCATAGCTCGACTCCCAATCCAGCGCGTTGAATGCGGGAGGCTCGGCGATGTTCAAGTCACCGGTTTGAGCGATGGCCGATTGCGGATTGCCCACGACGAGCGGCGGCAAATCGACATTGGCGTACGGATCAACAAACGGCTCGTGAACGTCGGCATCGCTTTGTGAAGCAGACCCGCGCAGTACTTCGGCTTCAGAGGGACCAAGCCCACGTGCGCCGGTTCCCAAAGTTCCGACGGTGAAAGGAGCGGCCACAAAATTCGTGGCCAAATGCTGCTGCCCCGACTGCAACAGTTCGGTCTCAACCTGGCGCAGTCGTTCCCGCGTGTGAGTCCGTTCCGTGTCATCGGTGGTTACGGCGGACGGTTGCGACGGAACGGTTGCGTTTTCCATTTCAAAGCGTGTGCGCGCGGCTTCGCCCGCGCGGCGCAGATTGTCCAGTTCGATGCGGTCGGCTTGGAGTCGAGCCTGTTCTTGTTCGAGTTGCTCACGGCGTTCGGTGAGTTCAAACCGCTCCCGCTCGCGAATCGAGGCGGCTGCCACGCGCTCGGTCATCAATTCGGCGCGATCTCGTTCGAACTGCTGCCGAGCCGCGAGAACCTCCGACTGCATCGCGATGGTTGCGAGACGTTCCTGAGCGACTTGAGCATCACGCTCTTTGATTGCGGCCAAATGCTGCTGCCGTTCACCGGCGAACTCCATCCGCAAAGACTTCACCGTGAGATGATCATTCGACAATTGCGATCGCAGCGCGGCCAGTTCCCGCCGATCCCGTTCCAGTTCCGCGTGTGTTCGCTGAATGTCGGATCGTTCGAGGTTCAGGCGATCGGCGTCGGCCGACAGTAAGGCGCGGCGTTGCTCCAGCGATTGGAGTTGTTCGTTCAATTCGGCCGACGTGCGGCGATAGGAGGTGTCCCATTCCTGCCACAGCTTTTGGTGGCGAGCGTACTCTTCCTCAAGTTCCCGTCGCGTGGCGTCCTTCGTGATTCGCAGTTGTTCGTGTTCGTGAATCAGCTGGGAATGCTGTCGCTGCGCTTCGGCTTCGCGTTCTTCTACGCGGGCAATCCGCTCCTGAACCTGTTCCGTTTGGCGAGCCAGTTCGTCCGCACGCTTTCGCAATTCTGCTTGTTGCTCGACAACGTCGCGACGCCCGATGGCCAACGAATCGAGGCGCGCGGCCGTATCGTCGGGAGTACTCGGTCGCTCGGGGAGTGGTCGATTCAACTCAGCCAGTTTGTGCGAAATCTCGTCCAACCGCAGATCGAGAGCCGGTGTTGATGACACGAAAGTGGAAGTCGGTCTCGCAGCGCTGGCGCCACCTCGCTGCACGGGTTCAACGGGTTCAAAAGAACCGGTGACTCCAGCCGTGACGCCGTCTCCTCAAGCTGACGCCTTAACGTGACCTATCGCGCCTGTCGAATTCGACGATACCACCGACGGCACGATCACGACGGGTGAATGAAAGATGGGCGCGACGACCTTCGGCTCAGCGGTCCCGCTCTCGGGCGTCTCGCCGACGCCATGTCCATGCGCGGCAAGCGATCGTTCCACCGGAATCAGAACTTCCACGCGGTGATGTTCGACTGCTTCGACGGCGACAGCCGGTGCCAGCGTGCGGAACATGCTCGGAGCCAGCTCGCTCGATTTAGGTGACGCGTGTGCCTGCCCCGACGAAGTTCCAACTCGCCACGATGGTCCTGTCGAGGCATTGCGATTCAACAAGTCATCGCTGGGAAACAAGCCATCGTCGTCAAACGTCCCCGTGTTTGAAGCTTCAAAGCCCTCTAGCTCATCGGCGCGCGCGGCACGAACACGAAATGTCAGCGGCCCGAGACTCAAGCGGTCTCCCGGTCGCAAGGCCATCTCCGATACTGGTCCCTCATTGATCCACGTCTGCGGATGAAGTGCCTTTACCACCGTCCGGTGTTCACTCACGACGATCAATGCGTGGCGCGGTTCAACATTGTCGGCGCGGACTCGCACTGTGCATTGACTGTCGGTGCCGAGCAAATGCCTGCCCAAGCCAAGGCGAATGGTCGGCAGGCCGCAATGTTGAGGCGGTTCCAACACCAGCGGTGTTGAGAACTTGGTGTACGCCAAGCTGCGAGTGGGAGGCTTTGCGATGTGGGACGGCATGCAATGCCGTTCAGAGTTTGAGGGGGCAGTGTTGCGAAAACCCCTTTGCACGTTGGCGTTCGGACTCCGATGCCAGACGTTGTTTGGGGGGCTTTGGCGGGCTGTCGGATTTCTTGCGCGGCCAGTGACGACGTGATTTGGGGCCGGTGC
>CAMAYU010000029.1 GCA_945862235.1 Schlesneria paludicola DSM 18645
GGTCACATCACTCTTCCTTTCGCACAGGCCCCTATGAGCCATTCGATGGAGCCGATCCCCTCCGATCACGCTGTTCTGCACCCGGTGCAACTGCCGGTTGAGTTGCTCTTGCGGGCGTGCGAGGTCCGTCACGAACGGCGGCGCGGTCCGGGTGGGCAGCACCGCAACAAGACCGAATCGGCGGTCGTACTGCTTCACACACCGACAGGCATTGAAGGGCAGGCGGCCGAGCGGCGGAGTCAGCATGACAACCATCGCGTGGCCGTCACGCGACTGCGAGTGAACATGGCCCTCGCAGTCAGAACCGCGTCGCTGGCCGAAGCGGCTCCCACCGAGTTGTGGCGGTCGCGGTGCCACGGCGGAAAGATCGGCTGCAATCCCGACCACGAAGACTTCGCGCCGCTCCTCGCAGAAGCACTCGATGTGCTGCATTCGCGCAACGGCCACGTCGCCGGTTCGGCCGAGCAACTCGGAGTCACTCCGTCACAGCTCGTGAAGTTTTTGAAGCACGATCACCGCGCACTATTGCTCGTGAACGATCAACGACGCCGACTCGGCCTGCATTCGCTGGACTGATGAGCGCCGAACTCAGTCCCGGCCAAACGCACGAATCGCAACGCTGGCCCGTTGCCGAGTGCTTCGTCAGCGTTACGGATTGGAGTTGGTAGTCGTGCCACGCTCAATGCCGCGTGCGACTCCCTTTCGGGGAGTTGGCCTGTTCCGAAGCGAGTGGCCTGCGGGAGATTTCCTGCCAATGGCGGATGTCGATTTCATACGGCCCGTTCGGGCGATCGAACCCGCCGAACTCGGTCAGGTATTTTTCCAGGCGACCGATCTTCTGCGTCGTCGTCAGTTCGCCGGGATGCTCGGTGCCGGGTGCTCGACCCCAAATGATTTGGGATCCGCCTCCCGTCTGAAGTTTGAGCGTGATCTTGGAGGCATCGCTCTTCGAGTCCAAGCGACTCGGTGCGATGATCGACTCCAACCGCAGTTTGCTCCACGTCGGAGCCAAGATTTGGGCGAGACGTGCCGCCGCCTGAAGTGACGGATCTTTCCATGCGACTCCCGGATGGAGCGACGCGGGCGGAGTGGGGCCTTGGATGGTGGGGAACTGCTTCAAGTCTGCCGCCGTGAAGTCGCCCGGTGGCAGCACGACACCCGCAACATCAATCGGGAAGCGTCCCCCTTTGACTTGCACCATGCCGACGGGCTGGCGGTACTCCAGTTCGACAGTGACGTTTGCCGGATAAGACTTGCGTACCGAGACGACGCGCGCGATCCACGGATGTCTGGCAAAAGCGTCCGCAACCTTGGCGGGGAGCGTTTCATCAAGCATCGACAGCTCGCGCGGCAGCTTGCCCAGTTCGCGAACCTGTTCGAGCAAGTTCTCGGGGACAGGCCGTTCCGGTAGGGGGACGATGCGAATCTGTTTGGTCGCCAGCCGGTATTCCGGCCGTCCCGCCAAGTTCGGCAGACGCTGGATGAGGTACGGCATGAGCGCTACCACACCCACGATCACACTCAGTTTGGCCAATCGTAACGGACGAAATACCGCACTCACCCAAGTCGGAGGATTGTCACCCGTGACCGCTGCGGCGTGAGCAACTTTGTGGGATGGCGGCGCGGACGGCATGGTGCGAGTGATTCCGAACGAGGCGAGCGACAAACTCTGCGCCGCGAAACAACGCAGGCGCAGAAGAACGCTCGTCCGTCATCGGAACGACGGGGACCGGCAGTTGATGCCGATCGCCGGTCGGAGTCAGCTCCGGTCAACACGTTGTCGAACGAGCGGCCTCGGCAAGATGTGAGGGCGCGGCAGTGGTTCGCGCAGACACGAGCGGATGGCCCGTTCGCACAGCTCACTGAACTCAATCCCCATCCGAGCAGCCGCCTTCGGAACGAGACTGTGGTTTGTGAACCCCGGTACTGTATTCACCTCCAGCACCCACGGCTGTTGGGCTTCATCCAGTCGCAGATCGACGCGCATCAAGCCCGTCGTCCCCAACGCGCGACACGCGCCGCGAGCCGCCTCTTCAATTGAGGCCGCAACGCCGTGAGGCAGTTGGGAGTCGAAGAGGTACTGCGTGTCATCGTCTTCGTATTTGGCGTGCCAGTCGAAGAACTCACGCTCCGTCACGATCTGGATGAGTGGCAGAGCCAAGTCGTCGAGCAGGCCAACCGTCCACTCGGTACCGACGATTGCGCGTTCGATGACGGCGAAGCTGTCGAATTCGAAGCAGAGCTTCAGCGCCGCCGCGACCTCTGCCGCCGAACGCACAATGCTGATGCCGAGACTCGACCCTTGGCTGTCGGGCTTCACGACGAGCGGGTAACCGATCTCTTCCGTCACGCGCCGAATGCGATCCGCGTCGTCGGTGTAATGCAGCAGCGAATGGATGGGAGTCGGCACACCGAACTGCAAAAAACGCTCTTTGGCCGCCGCCTTGCTGAATGCGAGTCGTGACGCCGCCGCGTTGCTTCCCGTGAACGGAACGCCCGCGTCGTCCAGAATTCGCTGAACCTGACCGTCCTCGCCGAACTGCCCGTGCAGCGCGAGAAATACGACATCGAACTGCCGCCAGTCCACCCCCGCGAGGTCCACCACGGACGGGTCAAGGTGCAATGCCGAATGCCCGCGCGCCGCGAGAGCCGCCTGAACCGCCGCTCCGCTTTGCAGGCTGATCGAACGCTCGTCCGAGTCCCCTCCCGCCAGCACGGCGACACGCCATGTTGTTTGTTCCAGCATCGTCATCGCGTCCTTGCGAAGGGTATTGAGGGTCTATGGTCTATGGATGAGGGATGAGGGATGAGGGATGAGGGTTGAAGGTCAGACAAGCGTGGAATCGGCCTGACAGTCGATCAACCATCCACCACTCATTCCCCGATCACCTTCGGCCGTTCGCGCCGCATCTTTTCGAGCAGCCGTTCGATCGCCGCGTGTCCCGCCGTCGTTTGTCTCACGACGAGAGACGAAGTCGAGTTGAACGGCCGGATCGTTGCCGAACCACCTTTGCGATCCCACGTCTCCGTCTGGACCGTCGATTTGATCCGTTGAATGACCGGTGCGAAGTCCGGCTTGCCATCGCCCAGTCCCACGACCGGCCCGACCAGATCGGCCACTTCATAGGTCTTTACCGAATACTCGTCGGGATCGGGAAGCAGCTTCTCGGCGATGGCGATCAACACGACCTCGTGCTTCACCGCGTAACCGAGTTTCAGCGGCTGGACGATCCGATCCAGAACCTCGCTGACCGGTTCGTCCTCGACCTTGAAGTCGATCAGCGCATCGAGCAACCCCTTGACCGACTTCGCGCTATCCGGGTCGATCGCAATGTTGACTCCCGCCTGTTGAGCCACCTCGCGCAGCACGTCCTTGCGAGACTGCTGCACGGCCTTCATCGAGATCTTCTGATCGAGTCGCTTTTCAACAGACTCCTCTTCAGGGTCGCCGAGTTTCGTTACGGGAGACAGCTCGCGCGGACTGCCGTTGCCAGCCTTTCCCTCGTGCAAGTTGATCGTGAAGTCGAACCGTCGCCCATCAGGATGATCGATCGACAGCCCGGCATTCCCGCCGGTCGTCTTGAGTTGCGGAGTCCCGAGTACGGTCTCACGCCCCTGCTCATCCACTTCGATCAACTTGATCTGGACGAGATAGTGTTTCGACTTGGAGTTGGTTGCGGCGGCTTTGAGCGGCGGCCCGTCCAACGTGGGAGCGTCCGCCCCCGCCAGCGCGATTACCAACGAACACCCACACCACAATGCAGTCATCGACATCTCACTCCTCCATGAGTTGAGACCAAGGCTAGGACAAATCTCAAGAACCAAGATCTAAGACAACACGCGCCGGTCTGCTTCGTTTGGATCTTGGTTCTTGAGGTTTGAATTTTCCCGGCCCAGCCGGGGCGAGGGCCTTTACCAGATTTTGACTTCTGGCTCCAGAGCGACTCCGAACTGCTCAGAGACCTTGGAGCGGACGAGGTCCATCAGTCGCTGCACGTCGCTCGACGAGGCCCCTTCGTGCGTGACGATGAAGTTGGCGTGTCGGTCGTTGATCTCCGCCCCGCCGATGCGCGTCCCCTTCAGTCCCGCTTGTTCAATCAATTGGCCGGCTCGTTGGCCGCGCGGGTTCTTGAAGACGCAACCCGCCGTTTGAGAGCTGAGCGGCTGCGAGGCCTTCTTCGCGATCCAAAACTTTTTGAGTCGTTGCGAGATTTGATCCGGATCATCCGGCTGTAACTCGAACTCCGCTTCCAGCACGAGTAACTCGTCGAGGTTGCTTTGGCGATAGTCGAACTGAAGTTCGTCATCGGTGCGAACGAGCGTCTCGCCACTGGCGGTCAGTACGGTGACACGCCGGACGAACTGAGCGATCTCGCCATGACGGCCTCCCGCGTTGCCATGCAATGCGCCACCGATCGTGCCGGGGATTCCTGCCAAGTTCTCGAACCCGGCCAGTCCCGCCCGAACGGTCTCACTGATGACGTGCGAGAGCAACGCGCCCCCTCCCGCCACGACACGATTGCCGCTGATCTGCACCTGGGCGAACGCAGGACTCGTCAGCCGCAACACGGCTCCGCTCACACCTTCATCCCGCACGACGACGTTCGATCCGCCACCCAGCACGCGAACGGGAATCCCTTCGTCGTTGCAAGCCCGCACCACCCGAGTCAGCTCGGCGGCATCGCGCGGCTCGAGCAGGTATTGAGCCGGTCCGCCCACCTTCAACCACGTGTAAGGAGCTAGCGGTTCGTCGCGTTTCAGAATCTCAGCAAACTGGTCGAGTGAGGTCATGAGCAATCCGTTCCATGTCGCCTAACGTAGGGTAAGCGTCTCGCTTGCCCGTCTTTTAATCGCAATCCCGGGCAAGCGAGACGCTTACCCTACGTTTTCAACCGGCTGCCAAGATGAGGGGCGTCTCTTTTTCGTCTTCTTTATCGAGCGGAAACTCGCCCGTTCAATTCGCATCCAACGCCCGATCAATGTCGCCTGCGCCCATCAAAATCAGCACGTCCCCAAGGCGGGCGGCATGGTCTAAGGTTGCCTTGATTCGGTCAAGGGACTCCACGAACCGAGCCGACACGCCGCACGCATTGATCCGTCGCACCAATTTTTGCGACGCCAAAAACGGCTCATCAAGGACTCGCTCGCGCGCCGCGAACACCGGCACGATGAGGACTTCATCGGCATCGACGAAGCTCGTCGCGAAGTCCTCCATGAGTGCCAGTGTGCGTGAGACCTGATGCGGCTGGAACACGCACCAGATGCGCCGCGAGCCAAACACCTCACGCGACGTTTTGAGCGTCGCCGCCACGGCTGTTGGATGGTGAGCGTAGTCGCTGATGACCGTGATGCCGTTCCGTTCGCCGACGACTTCAAATCGCCGACGGATGCCGGGAAACGACCTCAACCCGGCCGCGACTTCCTCCGCCGTGAGACCGATCTCCGCACAGAGCGCCGTCGCCGCGAGTGCATTCAAAACGTTGTGATCACCGTGCAACTTCAACTCGACCTCGCCCCACGTCTCACCGCGACAGACGACTCGAAACCGCACGCCCTCCGGTCCAGAGCGGATCGTGTCCGCCTGCCACTCACAACCCGCCCCGACTCCAAACGTGACGACTCGCGCGGTCGCCTCTCGCACACACTCAACAGCCGCCTCACAGTCGCCGCGCACCAGCAACACCCCGTCAGAAGTGACTCGATGCGCGAACTTACCAAACGCTTGCACGAGCGACGGCAGATCGGCAAAGCAATCGAAGTGATCCGGCTCAACACTCAGGATCGCGGCGTAACGAGGCGAGAAATCGAGAAAGCTCCGCTCGAACTCACAGCTCTCGACAACAAACAACTCGCCCGAGCCAGCCCATCCGCTGCGATGAGCTTCCGACAGTTCCGCAGTGCTGTCTTGGGCGTCAGCCCCCGCTATGCCTGTCTGAGCGGGGTGGCGTAAGCCCCCCGGTTCCTGCGGGTCTGAAACACGCCGAAGAACCGGGGGGCTGACGCCATCCCGCTCAGAGGAAATGGAGGAGGACGCGAGATCCATTGAAACGCGCGTCACATTCACTGGCTCTCCGCACAACTCCGCACCCACCAGTACCGACGGCTCGCGTCCGGCGTGACTCAACACCCAACCGACCATCGCCGTCGTCGTGCTCTTCCCATGCGTCCCCGCGATGCACACGCCCGCTCGCGCCTCCATCAACCTCCCGACCATCTGGCTGTACGAATACTGAGGCACCGCGCGCCGCGCGGCCTCAACGCGCTCGACGTTCTCCATCGGAATGGCCGGACTGTAGACGACGCACTCGACATCACCCGGCACATGCTCGGCCGAGTGACCGTGATGAAACACGAGGCCGCGCTGCACGAGTGCCTCAATCGCCATCGTCGCGGGCGAGAAGTCCGACCCCGACAACCGCCAGCCCAACCCATCGAGCAACTCCGCGAGCGCCTTCATCCCGGCACCGCACACGCCGATCAAATGCGCCGACAAAGGTCCGTGCGAACCGAAGTGGCTCGTGTTGGCGATGGGCAGCGTTGATGAGGGCCATTCCGTTGGCATCGGCATCACTCCGCCTTTGTCGCTGGTGCGGAACTCGTTCGTCCGGACAGCCATGTCTCGGCCAGCAGCAGCCCAATGACCACGAGCAATCCCCAGCGCCAGAGCTTCTGGTGCTGCTCGAGTTCCTCCAGCTTCAACTGGCGCTGGCGGTCCTGCGCGCGGCGAGTCTCCTCGGGGCGCTCGGCCGTTCCCAACCTAACGCCGAGGCTTTCGAGCTGCTCGATCGGCAGCGGAGACGTGCGACTCTCATCGGCGGCCAGATTGATCGCCACCGTTTCCGAACGGCCTTCCACTTCGAGACTGTACAGGCCCGGTTGAGTTGTCTCTGCAAAGGCCGCATCGAGCGTGAGGTCTGTCACCGTGCGACCATCGGGCCATCGAACCGTCCCGCGCGAGGCGACATCCCCCGACGACTTCTGCCACGGGACCGCGCTGCCAACCGGAACAGATTCGGGGCGCGAGACCGCTCCCGATGCCTGCTCCAACATTCGATAGACCAGCGGCGGAAACTTGGAGGACCGCGCGAGCTGACTATCCGCCGGATGCCATCCCGCCGTCATCAGCCAAACGCGCCCCTTGCCCACGCTGAACTCGACGAACGCTGGCGTGCCGTCATCAAACCGAGCCAGCGTTCGCCCCCCGTAGGGTAAGCCTCCGGCTTGCCCCTCTTCCTGTTTGCCGCCGCCGACACGCTTCCCCGCCACCTCCAACGCCCGATGCTTCCAAAACCGAATCCCCGTGAAGTCGCTGAACTGTGCTTCGGCAAACGGCGCGAAGAGCGGATGCTCAAAATCAATCTCGCCCCACATCGCATCGCGCCGCACAGCCGCCTCGCTCAGCGTGACTTGCTCCAACCCGCACTGCTTCAACGTCGCCGTCCCACTCTCCGCCGACCGAGCCGCGATTAACACTGCCCCGCCCGCCGCAAGATGCTCGTTCACGAACACGTTCGCCGCCGCTTCCAGATGAGTCAGCACCACCAACGACGGCCGCTCAGCCTTCTGCTTGTCTTCCATCTTTGGCTTTGTCCCCTCGCCCCGGCTCTGCGGGGAGAGGGTTAGGGTGAGGGGATCTTCCTTCTTCTCATCCCAACCAACCAACTCCACCCGATACCGCCGCGACGCCGCAAACACTCCGTCGAGATAGAACCGCAACCCCTCCGGGTCATCCGTCCTGTCAGCTCCGCAGTAAACAACCAGCTTCGTCTCGAATCGAGGGGGCGCGACGAAGACCCGGTTGTCGAAGTCATGATCGTCACCCGTCAGCATCAGCGCGGTCGCTGCCGCGCCGTCGGGCCGCTTCGGTGGTACGAGGACACGACTCTGCCCCGGCGGCACGTAAACGGAGACGCTCGCCGCATCGGTCCCGTCCCACTTGAGAACGAACGTCTCCTGCTTCGCATCGGCCGAGTTGGTCACGCGCACACGCAACAGATCGTCACCCAGATCGAGGTTCCGCTCGACCAGTTGCAGGCCCGCATTCGACGTCGAAGTGGCTCGCACGATGAGCGGCTCGACGCGCAGATCGCTCGGCCATTCGAAGCCGCGCAGCGCGTCGAGGTTCGCGCCGACCGGCAGATCGCTGGCGAGGATGATTCGCAACTTGGCGGGCGTCGCACGCTCGGTCTGAATCTCTTGTAATGCCGATGCCGTGCGAACGAGTGCCTCACCGAGATTCGTTCCGCCCCAAGTCGGCTTCAATTCCTTGAGTCTCGCAATGACGAGTTCCCGCCGCGCCCTCGCTTCAAGGGACTTCAACTCGGTGAAATCGGCCACGCTGCGCCAACGGTCATCAAACGCGAACAGCCCGACCGTCGCCGTCGTCGGCAACTTCGAGACGCTCGCGCCGACCTGCGTCATCAACTCGGACCACGCTCCCTCACGCCGCAAGCTCGCGCTGGTATCGACGAGTACCGCGACTAGTTCCTCGTCACTCGCCTGCTCCGGTTCCGAAGTCGCCGTCCGCCAGAGCGGCCTCGCAAACGCGAACGCCAGCAGCAACAACACGGCTCCGCGCAGGAGGAGGAGCAACCAATGTTCGACCCGGCTGCGCGAAGTGACTCGCGGCGGTGACGGCGACAAAAACATCAGCGTGGAAAACTCGCGCCGCCCGCGCGGAGTCCGCCGCCACAAGTGAAACAGGATCGGCCCGGCAATCGCCAACGCGCCGAGCAAATAGAACGGTGCGAGTGGTGTCATCGACCCCTCCTCGCGATCCGTGTCCTGCTGTTGCCGCGTGATTGCATTCGCACGCGGACGATCTCGGGCAACGCCAACTCCAGCGGTGAGTCGGTCGGCATCCGGTGATAGGTCAGTCCGAGCCGGTTACAGATTGCCTCGACCGCCTCCAGATGCTTGCCGAAGCGTTTGAGGTACTCGGTCCGAATGGCGGCCGGATCGACGTAGAGCCGGTCCTGCGATTCCAAGTCTTCAAACATCTCGGGAGCGGTGAACTCGAAGCGTAACTCCTCGGGATCGAGGACGTGGAACACGACGACTTCCTGACCGCGCGCGGCCAAAGCGCCGAGGCTCAATTCGAGCATCTCCAGCGGTGCGAGCAAGTCCGATATCAGTACGAGGACACCGCGTTTGTTCAATCGCTCGGCGATCTGCTCCAGTGGCTTCGACAGATGCGTGGATGTCCCAATTGCTTCTCGTTCGAGCGAGACCAAGATGCGCCGAAGATGACCGACTCGGTAACGCGGCGGTATGAAGTCGTCGATCTCCGACGAGAACTTCGCCAACCCGACCGCATCGCGCTGCGTGTTGAGGAAGTACCCCAGTGTTGCCGCCAGCGTGCGGGCGTACTCGGACTTCGAGTAGCCTCGCGAACCGAAATTCATCGACCGGCTGTCGTCGAGCAACAGCAGGCACCGCAGATTGGTCTCGTCCTCAAACCGCTTGATGTAGTACCGGTCGCTGCGAGCAAACAGTTTCCAATCGAGATGCCGCAAGTCGTCCCCCTGCGTGTACTGCCGGTACTCGGTGAACTCGACCGAAAACCCGTGATACGGACTGCGGTTCAGCCCGGTCATGAAACCCTCGACCACATGCTTCGCCCGCATCTCAAGCGACTTCAAATGCATGAGCGTCGCCGGGTCAATGAACCCGGCGATCTGTTCGGCATGCGGCGAAGATGAGGGCTCTACTCTTCCCAAGGGTCTGTCTCCGGAAGATAAGAATTTCGTGCCTCTTCAATGTCGAGGGCAAAAGCTTCTGCATCTTCGCCAAGGTCTGGCAATGACATCAAGAACTCGCCGAACTCCAACATCGTCATCCCTGACGTTGGATTGCCCGGCGGGTTCTGGTCGGCTTGCGATTGTCGTTCCGGCTCAGCCACAGTCCTAAATCTCCACTTCGTTCACGCTCACCGCCACGAAACTGACCTTCAGGAATGGATGTCATTCAATTGAATTCGATCACTTCGAGTCCCGCCACCTTCTCAAAGTCCTTTGGATTGGCGGTGAAAATCGGAAAGCCGAAGTGAAGTGCGGTTGCCGCAATGAGCAGGTCTTCAGTCCCGACTGGCGTTCCTTGACCGAGCACATCAGCGACCAGTCTCGCATGGACCTTGGCAATCTCCGCATCGATGGCGAGAACGACGACAGAGTTGAGGACATCGTTGATGAAAGTCTGGCGTCGAAGTCGGCGGGGCTCCGTGTTGGCTCGATGAACGCCCACCATCAATTCAGAAACGGTCATCGCGCTGATGAACGGCGTTCCCCGATCCGGCCAATCGTTGGGGTCGAGAACTCCCCCTTCACGCTCAGCCCGAATGAAAACGGAGGTGTCGATCACGAATCCCACGGTTCGGTCCTCGACGGCAGCTGCCTTTGAGCATCAGCAATGTCCTGTTCAAACGCGTTGTCTTCTCCGAGCGGGGGGAGAGAGTTGAGCAAACCGATGAAGTCCTTCATCGACCGACAGATTTTTCGCGGCGTGGGAGTCACCGGAACAATGGTCGCAATGACGCATTCGTTTCGCTCGACTTCAATGGTTGTGCCGCGCGAGGCAAGGCTGTCGATCAGCCCCCCCAAGTCTCGGCTCGCATCGTCGATAGTGATTCGCTCCATACCAGACTCCCTTTCGTTGATCTGCCTAGATGGTCACTTTCGATCGAGCGACCGTCACGCGAGCCATTATCACGCATCCTTCACCGTTTCCAACAGCCTGCCGATGATCGTTTCGACGGTCATGCCGGCCGCTTCGGCGCGGTAGTTGATGAGGATGCGGTGCCGCAGGACCGGCGCGGCCAAGGCGCGGACATCCTCCCAGGTGACGTTGGCTCGACCGGACAGCAAGGCCCGTGCTTTGCCGCCGAGGATCAGGTATTGAGCCGCTCGCAGACCGGCTCCCCACGAGACGTACTCGGTGATGAAGTCGGGCGTCTCTTTTTGTTTCGGTCGCGAAGCGGCGGCGAGGCGGACCGCGTAGCGGACGACATCCTCGGCGACGGGAACCTTTCGCACGAGTTCGTGAATGCGCCGGATGTCCTGTCCCGTGAAGAGGGCTTCGATCAGTTCGGGAGCTGCTGAGGTCGTGCGGGCGACGACCGCGACCTCGTCGTCTTCGGTCAGGTAGTCGATCACGACGTTGAACATGAACCGGTCGAGCTGCGCTTCGGGGAGCGGATACGTCCCCTCCATTTCAATCGGGTTCTGCGTGGCGAGAACGAAGAACGGTTCATCGAGCACATACCGCGTCCCAGCCGCCGTCACCTGATGCTCCTGCATCGCTTCGAGCAGCGCTGCCTGAGTCTTCGGCGGCGTCCGGTTGATTTCGTCCGCCAGCAGCACGTTGGCGAAGATCGGTCCCTTCACGAACACCATCCGCCGCTTCCCGGCCTCGTCCTGCTCCAGAATCTCCGTCCCGGTGATGTCGGCTGGCATCAGGTCGGGCGTGAACTGAATGCGCTGGAAATTGAGATGGAACACCTGCGCAATCGACTTCACGAGCAGCGTCTTCGCCAATCCGGGCGCTCCCGTGATGAGACAATGCCCACCCGCGAAGAGCGAGATCAGCAGTTGCTCGACCGCTTCGTTCTGGCCCACGATCGTCTTGGCCAACTCCGCCCGAATCCGCTGCCGCCCGGTGCGGACCATTTCCAATGTTCGCAGTTCGGCTTCATCGTCAGCGTTGAGTGGGTTCACAGTCACGGAAGGCTCCGGTTGAGTATTCAGGTTGTTTGAGTCTTGGCCTTGTTCCCTCGCCGCGGCTTTGCGGGGAGAGGGCTAGGGTGAGGGGTCTTCATTCTTGGATAGCCATATGGTGCGGCCAATCAAAGGGACGAGGATCTGCGTTTTCGGTGGATCATATACAGAGTCCGAGATCGGGATGACACGGAGTTCGCTCTGGCTGGCTCTGACATCTCACATGCGTAACGCTCCGACACGAAGGCCCGCCGCGTGTGAGAAGCGGACAGTGTTGCTTTGCTGGCAAAATCAAACAAGACCGCCGTGATCACCCCGCAAGGCCATCGCTTTTTCAATTTGGGGTGCCACGGACACGGAGCTTCGACGTGGCCGTGTGAGAACGTGAAGACGTTCCTCCGATTTCCCGGCCACGTCGAAGCTCCGTGACCGTGGCACCCGAATTCCCCTGTTTCAACATGGTGTTGGCCCAGACCAACCCGTTCATCGTTCCCCAACGGGGTGGGGTTTCAAATCAAAGCTGACTAAACTCCCGCCCTTGCTCGTTTGACGCCCAACCTCGGGAGACCACTCATGAGACACGGATGGATTTCGCTGACCTGCTTGGTTGTGTTCGGCCTGTTCGCGAACGGCTTGTTTGCCGGAGTTGCCTGCGCGGACGAGCCGGATCGTAGCCCGATCTCACTCGCGGTGAGCGGGGATGGTCGCACGTGCCTCACCGCCAACCACACGTCCGGCTCGGTGAGTCTCGTTAATTTGAAGGACGGTCGTGTTGAGAGTGAACTCGCCGTCGGACGCGGTCCCGCCGACGTGGTTTGGCTCGACGAGACGACGGCGATCGTCAGCCTCCTTCACGACGATGCTCTCGCCGTGGTGAAGCGTAACGGTGGCAAGTTGACTCTGCATCGCACGGCCATCGTCGGTGATGAGCCTCGTGGGATCGCGGTCTCCAAAGACAAGCGGCTGGTTTACGTGGCACTCGGCGGCGAGGACGCGATTGCGGTCGTGGAGATCGCGGGGCTGTTGACTGCGAAGAGCGATGGTCAACAGCCGGGGGCGGTCACCCGTTACCTAGCACCGGGCATTCCAAAGATGGTGCGAGTTTCACCCGATGGCCGCTGGCTGGTGGCCTGTTGCGCCGTGCCATCGGCGATCTTGGTTTACGATCTCACGACGAACGCCCTCGTCAGCGAGCGGCGACTGTTTGACGGGGCCTTCAATCCGGGAGTCCCCGCGATCACGAAGGACTCGGGGTTGGTCGTGCTGCCGCACGCGGTCAATCGCGAGTTCAGTGTGACTCCGCAAATGATCGACATCGGCTGGGTGATCGACAACCGCATCTCGAAGCTGCCGCTCCCCGATGGTGAGCCGAGCACACAGAAACAGCTCGGTCTCGATATTCGCGGCAACGCGGTCGGTGATGCGTATGCAGCGGTGTTCAGTCCCGATCAGTCACTGCTCGTCGTGACGGCGGGGGGGACGCACGAGTTGCTCGTGATCGACTTCGGTTCCATCCCGTGGCCAAAGGGCGATCCGGGCGACTTCCTCCCGGCGGCGATGCAGAAGGACAAGAGTAGCTTCCGGCGGATCGAACTCGGCGGACGGCCGCAAGCGGTCGAGTTCATCGGCGAGCGAACGGTCGTCGTCTCGAACTACTTCTCCAACAGCGTGCAGGTCGTCGATCTCGATGCCCGCGAGGTGACGCAGACGATCTCGCTGGGAGGGCCGAGCGAACCAAGTCTCGCGCGTCGCGGCGAACACATCTTCTTTGATGCCGATCGCTCGATGCACAGTTGGTATAGCTGTCACACTTGCCACACGGACGGCCACACGGCAGGGCAAGTCTTCGACACTCGGAACGACAAAACCTATGGCACTCCCAAACTGACCCCCTCGCTGCGCGGCGTCGCCGAGACCGGCCCGTGGACGTGGCACGGCTGGCAGACCGACCTGCACGACGCGATGAAACGGTCGCTCAATGAAAGCATGGCATCTAAACTGCCGATCACGGATGAAGACGCCACCGCGATGGTCGCGTACCTCAAGACGCTCGATCATCCGGTCAATCCGCGCGGCGACACCAAGGACGAGGCCCTCGCCAAAAAGATCGCAGCGGGAGAAAAACTCTTCACCGGCAAAGCGGCCTGCGCGAGTTGCCACTCGGGAACTCAGTTCACGTCCGGCGAAACGTTCGACGGCAAAGTCGAAGACAAAAAGGATCGTGATCCCAACTACAACCCGCCGACGCTGCGCGGCCTCGCCTCCCGCCGCCGCTTCCTCCACACCGGCAAAGCCCGCTCACTGGACGCCGTTCTCACGAAGCACCACCGCCCCGAAGACCTCGTCGGCGAAAGCCTCTCTGACGACGAACGCGAAACGTTGATCGAGTACCTCAAGTCGCTGTGATCCTCACCGTTGGGTAAGCGTCTCGCTTGCCCGCGATTTTCAGATCAGGGCAAGGCAAGCGAGACGCTTACGCTACGTTTTACAAATGGAATCGAAATGTCCTTTGACGAGATCTGGATTCACGTCGTCGCCACACTGCGGGAACATGCCGTCAAGCTGGTGACGGGTTTCGTGTTGATGGCCGTGGGTTGGTACATCGGCAAGCGGCGGGCGACGGCGCATTGGAAGAAGCAGGAGTTCTTCGATCGGCTCAACGTGTCGCTGAACACGATCGACGGCGGGACGCTCAAGATTCGGACGCTCAGCGAAAAGCGGTGCGAGGAAGTCTTCTTGAACTCCGTCGCCGCCGACACGGTGCAGAAGCTGGCTCGTCAGACCACGGCCAATGATCCCGTGTTGCCGCTCCCTCTGAACGACTCGTGGTTCTTTTTGAATGCGGTGCTGAACGATCTGTCGGAACAGTTCGCGACCGGCTTGATGAAACGCGACATGGGTGCTCCGGTGACGACCGCCGTTTATCTCGTGGCTCTGACCTGTGAAGCGGCGGGTGACATGAGAACTCGCAAGATTCGCGCGATGGTCACGAAGAAGTCGCTGCTGACAAATCTCCCTGCCGAGATGCCGAAGCTGGAGTCAGGACACCACGGCACTCGCTGGCAGACGCTGCAATTCTTGGCGGCCGAGTACGTTCGCCACCCGCAACGGTTCTTGGAAGTCGAACTATGCGTGTGAGGTTGAGAACGGCCATGAATAATTCCTGCAGCTTCCTTGAACTCCACTCGGAAACATCTTCCGTTCATGCCTCACAAAACTTGATCTGTTCTTTCTGGACGGGATGATTGAGTTGTATGACGCGCACGGGCAAAGGATTGCGGATACCCGCAGTTTGCGGTATTCCGATACCACTCGGTGCGCGCGGCCGTGCGGTCGGTGGCACCTCATTTGTGGGCCAATTCTAATTGGCTCAAGTCGCAGAGTTGGAGGGGCATTTTGGACGCCGAACGCTGGACAACCCTCAGTTCCGTAGAGATTCCCATCAACCTGGTGCTGATCGTCGAGGACGATACCGACGCGGCGGAGATGATCAAGTCGATGTTGGAACGACAGGGCATCAAGGTGCGTGTCGCCAAAGAGGGGGGGCAGGCTCAAGCTACGTTCGTTATGCAGAAGCCGGACTTCGTCATCCTCGATCTGATGCTGCCCGGTGAAAGCGGTTTTGAAATCTGTGAGCGGCTGAAGAACACTGACGACACCGTTCCCGTTCTGATCGTGACCGCCATCGATCGGCCGGATGCCCGAGAACTGGCCAAGCGGGTTGGTGCCGATGGCTATCTCGCCAAACCCTATGAACCGCGACACCTGTTGGAAAAGATGCAGGAGGTCGCCAAGCAAGTTTGGGAACGGACGCACCTGGATCAAGAACCCGATCCGACGCGAGTCCGATTCAACTGTTCGTGCGGTAAGAAGTTCAAGGTCAGTGCCTCGCACAAAGGGAAGAGTCTGACCTGCCCTCAGTGCGGCGAGCCGCTGGTCGTGCCGCGCGGTTAGTTGAAACGTAGGGTAAGCGTCTGGCTTGCCCGTGAATGCAATTGGAGAACGGGCAAGCGAGACGCTTACCCTACGTTTTCAACAGGCGGTTCGCTGCCTGTTCTAATCAGTCGTGGCACGGGCGGCGCGCCGGTGCAGCTCAACAGTTAATGCGAGCAATCACATGGCAGAACTCATCATTCACGCAGGCAAGTTGCAGGGTAGACATCTCGTCCTGCCCGATCGCGAGTTGATCGTTGGTCGAGACGAAGGGTGCCACATGCGGCTCACGTCGAACCTCGTCAGTCGCCAGCACTGCATTTTGGATGTTGGTCCTCATGGAATTCGTGTGCGCGACTTGGGGAGTCAGAATGGAACCTACGTCAACGACGTGGCCATCACCGAGCCGCTGTTGTTGCGTGCGGGGGACATCCTGAGAATTGGTGCCGCCGTGTTTCAAGTTCCGGAAGCGGATTCGGAAACCCCGAAGCCGAAATCCAAGAAACCGGACAAGAAGATTTCGGATGCGGACATCGCCGACTGGCTCACTGACGAGGATTCCTCGACCGGCCCGCGCGGCTCCGGTTCCACCGTGATTCATGGGCGTGTTCCCGTTGCGACGGAGGCACCTGCCACGGAATCGACTCCCCCCGTTCAAGCCGCTCCAACCCAAGCCCTCGTCACTCGCCCACCAGTTGTGAAGAAGCCCGCATTTCGCACGGTGAAGGAAGAGGCCGACGAAATCATTCAGAAGTATTTGGCCTCGCTCCAGCCGGACCAAGAGGATCCGATGTGATCGCACGCGATGGGCTGCGGTCTTCGTACTCGGTTAAACCGCTTCCCGGTTTTCAATGTGGCTCGCCGAAGGCCCGGCGAGCCATGCTCGTTTGGCAGGCTCAATGTTGCCGTGAGGTGCCTACCGGATTGCCGGTTGTCCCTGTTTCGATGTCCTTTTTGTGGAGTTCCCTTCATGCGCCGTCTGATGTTCTGGTCGAGTCTCTCCCTGTCGCTGCTATGTTCTGGGTCATTGCTGCACGCTCAAGCCGCTGCTCCCGCTTTGGATGCGAAGCAAGCGGATGCGGACTTCGCGTTTCAAGGCGAATACGCGGGGGCGATTGAAGTGGACGGTGCGTCTACGAAGGTGGGCGTCCAAGTGATCGCGCTTGGTGGCGGGAAGTTTCACGCCGTCGGGCACATCGGTGGACTGCCTGGTGATGGTTGGGACGGGCAGGAAAAGAAAGAGGCGGACGGGGAAGTGAGCAACGGCACGCTCACGATCACCGGGAGTGAAGCGACCGTTCAGATCAAGGACGGCGTCGCGGTTATTCAAACCAACGACGGAGCAAAACTGGGCGAGCTGAAAAAGGTCACGCGGACCAGCCCGACGCTCGGCCAGAAGCCGCCTCAAGGAGCAGTCGTCCTGTTCGATGGATCGACTCCGGATCACTTTCAAGGAGGCAAACTCGACGGCAATCTGCTCGTGCAAGGTGTCACCAGCAAGCAGAAGTTTCAGAGTTACTCGATGCACCTCGAATTCCTGCTGAGCTACATGCCGACCGCGCGCGGTCAGGGGCGTGGCAACAGCGGCTGCTATGCGCAGGGACGTTACGAAGTGCAGATTCTCGACTCATTCGGCCTTTCCGGTGAACACAACGAATGCGGCGGCATCTACTCGATCAAGAAGCCCGACGTGAACATGTGCTTCCCGCCGTTGTCGTGGCAGACCTACGACATCGACTTCACCGCCGCCAAGTACGACGACGCGGGCAAGAAGACTGCCGACGCCCGCCTCACGGTGAAGCACAACGGCGTGGTGATTCACAACGACGTGGCCGCCCCGAAATCGACGACGGCTGCTCCCGTCAGTGAGGGGAAAGACCCCGGGCCGATCCATCTGCAAGACCACGGCAACCCAATCCGGTTTCGCAATATCTGGGTCGTCGAGAGGTGATCGACGATAAACGTGACCAGTGACGTAGGGCGGGCACTCTTGCCCGTCTGAATTGTTTCCCATGCGACTCAAGATAAGAGGTTTCTGAGCGGGGCGGCGTAAGCTCCCCGGTTCAACCACAGCGGGCTTACGCCCAAGAACCGGGGGACTTACGCCGCCCCGCTCAGATGACTATTCACTCGCCGTTCGACGTGTCCAGTGGATCGAAAGAGTCGGCCCACGACTTCGCTGCGGAGGGTGCAGCTTCCGTGGCGCGGATCGTTCGCGTGGAGTGCGTCGCCGCCTCGTGAGGTGTTCGTATGGGACGAGCGACGGGTGTCTTGGACACATGGCTCTCTTCCGCCAATTCGTCATCGAGAGCGGCGAGTGGGTGATTCGACTGAGTCTCGCGGCGTGGCCGGGCGGCGACGCGGATCGGCTGAGGCGCGTCGTCGTCGAAGTCGCTGAGAGGATGTTTGGTCACTTCTTCGGCGAGTCGCTTCGGGGCTGAGTTCGCTGGTCCAGACGCGGCCGTAGCCGACGCCGGTGTCACGCGCCGCGAGGCACGCTTGGCCTGTTCGACGGTCGAGCCGCTCTGCTGTTCGAGCATCTGTTGGACGAGCTGTTCGAGTTGCTCGATCCGCTGCGCACTCGGGTCACTCGATTCCTGCCCCTCTTCAAAATTGGCGAGTTGCACGCGGCCCGGTGTTTCATCGCGATGTGCAGACGCCCCCGCTGCGGCCGTTTGAATTCCGGTCGCGGTCGGCTTCATCGTCTCACCCGCCATCGAGATCGTCGTGGTCCGACGCAGCGTTTGCGAGACCGCTTCCGTAGCGGCTTTGACTTGTTCGCTGGAGGGGCCGGCGCTCTCCAGCTCGCTGGCCTTCTTCGTGCGGCCCTCCAACGGAATGGTCGCCATGTCCGAAAAGACCGCCGGTTCGTCACCCGTCTTCAGTCGAATACGTAACGCGCACTTGGCCTCATGTGTCCCTCGACGGGTGTACGGGACGAAGACGCTATACGTCGGCCCGAGCGTGCCCTTCGTCAGGTGTCGCGCCCACGCTCCCGTATCAAAGTCGTATTGGTGCATCGGCTTCGATTGCTCTTCCGATGATCCCTGATCGTCGAAGAGATAGATGCGAACATCCCCCTCGATCTGGACCGGCAGAGAACTCCGTCCCGCCAGAAACAGGATTTGTCCGGCGAATCCGCGACAGGGCATCCCACTCGGATCGCGCCCTTCCGACTGCTGCCAGATGCAGATGATCTGTGTCACGGGGTTGCGTGCCGTGGCCTTTTCCATGCGGTCCTTAACGAACGGCAAGTGCATCGTCGCGCAGCCCATGCCGGTGACGAGCAAGCCACCGGACAACAGGCTCGTCATGATTCGCGAGGTCAGCGACATTGTGAGAACTCCCAAGAATGCATTCCAAAACTAGCCCGGCACGCAAGCGAGGCCGGGCCTTCGATGACGGTGAAGCCCTTGCTTCCGCGTCTGGCTAGTGATTGAACAACACCGCAAACTCATGGTGTCCGATCACTCGACCACCTTGAAAGACGATCATTTGCGGATGCCCCAGCTTTTTGCGGCGGGCTTCACGGTCGCCTTGCTCGGACTGCGTGATCCAGAACGAGTGGACGAGAACGATTCGGCCTTCGCCTGCTGAACTTTCATCGGCTGATCGTCTTCCTCGGTGAACCGCATGCGCGAGGCACTCGCCGGACTGAAAGCCGGATCGTGAATGATCAGCGAATTCGAGGTCGTGCCATCGAACTTCGGCGCGGGAGGGATGACCATTTGCGGCGCGGGGGGGATCGCGGGGCCGGTTCCGTTGGGAACAGTCGTTCCCGGACCATTCCAAGGGGCACCGTTCTCGTCGAAGACTTGATCGGGAGCGGGGAGTGCTCGCAGTGGTCCGTGAATGTCTTCGGCTTCGCTCTCGATGTAGTGCAGCCGCCCCATCTCGACATCCTTGATGGCCTCTTCATCCATCGCGCCGTTGATGACGCGCGGCGTGAGGAACACCAACAGTTCGACACGGCGCGTGCTGCGCGAGTCATAGCGGAACGCCGTCCCAATCAGCGGCAAGTCGCCGAGGAACGGCACTTTATTGGTGAACGATTCGTCGCGGGTGTTGATCAGTCCGCCGATCACAACCGTCTGACCCGTTTGCACGCTGATGGTCGTCGTTGCTCGGCTGATATCAAGAATCGGAGACTCAATCGTGCGTCCCGCTTGGTCGGTCGAGATCGGAACACCTTCGTTGCGGTACTGACTTCGTTGAGCGTAGACCTGCATGAAGACCTGCCCCTCCAGCGTGACGCGCGGAATACACGTGAGTTGAATCCCTGCGTTCTTGCGTTCGATGGTGGGGACGTTCGATCCCGCGATGCCGCTTTGAGTGAAGCCGCTGACGACGGGGATTTCTTGCCCACTGAAAATTTCGGCCTGTTGGTTGTCGAGTGCCCGGATTTGTGGGCGACTCAAAATCTGGATGCGTCGGTGAGCCGAGAGCGCCCGCAGCAAGGCGTTGACGGATTCCGAACCCGCCGACAACACCAGTCCGCCGAAGCCGAGATCGCCGTTCACACGGCCCAGTGAGAAGTTGCTCAACCCCTGCGAGGCCACGTTCGAGGGTCTGGAACCAGACCCCTTGAGGTTGTTCCCCAGCGGTAGTGACGGATTGTTGAAGTTGAATCCCGGCTGCCCCGTCTGCGAGATGATCTCTTGTGTGGAGGTCTGTTGTCCGCTCACCGCAGTCGTGGTTTTTGTGATGATGGTGGGCGCATCGAGCGTGCTGCGGTTGAACAGGATTGAATCTTGGAAGCCCAGCTCAATCCCGAACTCGTCTGTGTTCGCCAGCTCCACCTCGACCAGCAACGCTTGAATGACGACTTGGCGCGGGGGCGTGTCGAGTTGCTTGACCATCAATTCGATGTCGTCGAAGTAGCGCGGAGTCGCACTGACCATCAGGCTGTTGGTGGCCGTATCGGCGACGACGATCACTTCGCGTTCGAGCTGCTCCACCGAACTGACCAGGTTGGGATCGTTCTGCTGGAGGTCGCGCTGTGAGGTATAGAACTGAGTGATCTCGGTAGCGACCTGTGCGGCGGGGCTGTTCTGCAAGCGCAGCACCCGCGTCTTGCGTGCCCGCACATCGCTCTCGTCGAGACGGAGCAGGATCGCCTCGACGACGCGCAACGAATCGGCGGCACCGGCGGCGATGATGCTGTTCGTTCGTTTATCGACCGAGAATTTGAGTGGCACCAAGCTGGCGCTGGCATCGTCGGCACCGGCCAAAGCCAAGCCCTGCGCTTGACGTTGATTGCCGCCACCCGTTTGTGTCTGGCCGTTGAACAGCGCGTTGAGCTGCGTGACCATCAGTTCCGCGTCGGCATTTGCGAGCGTGAAGACTTTGATTTCCGAGACCGTTGAGGTCGGCTTGTCGAGCTGTTTAATGAGTTCTTCGATCAGAGCCATGCTCTGCTCGGAAGCGGACACAATCAGACTGTTGGCTCGCGCGTCGGGTGTGATGCGGATGTCGGACAGGACACCCGATTGCAACTCGCGGTCGCCGGCTTTGTCGGACACAAGGAACTTCAATACGGCCGACTTCACGTTTTTGAATTGCTCATCCACTTGGCCGACGTTCAGTCCCTGCAAGGCTCCCTGTCCGCCACCACCGCCGCCGGAACTCGACGTGGGGGGAGCGATCACACTTTGAATGGCGGCGTTGATAACGGCGGACAGATCGGTGGCCAGCGCGCTCTTCAGCGGAAAAATCTTCATCGAGCTGGAGGCCGCCGGATCGCGTTCGAGTTTCTTGATGAGCGCCTCGATCTCATCCAGATCGCGTGGCTGGGCACGCACGATGACCGCATTCGTGCGCGAGTCGGATGTGACGAGCACTTTCGCGCCGAGGTTCTTCCGCTCCTCGTAGAACTTCGTGATGAGTTCCTCGACTTGGAGCGCGATCGCACTCTTCAAGTGGAAGACTTGGAATTCGGTTTCGGGATCAACCGGGCGATCCAGTTCCTCAGCCAGATCGAGAATCGCATTGAGGTCCGCTTCCGGCGCGACGATCAACAGTGAGTTCGGTTTCGTGATCGGCAGGATCGCCGCGCTTTGACGTGGCTGAGTCGCCTTGCCGGGAAACTGAGTCAGCCGCTCGTAGACCGTGGTCAGTAGCTCGGCCAGGGATTCCGCATCGACGTTCTTCAGGTAGAGCAGATGGACCTGCGGCGCGGTCGCTTCGCTGAGCTTTTCCAGCTCGCGAATGACCTTCATGACTTCCTCAACATCCTTCTCGTTGCCGCGAATAATCAGCACGCCGAGATCATTGACCGACTCGATGGCCACCTCGCCTTTCAGCGTTCCAATGGCATCGCCGATGGCGGAAGGGACGGCCTGACGGCCACCACGCGGAACGACAGGTTCCGCCTCGCGAGCTGGCTTCGTGGCTGGCTTCCCACCGCCCTGATTCGCCGCGCGAATCCGTTCGATTTCAGCGGGCAGTTGGTGAGCAATCTGGCAAACGTACTTCGTGGTGGCGGTGACTTGTAGCGGCTCTTCGGCATCGAACGGCCGGTCCAGCGTGCGGAGCAACTTCAGCGTGGCATCGCTCTCGGCGCGGGTGCCGACGATCAGTAATTCATCGCTCGCTTCGTCGATGGCAATCGTGAAGCTCGGGCCGCCGTTGGCTAATCGTCCGGCCGCTTTGAGGTCGTCTTGGTTGGAAGCGACTTCCGACGCGATGCGGAACGCGGGGAGACCATTCGGGCCGTGCGAGACCAACTGCGCACGCGGCTTCAACGTGCGATAGACCTGCTTCGACAGATCGACCGCCGAACGATGCTTCGGTCGAAAGACAACCTGCGATCCCGATTGCGGTGCGCGAGCGACCGGCTCCTCGATGAGTCGCGCTGGAGCCACGGCATCGGCGGTCGAAACGCGACGCGACACAGAGCCGTTCGATTCGGCAGGCACATCGTCGTGCGAGACGGTTCGGACTGGTCGTCGCTCGCTGCGACGTGGCGCGGCGTCACGAAGTAACTCGGCTTGCGCATCGTCACGCACGGTGATCGCATCGACGCGGCGTTCGTACGGAGATGGTGCGGACTGTGGCGACATGCGGTTCGGGTCGCTCACCTTCTCACCGTTGTCGTCCTTGGTGATCGTGATCGGTTGATAGCGCGGACGCTGCGACGGCAGGTCGAGCACCACAAGGAAATCGCCCTTCTCAATCAGCCGAAAGCCGAGCGGTTCGATGTCCTTGTTGATGATTCGCACGGCGTCGTGTCGCGAGTATTCCGTGGCATCGCGGCGACTGAAGCGACCTTTGGGAACGCGATCCGCAATGAGCTGCGATCCCGTCGCTTCGGCCAAGTCTTTGAAGACCGTCTCCCACGGCGAACTGAAGTAGTTCAGCTTGAAGGTCTTTTCTTGCACTTCCGGTGAGAAGCCCGACGCCGACTGCTTGGAAGCCTTGTCGAACTTCGTCCCTGCCGAAGCGAGCTTCGCGCTGGGCATGTCGAAGCTACCCCCAGCCGTCCATAACAGCAGGGACGAGACCGTCGCCACGGAAAGACTTTGGATGGCCAGAGTCATCGGGCGTCGAACGCTGCGATCTGTTCGAGACGCGCGATCTTTGGAAGGCAGGGATGCGTCCATGCTGAGCCTGTGAAGTGCGAACTTGAGGGGGAGGACTCACCATGACGCACCATCAGCGCAGTCGTGGTAATCGGATTTATCGGCAAGGCTTCACAGGCACTTGACCAGAAACTCTCCCCAGTCGCTCCAAATTAAGGTCAGGGTCAGGATGCAGTCCGCAAACGGAACATCCTCTTGCAGATCGGTCACCCAGCTCCGGCATGAACTGCCGTCCCGCTCGCGGGAGAAGCTGACACCAACTCGAAGCGTAAGCGAGTATGAAAAGCGAGTCCTCGCTTAGGCTTCGGGTTGGTGTGACATGTGCGATCCTCACCCGCGAGCAGCATAAAGCCGGATCACAGGATTTCGAGCGTCGGCATCCGTGGTGTTTCGAGCAGTTGCTTGGCGAGTTGCATCGCCGCTTGCTCGCACATGCCGAGGAGCGGGCCGCGTGAGGGATTGTCTTCCGAGAAGAGGCTCGCAATGCGGCCATCGTCTCCGCGAATCCGAATCCCCGCGTCAATCGGCAGTTCTCCGAGGAAGGGGATCCCCAGTTCTTCGGCCTTTTTCCGCACACCACCTCGCCCGAAGATTTCGCCCGTCATGTTCTCGACGAGGCCGAGAATGGGAATCTTCACCTGCCGGAACATGCTGATGGCCTTGATCGCATCGAGCAGCGCGACCTGTTGCGGCGTACAAACGACGATCGCTCCCGCCAATCCCAACAACTGCGACAGCGTCAGCGTGACATCGCCCGTCCCTGGTGGCAGGTCGATGATGAGATAGTCGAGATCTCCCCAGTCGGTGTCTTTCAAAAACTGCGTGATCGCCCGATGGAGCAGCGGTCCGCGCCAGATCACCGCTTGATCCGGTTTGACGAAGTAGCCCATCGACATCACTTTCATGCCGTCGATCTCGACCGGTTCGATCCGTTCAATTTCCTCACCCGTGGCCGTCGTGTGTTTGACGGCGACCGGCATCCCGTGCGAGCCGACCATGTGTGGAATGCTCGGTCCGTACACGTCGGCATCCATCAGTCCGACTTTGCAGCCGAGGGACTTCAGTCCGAAGGCCAGTGTCGCCGCGACGGTACTCTTGCCGACGCCACCCTTACCGCTGCCGACCGCAATGACGTTCTTGGCACGCAAGCCGATCGAACCGCCGCTCATCTTGCCGCGCACGTTAGAAATGAAGGAGATTTCGATGGGGCCGGCATCGGGCATCGACTCGCGAATTGCCGAGGTCACCGCGGCGGTGATTCGTTCCTGACGCGGATACGCCGGCGTGGGTAAGTCGATGGTCACGGTGATCGAGTTGCCCGCACCAATGACCGCACTGCTGATCATCCCCATTTCGCCGAGCGATCGACCGATCTCGGGATCACGAAGGTTGCGGAGTCGTTCCAACACTTGCATCTCGGTCAGCATCTCGTCGTCCAGTTCGGGCAAAGCCAATTGTTGTTGTGGTGAGCTTGAATCCGGGGCCAAGAGCCTGTCCAAGAATGACACCAACCCGAAGCGTGAACGAGGTCGCACGTCGCTCGGCTCTCGTCCTCGCTCACGCCTCGGGTTGGTGTTGATCAAAACACGGCGTCATTCTTGAACAAGCTCCAAAGGCCGCAGAGTTGTAGCAGTGCCACCTGTGACCGGCAACGACCTGACTCACGCCAGTCGGAGTTGTCGTAGGCAGAGCCGAGCCAACTCCACGCCGGTGATTTCCTCATTCACGAACGCGATCGCACCCGCCTCGCGCACGGTCCATTCGAGGTCCGCGAGATCGGTCGTTGCACACGCGATGACCGGCCGCGCGGAAGGCTCACGAATCTGACGGCCCAACCAGCCCAAGCATTCAGCGGGAGCGGAGTCCAAATCCAGCAAGACGACTGCCGTCGCGACATCGTCCGTAGCGGAGTTGAGGTCATGCACGCTGCGGCATTCCCGCACTTCGACCTGACGATTCGCAAGCTGCCGCTGAAGCTCCGGCCCCCAGAATGGACGCCGCTCAAATACCGCCACGCACCACGCTGGACGAACCAAGACTCCAGTCACGACAAACTCCCTTCCAACGAATGAGTGTTCGGATAACTTGTGATTGTGGGGTATACCTCGGCTCGAGTCACACCGCATTCTGGTCAAGATGTCACGCCGCCAGTACCCTTGGCTTGCGCGGGTTGAGTTCACGAAGACGGCGCGAACAATGAAGTGACTCGCGGGTGAGCCTATTCTGTTTCTTCCTCAACTTGCGCCGCGTCCGCGAACGCTCAACCCACGTTCCCAGAAAGCCCCCCGCCATGAATCGCCTTGCCACCACATTGATGTTGCTCACGCTGACCGGCTGCGGGATGCAGTCGCTCGAAGAACAGACGAAGAAGTCTCCGAACAGCATCGTTGGAAAGAAGACTCAGGACATCGGCCAATTCGACCCGAATGCCGGAGCGAAAGTCAGTGACAGCAAGATCGCCGCGACCGACATGATCACGGCTCCCGTTTCGGCATACGGTCCGATGCTGGAAAAGATTTCCAAGTCACACATTGAACATGCCGTACGGTTGTTTGAGGCGACCGAAGGCCGCTACCCAAAGGACTACGAAGAATTCTTCGAGAAAATCGTCAAGGCCAACAACATTCAGTTGCCGGTTCTGCCGGGCGGCAAGAAGTATCAGTACGACGTGGAGAACCACAAGCTGGAGGTCATTGATGCACCAGCGGCTGCTGCTCCGGCCGCAACCGTGCCGTGACGTGTCACGACTGGCTCGCACAATCAGTCCGCGTCAGACAAGCGGCGTGCATTGATGTGCCTCGTTCAGGGGGGCCGACGCTATTCTCCTTTGCCTTCGACTTCACTCTTGGAAAGCGTAGATGGTCCGCCTCGACGGCATTGGTCAGATCGCGATCACGGTGCGCAATGTTCCGCGCGCGGTGGCGTTTTATCGCGACACGCTCGGCATGACGTTGCTGTTCGAGTTGCCTAGCATGGGGTTTGTCGAGTGCGGTGGCGTCCGGTTGATGCTGTCACTGGCGGAGTCGGCTCAACTCGATAACTCCGCTTCGATCATCTACTACAAGGTGGCTGACATCACGGCGACATTTGAAGAATTGACGAGGGTGGGTGTCGAGTTCGTCTCGCCCCCGCGTCTGGTCGCTCCGATGCCCGATCACGATCTGTGGATGGCCTTCTTCCGCGATCCCGACCAAAACGTGCTGGCCTTGATGTGCGAAGTCCGTCGCCCCACGGAGGCGACGCCATGAAATCACTCGCAGTGAAGCTCTTCGCCAAGGCGCGCGACTTGGCGGGACGCGATGTCGTGGAACTGGATTGGACGGACGGGGAAACGGTGGCCGATCTAAAGCGACGGCTCTCCGAACAGCATCCGAAGCTCGAACCGCTTGTCCCGCGATTGCTCGTCGCGGTCAACAACGACTATGCGACTGACAGTGCGATGCTGAACACCACCGACGAAGTCGCCTGTTTCCCTCCTGTGAGCGGTGGGTGAACATTCCCAACACCAACCCGCAGCGTGAGCAAGGACGAGAGTTGCGTGATTTTTTTATATCCAACAGAACTTCTGATGAACGCGAGCCCTCGCTCACGCTGCGGGTGGGAGCGATGAGCATTCTTCCTGTCCACGAGTAACCATGATCGAACTGACACACCAACCGATTGACTATCACGCGCTGACCGAAGCGGTTCGTTCACCGCAGTCGGGTGCCGTCGTATTATTTCTCGGTACGGTTCGCGAACTGACCGCCGGTCGTCAGACCGTGGCTCTCGACTACGAAGGCTACCCTGCGATGGCCGAAGCAAAATTGAAAGAACTCGAAACAGCCGCCCGCGCGCGATGGCCGGTCGATCGCGTGGCGATCGTGCATCGGCTCGGACATCTGAAACTCGGCGACATCAGCGTCGCGGTGGCCGTCAGTTGCCCGCATCGCAAGCAGGCATTTGAAGCGGGCCAGTTTTTGATCGACGAACTGAAAGTCACCGTCCCGATTTGGAAGAAAGAGAACTGGTCGGATGGTTCCACCGAATGGGTTCATCCGGGAGGCGAGACGAAGTGAGTTCATCCCAACTACCGCTCATCGACTCGTTCGGGCGTCTGCACAACAACCTGCGGATCAGCGTGACCGATCGTTGCAACATTCGCTGCTTCTACTGCATGCCTGCGGAAGACGTGCAGTTCATGGACAAGTCCGAACTGCTGACGTTCGAGGAAATCGAACGGTTCGTCCGTGTGGCCGTACCCTTGGGGATCGACAAATTGCGGCTGACCGGCGGCGAACCGCTGGTCCGTCGTGAACTGCACACGCTCGTCGCGAAGCTGGCGGCGATTCCGGGAATCAAGGATGTGGGCCTGACAACGAACGGCATCTTCCTCGCCGAGCAAGCCGCCGATCTGTATGCCGCCGGGCTGCGACGGATCAACGTCAGCCTCGACGCCCTCACGCCCGAGAAGTTCAAGCAATTCACGCGGCGCGACGGCTTCGAGAAGGTAATCGAGGGAATCCAAGCGGCGCGGCGCGTCGGGTTCGATCCCGTGAAGATCAACGCGGTCTCGGTACGAGGCATGACCGAGGACGAAGTCGTGCCGTTCGGCCACTTCGCACGGGAGACCGGCGTCGAAGTCCGGTTCATCGAATACATGCCGCTCGACGCCGACAACGCTTGGGAACGAGGCAAAGTGCTGTTCGCGCACGAGATCATCGAGAAGCTGTCGGCCGAAATTATGCCACTCGTCCCGACGGTCCTTCATGACCGAACAGCTCGCGAACAACCCGCCCACGGCGGTGGACACGGTGGACCGGCCAGTGACTTTGTGTTCGAGGACGGTGTGGGTCGCATTGGTTTCATTGCGTCGATCAGTCAGCCATTTTGCATGAGCTGCAACCGGATCCGCATCACGGCGGATGGCAAGCTGCGCAACTGCCTCTTCAGTCTTGATGAGACCGACGTGCGGAGTCTGGTACGTGGCGACGGCACCGACGACCAAATTGCCTCCGCCATTCGATCGAGCGTCGCGGCCAAGAAGGAAGGCCACGAGATCAACACGGCCCGGTTCATCCAACCCGCTCGACCGATGTACTCGATCGGCGGCTAAGGACTCGTCCAAGAATTACGCCGTGTTTTGAACAACACTAACCTGAAGCGTGAGCGAGGACGCATGTCGCTCGACTCTCGTCCTCGCTCACGCTTCGGGTTGGTGTTGTTCTTGGACAAGTTCCTAACGGCGAGCTGCAACTGTTCGCTGATCCGAATGGGGCAGGCAACTCATTTGTTCTGGAACAGCTCGCTCTGCACCACTTCGTGCAGGAGCGAGCGGAAGCCGTAATTCTTGTTCCGTACGCGAGCCACGATGGCTTCGATCTCCGGATGGTCGGCCTTGGTCGGTGCGCCGCCCGTGGAATAGGTCAACAGCTTCGTGGTCAGAGATCGGGCGAGTTGGTCCTTGTCGCGCAGCAGCAATTGGCGGAACTCGTCAATGTTTCGGAATGGCTGGCCATCCTCGGTCACGTCGGACGGGTCGACTCGCAGGCCGTGGTAGTAGTGCATTTTGCGGCCTTCCAAAACCACGGCTTCCGCATCTCTTCGCCAGCCGGAGATCCGATACTTCTCCCGCCAGCCGCCAATGCAATCGAAACTTTCCAGGGCGAAGCCGGGTGGGTCGATCTTCGAGTGACAACTCGCGCAGGCGGCATCGTTGCGGTGCTTGGCCAGTTGCTCGCGGATCGTCGTCGCGCCGCGAATGTCGGGATCGATCGCCGCGACACCCTCGGGCGGCGGTGACGGCGGCGTTCCCAAGATGCGATCGAGCACCCACGCTCCGCGCATGACCGGCGAGGTCGTGGTGCCGTTGGCCGTCACCTTCAGGACGCTGGCCATCGTCAGGACGCCGCCGCGATGGCTGTCCGCAGGGAGCGGCGTCTTGTGAAACTCCCAGCCCGTCAGGCCGGGAATGCCGTAGTGCTTGCCCAATCGCCCGTTGAGCATCGTGAAGTCGGACGCAACGAAGTTCGTCAGGCTCAGGTCGCGCTTGAGGACTTCGTCGAAGAACGACTCGGTCTCGCGAATCATCGACACCTTGAGTAAGTGATCAAATTCGGGGTAGACGAGGTGGCTCGGTTCGGTCGCGTCGATGTCGCGCAGGCCGAGCCACTGGCCGACGAAATTCGTGGTGAGCTGTTCGGCCTTGGGGTGCGCGAGCATTCGCTCGACCTGCTGGCGCAGCGTTGAAGATGGGGAGACGGGGAGAGAGGGAGACAAGGAGATGGGAGAAGAGGGAGCAAGGGAGACGGACGATGACGCTGCTTTGTTTTTCTCCCCTTCTCCTTGTCTCCCCTTCTTCCCCTCTCCGCTTAGCGCACCCCTCGCGGCGAGGTCAAACAGCTCCTCATCCGGCATCGTGCTCCAGAGGAAATACGACAACCGACTGGCCATCGCGAAATCGTCGAGCTTGCCCGGTCGCTCGCGGAGGAACAGGAACTCGGGCGCGATGAGTATGCCTTTTAGGGCCGCTCGCATCGCCAGTTCAAACGTGTAGCCACCAGCCATCTTTGCTTGGACAATGGCCACGAACGGCGCGACATCCTCGGCAATCACGCTTCGGCGAAACGCTCGGCGCGTGAATGTTGTGAGGATGCGTTCGGCATCGACGAGCGGCTCGTCCGAGACGACTTCCACTCGGTCGGAGAAGTTGTAAATCGGAAACTTCTTTTGCGGCATGTCGCCGAAGATGCGGCGATGACTTTCTGGAGGCCAAGTCTCGTTGAGTGGGCCTTCGACCTCGATGAATTGGACCGCCAGACCGGGGCCGTTCCAGTATTCACCGCCGGTCTGCTTCACCGTGTTCGCTCCGGCCAACCCGTACGGGAGCATCGTGATCGTGGTACGCGGTTCCATGTTCCGGACGAACTCGAACACGGTCGGCTTGTCGGGCGGGGCGTCGAAGTAGCCGATCAATCCGCTCGTTCCCGTCAGTCGCGTGCCGCTGACTGTGACGCGAAACGTGACCGGCTTGTCGTCACTCTGAATGCTGGATGCTGAGATGCGGAAGCGGTAGTTGCCCGCCTCCGACGGATAGAACTGAGTCGCCCCGACGTTGTGCCATTCGGACGAGCAGAAGCACACGACTTCGCCGTCATCGAGAAAGCGATACACCTCTTCGGTCGTGTTGCGCACCGGGTGTCCGTCCTTGAGGCTGTGCCGCTTGCTGGTGGAGGTCGGCGGCTTGGGTCGATTAGAGATCGCCATGTTGAGCGCGGTGTCGGCTGCTTCGAGATATTTTTCCATGAGGAACGACGACGTGTGATTTGCTGCGGCGGCATTATCAAAACCGTTGGCCGAACCGTCCTGAGGCAACTGCTCTCTCAGGCTGAGGTTGATTCCGAGCAGATCGTTGACGGTGTTCTCGTACTCGACGCGATTCAATCGACGGAGAACCACGCGTCCCTGAGCCACCCGTGCGGCGGCATCGGCGGCTGCCACGCGCGGGGCCAACCAGTCGGTCAGCGCCAGAATTTCTTTCTCAGTCGGCCGTGGTGTTTCGCTGGCCTTGGGAGGCATTTCTCCCGCCCGGAGTCGCTCGACCACTGCTGACCAATGCTTGCGAGAGGTGGCATCCGCCAAGTCCAGCATCAGGTTGTCGAGCCGGAGATTCCCCTTGAGCTTGTCTCCGCGATGACACTCCACGCAATGCCGAGCCAGCAGCGGCCGGAATCGGTCCTCGAAGTGTTTGGCGTCGTCCGCCTGCCCGGTGGTTGGCAATGGCTCCGCAGTGGCTACGGCACCCAGCAACAGCATTGCGACGCCAACCCACCTCCCAACCGACAGACGCCACTCAATCATGACTTGTCTCCGCGCTAACGGCTTTCGATCGAAGCAACGTCCCTCAACGGCCAATTGCGGATTGGATTGTCAGCATTCAAATCGAGTACCACAAGCAAGCTGTGACGGTCCTCGGTGCCATCGTCTTTAGGCGACGGGCAAGAGAACGTAGCCCCGACACTCCGTGGCGGGAGCGGTTCGTGTCACGGAGTGACACGTCTACTTTGGGTAAATTAAGTCTTGCCGCTCGCCTTATGAATCTGGGGGATGGGTGCCACGGTCACGGAGCTTCGACGTGGCCGTGAAAACGAGAACAGCGTTCACTTCGAGGCACGGCCACATCGAAGCTCCGTGACCGTGGCACCGTCAATTGAAAAAGGCGATGGCCCTGAACAGCGCTCGGCGGCCAATGCTCTCACACCGAATTGAAATGCCGAGTTCGGCACCGGATACTCCCGCCCCTCGTGAAATGCTTCTCCAGCCAATTTCTAGTTGGCATTCGTTCTACGGAATTCAGCGTGAGTTCGGCGAATCGAGAGTGGCTGGGAAGCGACAACACAACAACCAGGAACCCCGATGATGAAGAACTGTTGGCTTTCGATTGTGACCGTGCTTGGACTCGCGCTGCCGGTGTTTGCGGCGGAGAAGGTTCCGCCGGTGCGGATGGGTTGTGGGATCATGACCTTCGACACGGTTCCCGGATGGGGGCTGGGCGAGGACGGGAAGTCGGTTCTCGGTTCGACTCACGGTGGCGTCGTCGTTGATAAGGCGGGCAGTGTCTACACCACGTCCAGCATGGGAATCTTTGTCTTCTCACCCGAAGGCAAGGTCATCCGAAGATTTCTGGGTGACAAGTATTCGAACATCCACGACATCGAAATTCGCTCGGAGGGCGATACCGAGTTCCTGTACGGTGCCCGCAACGCGGCAGGCGAAGGACTCAAAATTCACTCCGAAACCGGCGATGTCGTTCTGAAGCTTGGCATTCCCACGGAAGCCGAGTCCGGCCTGAAGTTGGCCAAGTGGAGTCCGACGGCGATCACGGTTGCTCCGAACGGCGACATCATTTTGGCCGACGGTTACGCCAGCAATCACATCTTTAAGTTCGACAAGGCCGGCAAGTACCTGATGCACTTTGGCGTCAAAGGGAATGGCCTCAAGGAATTCAGCACCGCGCACGGCATGACGTTGGACACACGCTACGACCCGCCGCGGCTGCTGGTCTGCGACCGCAACCACGCGCCCAAGGGGCGCTTGCTGCATTACACCCTTGACGGCCAATTCATCGACGAAGTCGTGACAGGCTTGGGCATGCCGACATCGGCTGCCGTTCAAGGGGATTACGTCTCTGTGCCGGACTTGCACGGGCGAGTGGTCATTCTCGACAAGAGCAACACGATCATCGCGGTACTCGGCCACAACGCGGACTCGGCGACGCGAGTGAACCACAATGTCCCGCAAGACAAATGGATCGAAGGCATCTTTAACGGCACCCACGGTTCTTACTGGGATAAGGACGGCAACCTGTATGTTCAGGACTGGAACGTCTCGGGCCGCATCATGAAATTGGTGCGAGTCAAGTAGCCGCGCGGGTCCGCCTTTGGAGCCTGTTGAAAACGTAGAGTAGGCGGCTCGCCTGCTCGCACCTTTAGTTGGAAAACACAGGCGAGCCGCCTGTGCTACGGGTTCTTCAACAGGCTGATAGCAGCCTGTCGAAGAAATCGTGGAGCACGATTTCCTCGTGCTCATTCCCCCCCCCGCCCCCAAGAAATTCAGTCACTTTGGAAACGTGCCCCCACGTTTTCAACAGGCTGCTCACCACACGCTCCCCTCCCAACAGACTCCGCGTGGGGTCTGTCGGCATCCACCCTGACGAGGCCCGTTCATGCCCTCCCGCTCTTGTGCCTCGCTCCGACTCTCGCTTGTTGGGCTGCTGATGTTGTTGTTTGGAGGGTTTCGTGCCGTTGCGGCGGAGCCGTTTCGGGACACGGTGCTGCCGTTCGTGAAGACGTACTGCATTGAGTGTCACAACCCTAAAACGACCGAAGGGGAGTTGGATCTGACTCGGTACTCGACGGCCGAGTCTGTGGCGAAGGACTATCGGAAGTGGGAACACGTCGTCACGTTCGTCACCAAAGAAGAGATGCCGCCGCCCGATGCCAAGCAACCGACTCCCGCCGAACGAACTGAGGTCTTGGGTGTGCTGGGGAAGTTGATGTTGCAGGAGGCTCGCAAGACGGCGGGTGATCCCGGTGTGGTGCTGCCGCGGCGGCTGAGCAATGCCGAGTACAACAATGCGATTCGCGATCTGACCGGCATCGACATCCGGCCGGCGGATTCGTTCCCGATCGACCCAGCCTCGGGCGAGGGATTCAGCAATACCGGCGAAGCGTTGGTGATGTCTCCCAACTTGTTCAAGAAGTACTACGCCGCCGCGCAGCATGTCGCCGATCATGTGCTGCTCACGCCGACACGTCTGGAGTTCGCTCCGCATCCCGTCGTCACGTTCGCCGACCAGAAGAAGCTCACCGAGCAAGCCATCCTTCAGTTCTATGAGCGGCACAGGGTTGACTACTCGATTTATCTCACCGCCGCATGGTCGTTCCGGCATCGGCCTGCCGACCGCCAGGCAACGACGATTGAAGACTGGGCGATCGAACAGCAGCTCAGCCCGAAGTACCTGCGGTCCTTGTGGGAGATGCTGAATGCCGAATCCTCCGACGACAAGTTCTGGATGAGTTGGCTGCGTCAGCGCTGGAATGCGTTGCCCCAGGATGCGAAGAACGAAGCGGCCATCCGCGCACTGGCGAGCGACATCCGCCGGTTGAGTACTCAGCTTTGCTCGCCGGAGACAGAAGCGATCGTCTCCCACGCGGGCAACGCGCCGGTGCAACACATCGATCGGCGCAAAAAGACGGCGGCGGCTCGCGACACATTTAATCCTGCCGCCGTCACGGACAGTCGGCGACTGCATGTCGAGGTCGCCAACACCGCTGATAAGCCGGTGACGATCTTCGTGCGAATCACTGCGGCGGATAATGCGACTGACGACGGCTACGTCATCCTCAAAGGAATCAACTTCAGTGCGTCGGCAGAGGCTCAGTACAAGCCCAATGACTCGACGAAGAATCTGTCATTGCGGACGCTTTTGGCCGAGCATGCACCGGAGGAATTGAAACGGCTCAACTGGGGCACGCATCCACTGGGACAGACCGTTGATGCCGATAGCTTGGTGTTCAAGATTCCGTCGAGTGTGACCATCGAAGTTCCGGCCAAAGTGTTTGGGGAAGCTCGGCACCAGCACGTCTTCGCCGAGGTTGCTCTTGATCGAGCGAACTCGAAAGCGGGTCTCGCAAATGTCGAGCTGCTCGAAGACTCCCGTAGCCGAAGTCTCACGACTTCGGCTACGTCTCTGCCGCTCATCAATCCGGAGCATACGATCGCGAAGGATTTCGCAGCCTCCGGCGAAGCGTTCTGCAAGCTGTTTCCCAACCGGTTCTTTTTCGCCGACGACACGCGCGGTCTCTCAGCGGGCTTTCATCTCATTGAAGGCTTCTTCCGCGACGATCAACCGCTCTGCAAGTTGGTACTCAGCGAGGCCGAGAATCGCGAGTTAGATCGACTCTGGGACGAGCTGTACTTTGTCACCGGGGTCACCGAGAAGATGCTGCGCGGCTTCGTCTTCTTCGAACGTTCCGAGCGAAACTTCATGAAGCACCCGGATTTCGACTCCATCAAAGAGGAAGACCCGGAACTCACGACAGAAGCGACGTTGAATCGCTTCGAGCAGATTTATCTCACGCAGTCGGGAGTGAAAGGTTCGGCGGAAGAGATCGAACACCATCCCGTTCACACCTTCTTCGACGAGTTCCGCCAAGGGCTGAAGCGTCGGGCCGCTCAATGGCAGGCGGCCGTTCCGGCGTACCAGCGACGGCTGCATGAGTTCGCGCAGGCGGCGTATCGACGGCCGCTGACGCAGGTCGAGCAGCAGAAGCTCATGCAGTTCTTCAACGACACGCTCGTGGCGGATGCGGCCAGCATCCGAGCTGACGCTGGCAGCGTCAGCCACGCGATCCAGCCGACATCGTTGGGCATCGAGCAAGCGGTGCGAGCGACCGTCGTGCGCATCTTGGTCTCGCCGCACTTTTGTTATCTCGCCGATGCGGTGCCGGCGGGAAACGGCTTCAAGCCGCTGCCCGATTTGGCGCTCGCGTCGCGACTCAGTTTCTTCTTGTGGTCGTCGGTCCCGGATGCCGAATTGCTGACGCTGGCCGAGGCCGGTCAATTGAACAACGAGGCCACGCTGAAGGCTCAGACTCGTCGTATGTTGCAAGACCCGAAGGTCAGCGGCTTCGCGTTAGAGTTCTTCGGCCAATGGTTGAACTACCGCGACTTCCGACAAGCCGAGGCCGTGAACCGCTCGGTCTTCCCGGCCTTCGACGATCCGTTGAAGCAGGCCATGTTCGAGGAGCCGACTCGATTCGTGACGCACGTTCTGCAGCACGACCTGCCCGTCACCGAGTTGCTGCGGAGCGACACGACCTTCGTCAACAAGCGGCTGGCTCAGCATTACGGCCTGCCGTTTGACGGCCCCGACGAGTGGCGACTGACAACCGGGTTGCATCAGCGGGGTCGCGGCGGGTTACTCGGCATGGCGGTGTTCCTGACGAAGAACTCGCAGCCGCAACGGACCAGCCCCGTGAAGCGCGGCTTTTGGGTCGTTCACAAATTGCTCGGCGAACACATCCCACCGCCGCCGCCCGATGTCGCGGTGTTGCCCGCCAAAGAGACTGACACGGACGGCAAGACGATGCGACAGTTGCTGGCGGCTCACACCGAAGACATCAAGTGTGCTCGTTGCCATGTCCGGTTCGATCCGATCGGACTCGCAATGGAAGGTTTCGATTCCATCGGCCGCAGCCGAAGCAAAGACCTCGCGGGCCGAGTGATCGATAACGTGGTCCAACTCCCGTCCGGCGGGCAAGCTCAGGGTGTGTCTGAGTTCTCCGACTACCTAGCGAAGCATCGCCGTTCGGACTTCACGAAGACGCTGAACCGCAAACTACTGGGCTTTGCGTTGGGCCGCTCGTTGCAACTCTCCGATCTGGTTTTGTTGGAGAAAATGGAAGCGACACTCCTAGAAACCGATGATCGTTGTATGCCTCTGTTCGAAGCCGTGGTTACCAGCCCGGTCTTCCGTAACCAACGCTGCCGTGATGCCCAATGAGGGTTATCCGCCACTCCTGCTGAACAGGGGGCGTGAGCGGTACGGGGCTGGCGCCTTGCCGCTCACCGGAAGTTGTTGCGTTCCCGTTCCTAACAGCCTGTTGGAAAAAGTCGTAGCACAGGCGGCTCGCCTGTGTTTTCCAACTAGAAACGCGAGCAGGCGAGCCGCCTACTCTACGTTTTTCAACAGACTGCTAAACGCGGCGGAGCAGCCGGTTGCGTCCACTTTCCACTCTCCCTGAAATGGCGACACTCGTTTTGAAATTCGCTCTGACCGTTTTGCAAACTCAAAAACACGGCGGTCCCGGGGTTTGAAAGCGGGGGCTTGCTGTACAGAAATGCACCTCGCATAATCGCGACGGGTCGCAATGAAGCAACCGAATGTCTGTACACGGTGGGTGGGCTTGCAGACTGTGATTCTCAACGCAGGGTGATACTGGACAATGCGAGAAGGGTTGAGGCTCCGGCAGAGGATCTGCCGCAGTTTGGAAGCCCCCACAACACTTTGTGGGGGACGCAAAATGGCCAGCTTGGTTGTGATGGGGCCACCGGCGCGCGGGGCCAGATACGTGTTGCCCGTGGCGCGCGGACTGGTGATTGGACGATCCGGCTTCTGTGACATCGTTCTTAACAAACGATCCCTCTCCCGCGAACACGCGCGCGTCTTTGAACTCAACGGCCAGTATTTCATCGTCGATATGGGGAGCGTCAACGGGACCTCCGTCAACGGGCGGCCGGTTCGCGAGCCGACGCTGCTCAAGGACGGAGACCGAGTCAATCTGCACGATGTGCCGCTGACCTTTTGCGCTCTCGACAATGGCAAGCCGGGATCGAGCGGCGAGATGGCGGCATCCAACGGCCAACTCGACAACTCCGGGGGCGAACTGGCCAACACCAAAATCAGTTCGTTGAATTCGCACACGGTTGACGGAACCTCGGACGGCAGGCTGAAAAAGCAATTGAACAGTCTGTTGGTGATCGCTCATCGGCTGGGCAGTCATCTCTCTGTGGACGAGATTCTCCCGAAGGTACTGGACGCTCTGTTTCAAGCATTTCCACAGGCCACCAATGGTGAGATTCTGTTGCTCGACGGATGCGGTGCATTGATTCCGCGTGCCAGCAAACACGGGCGAGACGGAGACAGCGCCTTGCTGACCGCCGTTCCCATCAATTTGCCACTCACGCAGAAGGCGATCGAAGCGTGCCGAGGACTGATTGAACACCACGGCGACATCGATGGCCGGTCCGCACTGGAAGACCGCTTCAGCTCGATGATGTGCATACCGATCGTGGGATCTGGGCGAAACGTACTCGGGGTGATCGTGCTTGAGACGGACGAACCTGCTGGCCGATTCGTGGACGAGGATCTGCAACTCGTCGAGGGTGTGGCTGTGATGACCGCACAGGCCATCGGCTATTCCCGTGCCCACGATCTGATCCTCGAAAACGAACGGCACCGGCAGCAGTTGGAAATGGCGCGAGACATTCAAATCCGCATGTTGCCCAGTGCGCGTCCCGCAGTAGCCGGTTATGCGTTCGGCGACTATTACCGGGCGGCGCGTACGGTGGGCGGCGATTGGTACACGTACCGAAGCACATCCAACGGATGCGTGGTAATCGCGGTGGCGGACGCTGCGGGCAAGGGGTTGCCGGCAGCATTGAAAATCGTCGATTTTGCTTCCGAATTGCGGCACTGCCTCGAATCGACCGCATCGCTCAAGAAGGCCATGTCCCGGCTGAATCAGTTCGTGTGCGAACTCGATGAGGGCTTCATCACGTTCTGCGTCGCCGTGCTTGATCCGCGCGAACATCGCCTGAGCATCGCCAATGCGGGACATCCCGCGCCGCTCAGGCGTCGAGCCGACGGAGTAGTCGAGGCACAGGGAGCCGAGCGATCGGGGCTGCCGTTCGGGGTGGATCCACTCGAGGAATATCACCCGTTCTCGCTGATGCTGAGTCCCGGCGACGAGATCGTGCTTTATACTGACGGCGTCAACGAGGCGATGAACCGAAAGAATGAACTGTTCGGCACCGCGAGGCTGTGCGATGTCCTCGCGGCTCCCGCACGGGAACTGGAAACGCGAGTCCGAGCCATCATCGATCATGTCGAACAGTTTTGCGGCGGCCGCAGTTCCAGCGACGACACCTGCATCGTGGCCCTCTCACGCCTCCTGACCTGACTGAAATTATCCTGCACGCGGGTGAGGAACGCACATTTCACAGCAACCCGAAGCGTAAGCGAGGATGTGGGTGGCGTCCTCGCTTACACTTCGGGTTGCTGTCCGCTTCAGCCGCGTGCTGTAAGGCAAGCGGCAAGAGTTTGCGTACGCGAAACGTAGGATGGACGCCTCGTCCGCCCGGTTCTTCTGGGCAAGCTTGAGCGGACGGACGGGGCGTCGATCCTACGGGTAAACCATTTCCTGCGGCTCGCCTAAAACGGGGCCATCACGATCCGCGCGAAACATCATTCGAGCGGTTCGGACTGAGCCCCCCTTTCGCGGAGCAAAAGGCGACAAACCGCGAGGCCACGCTTGAACAGGTTCTTACCGCCCCCGACCTACCAGCGTCTCAATGTTGTCCGCGCGAGGTATCAATCAACGCCGAACAATTTCTCCGGTTGCTCAGCTCGACATGGGTGTCAGTCGATCACAATCAGGTCGCGGCTGGTGCGGGAGAGTCGTTCGCAGCCATCGTGGGTGACAAGAACATTGTCGATGATGCGGGCACCGAGCTGTTCCTCACCAATGAAGACCGGAGGTTCGACCGTCACGACCATGCCCGCTTGAAGCGTGTACGAACTGCCGCCAAACAGGTGGATCGGTTCGGCCCATGAAGGAGGCGAGCCAGGGGCTAGGCCGTAGCCTGACAGATGGACCCGCGCGTGATTGAGTCCGGCGGCGGCGATCACTTGTTTCGCGGCCTCGTGCGGGACAATCGCGGGGACTCCGGCCCGGATCTCAGCGATGCAAGCGTCTGAGGCGCAACAGACAAGGTTGTGCAGTTCGCACATTCGAGAGGTTGGCGCGCCCAAGCTGAACTGCCGACCGATGGTCGCGGTGTACCGTTTGAAGGTAGCTCCATATTCGACGTTGCCGAAATCGCCATGACTCAACCGGCGGTCGGTCGGTGCGCCATGACTGAAGCACGAGCGAGGACCGGAGACTAGGTTGATCGGACTGGCGGCGAGTCCGCTGCCGGAAGTCAGCAGTTCGTGATAGACCTCGCCCGCAATTTCGAGTTCGGTGCGGCCCGCTCGCAGCGAAGCGATGAACCGGAGCAGAGCTTTGTCGGCAATACGGCTGGCTTCGCGGATGTAGCTCAACTCCGTTGGCGACTTCACCAGCGAGAGATCGTGAATCAAGTTCGTGGCCTCGGTGAGCCGGTCTCCAAGAAGCTGCTTGATGCGGACATAATGATGCGGGTGCAGGTAATACCCCGGCACTTCCATTCCGAGGCAAGTCCCCCTCGCTCCGACTGACTCTACGAGTCGTTCGAGCGCCGCGATCGGATCTTCCGGTTCGCCACCGCCCCACGTGTAAAGCTCATCGACGAGCGCCTCGTCCAGAAACTCGTTTCGTTCCCCAGTACGAGTCAGCACGCAGATCGGTCCCGGTTCGGCCGAGATCAGCAGGCACTGAAACTCTT
This sequence comes from Schlesneria paludicola DSM 18645, assembly GCA_945862235.1. GTDB lineage: Bacteria > Planctomycetota > Planctomycetia > Planctomycetales > Planctomycetaceae > Schlesneria > Schlesneria paludicola_A. Next base: position 39,914 of record CAMAYU010000029.1, read on the forward strand.
GGTAACTCTTCGCGTCAGAGCCGGTCAGCCAGCGAATTGAGACCGGATGAAATACTAAAAACCAGTCGAGACCGGCCGCTGCAATGGCATCCCGCGCACAAGCTCGCCGCAGGGAGAATTCATCCGCCGAAAAATCGTGCTTCGACATGGATTGTCCAACTCAAAAGTAAACGGGGCGGTGCCGACACAATAGCACTCACTTTGTGGAAGGGACCACATGAGTGTCCCCGTTGGTTGGCTCCGCGCCCCCCCGTCAAAAGACGGATGAGTCGATGCACCAAGTAAAGAAGCCCTTCGACATATTTGTCGAAGGGCTTCTCGTTTCAGAAAGTGGAGGCGAAGGGACACGAATTGAACTTTTTATTCAGAGCTTGTTCACTGAGAGAGACTCTCTTCGCAGAGAGATAATCGCACTCAAGTCTTGAATTGACAGGAACTTGCGGCGCTGGCGTAATCGCCGATTGCATCGGTCGATCAAACCGGAGCATCGAAGGGATGGCGGACCGGATCGGGATGATGGTGATGCGGCTGAGAAGCCGAGTGAACGCTGGATGTCTTCTCGCCATATCGGCTAATTAGTCGATCGCGTCTCTGCGTTCGCTCCAAAGAATAATCTCAATCGAATTGAGGAAGAATGAGGTGCCGGCCCCCAGGGCCTCCGCGCCTAATTTACCCTTGTTTCTCTGGCGGTTTCCGCATGTTCTATAAATCGATGTGCCAGTTTGGAGTCGTCTATAACTCAATTGCTCAGCCAAACAGGCAGAATTAGATGCGGAGGCCCTGTACCGGCCCCTGTGTGACAAGCAGGACTTCGGCTCCGGCAAGAAACGCCCGTCGCAGCAAAGTTGCTGACTTCTGGTTGTGAAGTTCTTTGGACGAATCCAGACGACGCGAGGATGACAGAGCGGTGGCGTTCATGACTTGTTCTCCTTGGGTAGAGTTGCGGTTGCAATCGCCGTCACCAACCGCGCCGAGGCCGAGTTCACGGTCCACGCAACGCGCGGCCCGAGCCTTCGAACTGAAGGATGCGTCATTCCGCATGGCCAGGCACCCCGAAGGCCACCACCCGTGACGACGCCGAGACCCGCAAGCAGATCGAAGACCTCCGCAACCGTGCTTCGCAACATGAGAACGAGATCGCCGTATTGGAGAAGATGCTGACGGTGATGGTCAATGAGTTCGCGGCGACGGAGAATGCGGCGGCGAACCAGCGGGATCGGATGCAGTTGCCGTGAATTCAGTGACTTCGGTTTGCTGATAGTGCCTCTCCTTCGACGGGAGAGCCTGATTGTGGTTCTTATGAGAAACGGACGCTGAGGTGCCCCCCAACTGTCAAGTGAGGACTACCGTAGGGGGTTTTTCGGTTCCAGTGGGTTTTCGATCAGGTATTTGACCAGCGATTCAATCTGCGAGTCGGTCAGGATGCCGCCTTTCTCTTTTGCAAAGGCTGGCATCAGCGTGCCTTCGATCCCGTTCGTGATGTGACTCCGCCAGTAATCGGCGTCTCGGGATTCGTCCACGATGCGGAGGTCGGGCACCATACTGGCGCGGTGCTCGGCATCGTGGCAGAT
>CAMAYU010000030.1 GCA_945862235.1 Schlesneria paludicola DSM 18645
AAGCCTGTGCGACTCGGCGAGGAACCGGCTTTCCATGCCGATTGACCCCCCTCATCTGTCGATTTAGCATGTGCCCGCTTTGGAAAATTGGCCGTTTCGCGGAGAAGGCGAATCATGATGCGATCACGGTATTGGCATTGTTCCCCCGGCTTCGTGGCGATTGTGTTCGTCATGACTTCGGCCAATCTGAGGGCTGAGTCAGCCGGACAGCCGTCCGCCGAACCGGCCGATGCGCAGCGTGCGGTCTCGGCGGCGTTTGGTTCCGAGACATTGGACCGGCTCCTTGTCATGGCCGCTCAGTTCAATGAGGCCGAGTTGTCCGAGGTCATTTCCGACGATCAGTTTCTGCGTCGCGCGTCGCTCGATCTGATTGGACGGCAGCCGACTCCCGCTGAGTTCGCGACGTATCGGCTCGACCAAACGAAGGGGAAGCGTGCGGCGGCGGTCGAGCGGCTGTTGGCCTCCACCGAATTCGGTGAGAACTGGGCGGGCTATTGGTCCGACGTGATCGGCTACCGCGTTCCACCACCGGAGTTGACGTTCCTCGATTACACGCTGTTCGAGAAGTGGCTGGCCGAACGTATCAATCAGAACGCCCCGTGGGACGAGACCGTGCGCACGATTCTCACCGCGACGGGTAAAGTGAAAGATCAACCCGCTGCGACCTTTGTCGGTTTTCATGAGGCCGACACGACGCGACTCGCGGCCGAGACCGCCCGTGTCTTCCTCAGCGTGCAGATCGGCTGTGCCCAGTGCCACGATCATCCTTTCGACGAATGGAAGCGACAGCAGTTTCATGAGCTCGCCGCCTACTTCGTCCGCGCTTCGGCCAAGATGCCTTGGAACGACAGCGGTGAGATCGAAGTGAAGGACAAGGGGAAGGGCGAGTATGAGATGCCCAATGTCGCCGACCCGACCAAGAAGGGAATCATGATGACCCCGACCTTCTTCACCGGACACAAGACCGAGCCGGGCAAGAGTGACCTCGACCGTCGTCGCGAGTTGGCCACTGTCGTCACCTCCACAGACAACCCCTGGTTTGCGAAGGCATACGTCAACCGAGTCTGGGCACGACTGATGGGCCACGGTTTCTATGAACCCGTCGATGACATGGGCGTCGCCAACGTCCCACTCCTCCCCGAGGTCCATCAGGAACTGACCGACCACTTCCGCGCATCGAACTTCGACGCGAAGAGCCTCTTCCGCGCCATCGTCAACTCGAAGGCTTACCAGCAGCGTCTTCCCGACCACTCGTCCGCCTCCACCGACGACAAGCCGTATGCCGACGCGAGAACGACCAAGCTGCGCGGCGACGAGGTTTTTCAATCGCTCGTCACGGCGATCAACCTCCCCAACGTGACCCCGCCCAAAACCGCGCCGACCAAAGAGATTCGCTTCCCCGTCCCACCGAAGAGCACGAAAGACCTCGTCTCAGAAGCGTTCGGCTTCGATCCATCGCTGCGACCTCAAGACATCTCACGCACGCTCGGCCAGGCGATGCTGATGATGAACAACGACCAGCTTCAGGCTCAAGTCAACGCGAAGCCCGACAGCAACACCGCCCTGTCGAAACTCGTGGCCACCGAACCTGACAACGCGAAGGCGGTGTCGAACCTCTTCCAACTCGTCCTCGCCCGCCAACCGAACGACATGGAATCGAAGATCGCACTCGAACACATCGGGACCGGCAACAGCCGCGGCGAGTCCTTCGAAGACCTCCTCTGGAGCCTCATCAATTCCGCCGAGTTCACCACAAAGAGGTAGTTCCCATGCTGACACCACTTCTCGACATCGCCGTCAATCGGCAGGGCTATCTGGGGCGACGCGAGTTCATGGCGAACCTTGCTGGGGGCGCGGCGACCGGGGTGTTGACGCTCGGTTGGCGCGACATGCTCGTTGCGCAAGCGGCCGAACTGCGGAAGCAGGGGAAGTCAATCATTCTGCTGTGGATGGACGGTGGGCCGAGTCAGTTCGACACATTCAATCCGAAAGTCGGTTCGCCGAATCAGGGGCCGGCGCGCGCGATCTCGACCAGCGTAGCGGGGATCGAATTCGCTGACTTCTGGCCGCAGACCGCGATGATGATGGACAAGCTCGCGCTGATCCGGTCGATGCGGACGCCCGAGGCCGAGCACGACCGGGCCATCACGCATGTTCGTACCGGCTACCCGCCGACTCCCGCGCTGAGATACCCGACGTTCGGATCGCTCGTCGCGCGCGATCGCGAAGATTTGTCGTTCGATCTCCCGGCGTTCGTCCGGATCGGCAAGCCGCGCATCAAGAACCGCGACGTGGATGCGGGCGTACTGGGAGTGAAGTACTCGTCCTTCAATGTTGAGACAGCCGGAGCATTGCCTCCGAACGTGCGACCGGTCGTCGAGGCCGACACGCTTCGTCGTCGGTTGTCACTCGCTGACAAGTTCGACGCGCAATTCGCAGCGGCCGGTGCAGCGAAGGAAGTCGCCGACAAGAAGTCGATTTACGATCGCACGGCCCGCTTTGTTCTCAGCCCCCGGTTGGAGACGTTCGACTTGGATCGCGAACCAGCCGCGCTGCGTGATGCGTATGGTCGGACCAACTTCGGCCAAGGTTGTTTACTGGCGAGACGGCTCATCGAGACCGGCGTCAGTTTTGTCGAGGTCATCAGTACCGGCGACCGCAACGACGCTGGATGGGACACGCACAACAACGGCTTCCGCGACACGCCGTACCTCGCAGCGGAAGTCGATCCCGCGTACTCAACGCTCCTGCAAGACCTCGGCCAGCGCGGGATGCTCGACAACACACTCGTGATCTGGATGGGCGAGTTCGGGCGCACGCCGAAGATCAAACCGGACGGAGGCCGCGACCACTACTCGAAGGGCTGGCCAATGATCTTTTCCGGCGCGGGCGTTCGTGGTGGACAGGTCATCGGTGCGACCGACGCCGATGGTGTCGACGTGACCGACCGACCGATCGGCGTCGCGGACCTGTGCCTCACACTGTGCCACATCATGGGAATGAAACCGGACGACGAGTACCGCACCACCGACAACCGTCCGATCAAGCTCGTCGAGGGTGGCAAGCTGATCCACGAGTTGTTCGCGTAGCCCTGACCTTTTGTGGAGCCGCGTGCAAATTCATTTCACGCGGCAATCGCGTCAGTTCAACGTTTTGATTGTCGTGAACGTCTTGAGCGACCACTCGCGGATCGTGCCGTCGAGTCCCCCCGAGAAGACTGTCGTGGGCGAAAAGGCAACTGTTCTCGCAAGTCCTTGATGCCCCGACAATCGCCGCGCCCCATCGGACGATGTCAAATCCCAGACGAAGAAATCTTCGCACAATCCTGTTGCGGCGAGCCAACGACCGTCTGCCGACAGTGCCACACTCGTCATGCAAATCAACTCGGGATACCGCTTGATATCGGCGATCCAAATACAACGACGAGTAGCCACATCAAACAGACTGACCGTTCCTCCCCGTGTGGCCAATGCCAGGCGTTGTCCGTCACGCGACCACGAGATTGCGGTACATTCGCCGTCCAATTTCAATGAACCTGGCAGTTGTTGACCGGTCCTCGCATCGTGGAATGAGACCGTTCCATCTTTGAAGGCTCCGCACAGAGTCGTGCCTGCGCCATCCAAGCACGCTCGCGCCAACCGTTTGTCCAACAGCCGATAGTTCAGAGGCTCGACGTGTTTGTCCGCGATCGACCACCCGGCGACTGTGCCATTGGAATGAGCGACAAGAGCCAGCGTTCCCTGGTCGGAGACGATCAATTCGGCGATGTGGAGGTTCTCGTTGTAATGTTCCATCCAGACGGGATCACTTCCGGCGGCATCGAGGTGTAGCGCGTTGTTGTGCGTCAATTGCAGAGACACCGCACCATCACGGCTTTGAGCCATCAGCGAAACTCCAGGCACAACAAAGTCGCGAGCCTGAGCGACCTCACCGGTCTGCACGCAGTAACCGGTGACATCCGCTGTACGGCGAAACGCCCAGAGCAGATTTCCGGTCGAGTCCATCCACAGCCGACAGACAGGACGATCCGAGCAAGCCCGCGCCGTGGCGGCACTCTCCTCAATGCTACTGCTCGAAAGCGACACTGCTTGACGTGCTCCGAAGTAAGCGATGGCGAGTACCAGCCCGATCAAGGCGAGTTCCGAGACCGCGAGCCAGCCCGCGCGGCGATGCCTGACACGGTGAGCTGTGCGCACCTGTTCACTCAATGAGCGTGCTTTGACCAAAGATCGCCCAAAGCGAATCACACTGCGACTCTCGTTTTCAATGATCGCAACACGCATCGAGTGTCTCCCTTCTGACTGGCCGCGTGAGGCGGCACTTCGATCTCATCCCTCAGACGCATTGGCGCGTGCAAGCAGAGGGATCACCGGGCACATCCAACTCCGTTCAGGGCAAACAGAGTCATCGCAGTTCGTATGCCGCATCCGCTTCTGTCTTCGGAAAGACACAGACAGAGTTTGCGCAGCACTGCGCCGGAGTAGAGACTGGCTGCATGAAGAAACAGGGTGCGTGCCGTCAGTTTTTGAAGGAAATGGCAGGCACACATCGGTCGGTTGTGGATCGCCGAATGGTCGAGGCAGACTCTGCAAACGAAGCAGCCCGGAGATCGAAGGACCACCGGGCTGCGTGAACTCTGAGCATTCAACCTGCGGGAGACGACCCCCGATACATCATTTTTTCTCGGTCGGTTCCGCAGCCTTCTTTGCAGCGGCGGCCCAGTCTCCGGCGACGACGGTCAGAATCTTCTTCGCGTCGATGTGCTTCTGGAACGCGTACTTCACTTGCTCGGGGGTGAGGTTCGAGATCGCCTTCTCCTGCTTCGCGTAGAACTCCATCGTGCGGTTGGTGACGAGTGTCGCCTCAAGAATCTGCGCGAGGTTGCCGTCCGATGTTCGCATCACTTCCTGGCTTTGCAGGTAGCCCTGACGCGCGTCGTCGAGTTCCTTTTGCGTAACTCCTTCCGACAGCAGCTTGGCGAGTTCTTCACTGAGCGCCTTCGTCAGTTTGTCGAGGTTGCTCGGGTTGTAGATGGCGTACATCGTGATGGTCGCGCGCGGGTCGAGGGAACTCGCCACGAGGGACGATCCGACACCATACGACAGCCCTTCCTTTTGCCGGATGCGATCGCCGAGTCGCGACGACAACGCCCCCGCGCCGAACACGTAGTTGCCGATGATGAGGGCAGGGTAGTCGGCGTCATCGTCGCGGAGCGGCATCACGCCACCGGCGAAGAGGAACGCATTGGCCTTGTCGGGCGTGGGGATTTTGACGAGGTCAGCCTTCACTTCGACATCGCCGCGCCGCGTGATCCGTTCGTAGGGCTGCTTCGACTTCCAGCCCTTCAGCATCGCTGAGATCGACGCCACGGTCGCTTCTTCATCGAAGTCACCGACGACGACCAATTGACCCTGCTGCGCGCCGAAGAAGTCTCCGTACAACTTCTTGATCGTGGCGACATCGACTTCATCAGTCAGCTTGAGTTCTTCTTCCGTTGTCGGGTAGTAGCGGACATCTCCCACCGGATACGGGTTCAGCACGCGACGAACCGCCTTGAGAGCCAACTGCTGCGGATCGGTCAGCGCCTGTTCGAGGTCCGCGCGGTGCCCCTGCTTGAGAATGTCCAACTCCGACTGCGGGAAGACCGGCTCGCGCAACACTTGTCGCAGCAGTTCGAGCACCACCGGCAACTTGTCGCGCTTGGTCTGAATCGCAAACGTCGCTTCGCCCGCCGAACCGCTCGCCCCCATCGATGCGAGGTTCTGGTCGAGCTGATCCTGAAGCTGCTGCCGCGTGAGCTGCTTCGTCCCCTTCGTCATCAGCGACGGCAGGAACGAGGCCACCTTATCCAGGCCGAACAGCGTCTTGTCCGTCCCGTAGCGGAGTGTCAGTCGCAGCACGACCGTCTTGCCGCGCGTCTTTTTCGAGAGGAGTGCGACGTTCAGTCCTTCGATCTTCGTTCGTTTGGTTCGCTCTTCGATCTTCATCGGCGCGACATCGAATGCCTCACCAACGGCCGCGTCCTCGCGACCTTTGTAGTCGCCGATCATCTCGGCAAGATCGGGCTTGGCAGGGATCGGCGTCCGTTGCGCTTCCTTCGTCGGGAAGTAGAGGCCAACGGTTCTGTTGCTCGCGGAGAGATAGGCCCGCGCGACGCGGTTCACGTCCTTCGCGGTGACTTGCTCCAACCGGTCGCGATAGAGGAAGTAGAGCCGCCAGTCCCCTTGCGCCGCCCACTCGCTGAGGCCGACGGCGATCTGAGCACTGTTTGACGCTTCCTGCTCGCGCTGCTTGAGCAACCGCTGACGCGCACGTTCAACTTCTTCGTCCTTCACGCCCTGTTCGACCACGACATCAATCGTGTCGAGCAGCGTGTCGAGGACCGCTTCGGGCGTGTTGCCTGACGCGACTTCGGCCATGAACCGCATGATGCCGGGATCGTGCAGTGAGTAGCAGGCCCCCGAAATATCGGCCGCCTTCTTCTGTTCAACGAGTGATTTGTAGAGCCGTCCCGACGGAGCCATCGTGAGGATCGACTCCAACACATCGACCGGCACGAAGTCGGGATGACCGCCCGAGGGAATGTGATAGAGGGCACCGACGACGCCAACTTCACCGACGCGACGCAGCGTCACAGATCGTTCGCCGTCTTGAGCTGGCTCTTCGGTGTAGGTCGCTTCCAGTTTGCGAGTCGGCTTGGGAATGGTGCCGAAGTGTTTGCCAATGAACTCCAATGCCTTGGCCTCTTCAAACCGACCGGCCACGACGACCATCGCGTTATCGGGCTGATAGTACTTCTTGTAGAAGGCTCGCAGATTTTCGACGGGCACCTTCTCGATGTCGGCCCGGTTGCCGATTGTCGATTTGCCGTAGTTGTGCCAGTTGAACGCCGCACTGGTCATGCGTTGACCGAGGATCGCGTGGGGCGAGTTCTCGCCCCGCTCGAACTCGTTCCGCACGACGGTCATCTCGGACGCGAGGTCTTCCGCCTTGATGAAACTGTTGATCATCCGATCGGCTTCGAGCCGGATCGCGAACTCCAAGTTGTCATCGTTGGCGGGGAGCGTCTCGTAGTAGTTAGTCCGGTCGAGCCACGTCGTCCCGTTGAATTGGGCCCCGCGTGCCTGAAGCACCTTCGGCACGGAGGGATGATCGGGCGTCCCTTTGAAAACCATGTGTTCGAGCAGGTGAGCCATCCCCGCCTCGCCATAACCTTCGTGGCGCGAGCCAACGAAAATCGTGCAGTTCACGGTGACGGTCGGCTTCGACGGATCGGGGAAGAGCAGCACCTTGAGGCCGTTCTCAAGGCGATGTTCGCTGATCCCTTCGATGGTGGTGATCTTCATAGGCTTGGACGCTTCCGCTGCGTGGAGTTCCGTCGTGAGCGACAGGGGAGAATTGGGGTTGAGCGAGAGACCGGTCAGCAGCGCGACGGCTGTAACCAGAGGCGCGATCCGCAGGACCGACGGCCAAAACAACAAACGACGTGGCATCGAGAGCGACTCCTTCCTTGAATCGTGTGAGCCAGAGAAACGGCGGGCGGGATGGTAGCAGCCGCCTATGGTGAAAGGAATCGGCGAGAAGCTGATCGGTGCGATCGCACACGCGCCACGGCTAAAGTCCGGCTAATACTTCGCGCGGTAGGTAACGAGGCTTTCTAGGTGAGCCATTGGGCTGACGCCACCCGGCTCACCTAGACCGACTTTGTGCCGTGCGAAGTACGCTGTGCTAGCCGGACTTCAAGACCCCAACACCGCTTGAATGCGCTCTTTCGTGACGGGCTGAATCACGCCACGTTCGGTGATCAGGGCCGAGATATTCTCAGCCGGAGCCACATCGAAGGCGGGGTTGTACGTGCGGCAGCCATCGGGAGCGGTTTGCTTGCCGAAGGCATGCGTGATCTCGGTCGAGACGCGCTGTTCGATGGGGATCTCGGCTCCCGATTGGATCGTGAGATCGAACGTGCTGGAGGGAGCGGCCACGTAGAACGGAATGCCGTGCGCCTTGGCGAGGACCGACAGCGAATACGTGCCGATCTTATTCGCGCTGTCGCCGTTCGCCGCGATGCGGTCGGCTCCAACGATGACCGCCTGCACGCGGCCCTCCTTCATCACCCAACCGGCCATCGAATCGCAGATCAGCGTGACGGGGACGCTGCGCTGCATCAGTTCCCATGCGGTCAGTCGCGCCCCTTGCAAGAGCGGCCGTGTCTCATCGGCGTAGACTTGCAGCGACGGGTTCTCGCGGGCCGCTGCGAAAATGATGGCGAGCGCCGTGCCGTCGCCTGCCGTCGCGAGACCGCCGGTGTTGCAGTGCGTCAGCACGCCCGAGCAGCCTCGTAGCAGAGGCAGGCCGTGACGCCCGATCGCCGCGCACATCTCTCGATCTTCGGACTCGATCGCCCGTGCTTCGGTTAACAGCCGCGCGAGCAACTCGTGCGAGGAAAGGCTGCTCGACGCCTCCGCCACCCCGCGCATCCGATTGAGCGCCCAGAAGAGATTGACCGCCGTCGGACGACTCTCGGCCAAGTATTCGACGACGTGTTTCAGCCGCGCATCGAACTCACCGCGCGATGCGGTTCGCGCCGTCTGGCACCCGACGATCACGCCGTAAGCCGCCGCGACGCCGATGGCCGGCGCACCGCGCACACGCAAGAGCTTGATCGCCTCCCAAACCTCTTCCACCGTGTGCAGGGCCAGTTCGCGGTACTCGATAGGCAGCAACGTTTGATCGATGAGCTGCAAGTGCCCGGTATCGGCATCGCCGATCCAAGCCACTGCGGGACGAGGGGCTGTCATGAGGGCCGTGTTCCAAAAGTGAGTTGTAGGACGGGCACTTCTGCCCGTGCCGCTTTGTACGCTCAAGCCGGACGGGCAACAGTGCCCGTCCTACGACTATTTACCGGGCGAATACTCGGTGAGATTGAGGAACTGCGACTCCAGCTTGGCGACGATCTTGCCGTCCTTTTCCGAGGCGTCTCGTGCGACGATCCATTCCGGATCTTGGCGGAACGCGTCGAACGAAGCCTTCGCCGCCGCCTGACTCTTGTGAGCCAGCAGGTAGATGAGCTTGTTATCGGCCGACTTTCCGTCTGCGTCGATCGCGGTGAAGTAGAGGACATTCTTCATGCCGTGCTTCTCGAACAGCTTTATCGTGTGGTCCTTGAAACGCGCGTGCAGAGCGGGCAGGCGACCTTCCTCGGTCGTGTAGGTTCGCAGTTCGTAGACCAGCGCGGCGGGCTTGCCTGCATCGGCGCGGAGCGACGCGGAAGTCCAACCGACGATGAGTCCCACCAACACGGCACCGACAACGACTGACCAACGACGAATGGATGGCATGCGTTTGCTCCTCAAGTTTGAACCGAGTGAATGACGCGCCGACGCGACACAGTGATCCGCGCGGCTAATGGCGGCGGGATGATAGCGGCCCCCTGCGGCGAGTTCACGCGGGGCCAGCGAGAGGCGGTCGCGAGCAACCGCAGTCCGGTCGCTCCGCTGACCGGACGCGATGTCGATCGGCGTTGAATTCGCCTCAAACGGCCAACGGTGAAACACTGGCGAGCCGCAGGAAATCGTGGACCCGTAGGATGGACGCCCCGTCCGTCCTAGCTTGTCCAGAAGAGCCGGACGGACGAGGCGTCCATCCTACGTTGCGTTTACGCGAACTCGTGCCGCTCCCCTACTCTTTGCTCGTCCGTTCATCGCCCGTCAGTTGCAGGCGTTCCGGTCGGTCACTCGATTCGCTCGTGGCGTTGAAGGCGACGGTGGTGGGGAGCGGCTGGTTGGGCTGGTTCATGCGGCGGGGCGTCGTGCTGTTCAGCTCTTCCCGCGCCGTGCCCGATTGGAAAGGGCCGACTCCGAACACGAACAGGTTCGAGTCATCCGCCTCAGACGACGAGACTCCGCCCGCACCGAGCAACTCGTGCGTCTTGGTGTCGAAAGCGACGAGACCGATCTTGGCCAGTGCGGTTTGGCGCGTGTGCGTGATCAACTTCACTTCCGGCAACGTCAACATGCCGGGCAAGACGATCTGTGGCATACCGACGTACGAGTCGGCGTTGTCGGTCCCGACGCCACCACTGCGCATCTCCAACGCGACATCGGCCTCTTCGGGCTTCGCGGCGATCGTGGCTCCGTTCACCATCAGGCGATGCCGGATCGATCCGACCACATAACCTTTGTCGCTGCATTCGAGGTACTTGTCATCGACGAAGACCTTCGAGCCTTGGAACGCGGCGAAGTCGATTTTGGACAGAGCCTGGTCGACGGCATTCGAGATCAGCAACTGCTCGCGCGCGGTCCGCGCCGTATTGGACTGGCGAGCGGTCGTGCATCCGACCAGCAACATCAGGACGAGAACAAAACACCGTCCGCACGTTTTCATCGTTGGATTCATGCCGCCACCTGTTTTGAGGGAACCAGCCCTGAAGAAGAAATGGCCGCTGGCGAGTTCGGCGCTCAACGGGAGAACGAGCAGGGGGCGGGTTGTATCCGAGCCTCAAAAAATCGGGCAATGCGAGTCCTTCGTATTGAAACTACGGAGACCGTCCGCCGGGTCCGCAGGCCGCGCCCTACGGCAGAACCCGCCGCTGGCGAGAAGGCATTTCAAAACTTGTTGTGCCTCAAAACTAGCCCGACGCGCAAGCGAGGGCTGAGCATTCGATGACGATGAAGCCCTTGCTTGCGCGTCGGGCTATACCTCACGTGGCACAAAGTGAGAGGTTTCTGAGCGGGGCGGCGTCAGCCCCCCGGTTCTTCCGAAGAGGGCTGACGCCCAATGGCACTCACTTCGTCATTCACTCCGTGAGCGGTACGGCGCTAGCCGCCGGTTCTTTGCTTGGAAACACAACTCCGTTTACCGGCGGCTAGCGCCGTGCCGCTCAAAGTGAGTGCCATTGGGCTGACGCCGCCCCGCTCAGATAACTCATCACTGGCCGCGCGAGGTAAAGTTTTGAAATGCGTTGGCTACACCTCGTTGCGGAAGATGCGTTCCATGACGGTGTAGCCGGCGCGTTCCAGGCCGAGTGTCACATAGGCGGCTTGAGCACGCTCGTTGTGTTCTTCGACGTACAGCCGCATCCCAATCACATCGGGCGACGCGTGGGCAAGGTCTTGCAGGTGAGCGAACAAAGCACGGAAGACGCCGCGCTGGCGGAACTCACTCAGAACATAGACGCTTTGCAGCCACCAGATTTCGCCGTTCCGCCAGTCGCTCCATTCGTAAGTGTGCATCATCTGACCGACGACTCGTCCCGACAGACAGGCGACGAAGTAACGGCCTCGTTGGGGTTGAGACAACAACCGACGAACGCCCTCGGCAATCGTGTCGGGGTCCAACCGCTTCCCTTCCGTTTCATCTGCCAGCCGCGTATTGAAGTCCGCGATCACCGGCCAGTCGTCCAAGACTGCGGGACGAATCTGGAGTTGGGTTTCCGATGGCATTACAGAGACTGGCGGCATGATTGGACATCCTCGTTGCGCTGGGGGATTCGGTACGAAGGGACTCATGTTCGTGGCCGACGCTGCCCGCGTCGGTTCGGATGCGGGCAGCATCCGCCACGAGGGGACGCTGATTGACGCGCCGGTCCCCAGCCGCAATATCGTTCAGTTCGTCATCAATCAAGCGACGTTTTGAGATGCTCCCTTGCCGCCGCTCCTAAATGAGAAGCATGCCATGTCTCCCCTCCCGCGTTTGCCAGTCGTGCTGATGACGTTCTTCGCGTTGAGTGGACTTTTCATCGCGAGTGGCTCGATGCTGGTCTGCGCTGAGGAACCGCTGCACGCGCGGATCGACCGACTGATTGAAGCGGCTGCGGGAGCGACCGTCGCTCCCCGCGCGGACGATGCCGAGTTTCTGCGTCGCGTCACGCTCGACTTAGCTGGGCGAGTCCCTTCGGTCGAGGAGGCTCGTGCGTTTCTGGGCGAGGCTGCGGATGAGAAGCGTGCGGTGCTGATCGACCGGCTGTTGGCATCGCCCGAGTTTCCGCGACGGATGCGCGAGCTGTTTCATGTGCAGCTCATGGAGCGCGCGGGAGACCACGACGAGTGGACGCGATTTCTCGAAGAGTCGTTCGCCGCGAACAAGCCGTGGGACCAACTCGTCCGCGAGATACTCAACCCGAATGCGGACGACGAAGCGACGCGCGGCGCGGCCTTCTTCCTGACGAAGCGGCTCGAAAATTATGGGCAGCAGCCTGTGGACCTGCCCGGCTTGACGCGGGATGTCGGGCGGTTATTTCTGGGAGTCGATCTGCAATGTGCGCAGTGTCACGACCACCTGTTCATCGACGATTACAAGCAGGTCGATTTTCAGGGGCTGCACACGTTTGTCTCGCACGCGACGATCCGAAAGGACGTGACGTTCCCGGCGGTCGGTGAGAAGCTGGTCGAGAAGAAGACTGAGTTCATGTCGGTGTTTGTGAAGGAGGCGAAGGCGACTGGTCCGCGTTTGCCGTTTGGGGCGGAGGTCGATGTCCCCGCTTTCGCGAAAGGGGACGAGTTCGCTCTTGCTCCGGATCGGAAAAAGAACTTCGCTGGGAAGCCGAAGTTCAGCCCGCTGGCGATCCTCGCCGAGCAACTGCCGGCCGCGTCGCACGCGCAGTTCGCTCGCAACGCGGTCAACCGACTGTGGTGGCAGATGCTCGGACGCGGTCTCGTCCATCCGCTCGACCTGCATCACTCGAAGAACCCGCCGTCGCATCCGGAGTTGCTCGAACTGCTCGCCACCGAATTCGTCTCGCAACGCTTCGATCTCAAGTGGCTCCTCAAGGAACTCGCGCTGACCCGGACGTATCAGCGCGGCAGTCAGTTCCCGAGCGGCTTGGAACGCGAGCCGCATCCGGATCGTTACGTCGTGGCCATCGAGAAGCCACTCTCCACCGAGCAACTTCTGTGGAGCGTCCTGCAAGCCACGAGCGAACTGCCGAGATACCAGCCGACGCGTGATGCCAACGGAAAGACTCCGCCGCACGAGCGATTTGATGACCTCAAGAAACGGTTCGTTGCCGCGTTCGCCAATCCACCGCGCGAGCCGGAAGGAGACTTCGCGCCGTCGGTGAAAGCGGCGCTGTTCTTGTCGAACGACGGGCACGTGTTGGAGTTGCTCCAGCCGCGCGATGGCAACTTGGCGGTGCGACTCGTGCGAGAGACAGACTCGAACCAGCGGGCCGAGTTGCTCTACCTCGCGCTGCTCAGCCGAAGACCGTCACCCGACGAAGTCAAAGCCGTGGACCGGCATCTTATTGAGAGTGGCGCTGATTCTCGGCGGGCAGTCTCTCAACTGATCTGGGCGCTGCTGACCTCGACCGAGTTCTGCGTCAATCATTGAAAGGTGAACAGCGACACCGTAGGACGGGCACTCTTAAAAGTAGCCTTCATCGCTCCGCGCGAAGACAGCCGAGTGACCCGCGACTTCATTCCCCGGAAAAAATGTCGTTCTCCATTCGGCAAACTTCACGCGGAGCGATGAAGGCTACTTTTAGCGGGCGCATTAAGAGTGCCCGTCCTACTACTTCTGAGGAGTCCTTCCGCCATGACACCGATGCTTTTCGTTCGCCTGTGGGTGATGGTCTTTCTGCACTACTTCGTGTGGGGGGCCTGGTACGTGACAATGGGGACGTATCTGACCAAGACGCTGGAGTTTCGCGGTGAGCAGGTCGGGCTGGCGTATGGTTCGACGGCCGTCGGGGCGCTGCTGTCGCCGTTCATCGTGGGAATCGTGGCGGATCGGTTCTTTGCGACGCAACGCATCCTCGCCGTGCTGCATCTGGTGGGAGCCGCCTTGCTGTATTACGTCTCCACGCTGCACGACTTCGGCCATTTCTATCCCGCGCTGTTGGCTTACACGGTGACGTACATGGCGGGACATGGTCTGACCAATTCGTTGACGTTGCAGCACTGCAAGAATCCGGCGACCGACTTCCCGCGGGTCATGGTGATGGCGAGCGTCGGTTGGATCGCGGCCGGTTTGGTGGTGAGCCAACTCCAACTGGAGAACTCGGCGGGAATGTTTCAGCTCGCGTCGGGAGCGGCTCTCATCATGGGCCTCTACTCGCTGACGCTGCCTCACACGCCGCCCAAAGGAGCGAACACTCCGGTCTCGCTGGGAACGTTGCTCGGGTTTGATGCCTTGCGGCTGCTGCGCGACCGGTCGTTTGCGACGTTCATGATTTGCTCGTTCCTGATCTGCGTGCCGCTCAGCTTTTACTTCACGTGGATGAATGCGTTCATGAACGAACTGAACATCCCGAACGCTGCCGCGAAGATGACGCTCGGACAAGTCTCTGACGTGATCTTTCTCCTGCTGCTCCCGCTGCTGCTCCCGAGGCTCGGCGTGAAGGGAGTGCTGCTGGTGGGAATTGGAGCGTGGGCGCTGCGGTTCGGTTTGTTCGCCGCCTTCTCCAGCAACCCGGCCTCGCTGTGGATGCTGTTCGTGGGAATTTGTCTGCACGGGATGTGCTACGACTTCGTGTTCGTGATGGGCCGGATGTACGTGGATAAGCGGGCCGGTGACGATGTTCGATCTGCGGCTCAAGGACTGCACGCCTTGGTCACGCTCGGCGCGGGGATGTTCGTTGGATCGTGGCTGTCGGGCGTCGTCGGTCAGGCATACACGCATGGTGAGACACACTCGTGGCAGCAAATCTGGCTCATCCCCGCCGCGATGTCCGCCGTGCTGGTTGTCGTCTTCGCATTGTTGTTTCACGAACAGCGAGCGGCCTCGCAGACTGAGTCGCAGTGATCGTCACGGAAGTCTGGCTCTCCGAAAAGCCGGACTTCAAATTGTTGACCGGCAGCGCTTTGGATCGTCTCTCTTTCAATGGAACTCAACTCATGAAACTGCTGTTTGGATTCGCCGTCGTTCTGCTCCACGCCTCGGCCACGATTCTGCACGCTACGGAGCCCGCTCTGCCAGCGGGCTTCCGTGCGCTGTTCAATGGCAAAGACCTCCAAGGTTGGTACGGGCTGAACCCGCACTCGGTCCCCAAGGCCGACGATCCGAAGCGCGAGGCAGCACTGAAGCAGATGCGCGACGAGTTCCCTCAACACTGGAGCGCCGATCAGGGGGAGTTGCTCAACATCGGCACTGGCCCCTATGCAACGACCGATCACGATTACGGGGATATCGAGTTGCTCATCGACTACAAGACCGTTCCCAAGGCGGACAGCGGCATCTATCTGCGCGGCTTGCCACAAGTGCAGATCTGGGACATCAACCAGCCGAGCCTGCCCAACGCTCCCGATCGCAATCCGAACCGGGGTTCCGGCGGCTTGTTCAACAACACACCCAAGTCGTCCGGTCGCGACCCGCTGGTTGTCGCCGACAAGCCGCTCGGCGAATGGAACGCCTTCCGCATTCGTCAGGTCGGTTCCCACACTTGGGTCTGGCTGAACGACAAACTCGTCGTGGATGGAGCCGTGATGGAGAACTACGCCGATCGCTCGAAGCCGATCCCCGCCAAAGGCCCGATCATGCTGCAAACGCACGGCGGTGAGATTCGCTGGCGGAATATTTTTCTGCGCGAGATCGGCGAGGACGAGGCCAAGAAAATCTTGGCTCAGACTGCCAGCAAGCAATGAGGAATGGAGCCGTAGGGTAAGCGTCTCGCTTGCCCGTAAATGCCGTTGAAAAGTGGGCAAGCCAGAGGCTTACCCTACGTTTTTCAGCGGGCTGCTACATCCCTCTTAGACCCGCTTCTTCTATCTCATTGGCGCGGCCGCCGGATGAGGCCAGTCATCCGTGCGGAAGGGTGCGGTGGGAAGACCCGCGGCGTTGAACAGGTTGCAGGCGGGGTTGTCTCCCCACGCATAGCGTACGGCCAGCGGCTTGGTGATCGACGGGTGCGACACCACGACGGTTTCACCCGCAATGGCCGCGCTGGCCCAGTGCCACTTCTTGTCTTCGCCCGCGATCGCGAAACCTTTGAGAGGATCGCTGCCACGCACGACGAGTCCCCCTGCGAGGTGGTCAAACTTCAGTACCACTCGAGCCTCTTCGACCTTGTGTGACGAGTAGACTGGTCCCGATGCCGGGACATCCTGTTGATAGACCTTCGCCAATGCCCACGCCGCAAGACGCTTGCCGACATCCTGCTTGTTCTTGGGATGGATGTCGTTCGCTTCGCCGATGTCGATTGTTACCGCCATCCCCGTCTGCGGAACCGACAATGTGCGCGACATGCTCTCGCGCAACACGGCCCATTCGCTGACGACCTGCGGCTCGACCGTCGCCTTCTTGTAGTTGGGCAACTGCGCCCAGGCGAAGGGGATGTCGCCCTGATTCCAACGGTCGCGCCAATCCTCAATGAGGAGCGGCAACTGGTGGCGATACAACTCGGCTGACTCGACGGTGCGGGCGTTATGTTCGCCCTGATACCAAAGGACTCCGCGCAGGGCGAAGGGGATCAGCGGCGCAATCTTGCCGTTGAAGAGGTTGGCCGGATGATTGCGGTCCTCGCGCGGATCGACCGGTGCGCGCGGCCGACGTGGCGCATCGCGTCCGTCGGCGCGGGCCTTCTTGGCGTCGTCCATCCACGCGGCAAGCTGCTTCTCAAAGCGAGCCTTGGCACTCTCCGGATCGTAAGAGTTGGCTCGGTCCTCCCACGCTTTGAACATGGGGACCAGTTCGGGTCGAGCCTCCTGCACATCGAGACTCGTCCACGCTTCGATCCCGGTTCCACCGACGGACGAGTTGATGAGACCGATCGGCACTTCGAGCGTATTCAGCAACTCACGGCCGAAGAAGTAGCCTGTCGCAGAAAAACCGCCGACGGTCTCGGGGCCGCAGACTTCCCACTCACCGGTGCAGTCGTCCTGCGGTTTGGTCGCGGGACCGGACCGGACGGTGAACATTCGCAACCGAGGGTGGTCGGCCGATTTCTTCTCGGACTCAAAATCGCGAGAGCGGCTGACCGTCATCGCCATGTTCGACTGTCCCGAGCAGAGCCAGACCTCGCCGACCAGGATGTCGCTCACCGTCACCGTGTTCTTGCCACGCGCGGTGAGATTGAGTGAATCGTCGCTGAGGCCGAGCTTGTCGAACGTGACCCGCCAACGACCGACCGAATTTGTCATCGCGGATCGCGTCTGGCCACCTAGCGTCACCGAGACCGATTCCCCCGCCTCGCCCCAGCCCCAGACAGGAACAGGTACACCGCGTTGCAAAACCATGTGATCGGAAAACACCTTGGCGAGCTTGATGTCAGCCCAAGCCGGAGTCGCGACGGCTCCCCAAGCCAGCCATGAAAACAACAGCAATGAGCGAGAGAGCAATGAGTTCATGAAGGGACTCCCATGAAAGGGCGAACAGCCCGTTAAAGAACGTAGAGCAGGCGGCTCGCCTGCGCATATTTCTGGTTGGAGAACACAGGCGAGCCGCCTGCGCTACGGGGGTTTCAATAGACTTCTGATCCGTCGAGCGACCGGCGCATGATGAACAATGGTGACGCAGAGGGCAATCGGCGGCAGAAATTGCCGAAGTGCAATGGTGTCAGTAACGTCGCAATGCCTGTCCCGCGTTGACTTGAAATCCGTCGCGTCATAATGTCCGCCCGTGCAATGTGGCGTGTTTCCAAAGCAGGAGAGCGGCTTCATCGCGTGAAGTGTTGTGGCGGCAGGGCATCCTGTTGGGATGCCTGTGGCGTTACAAAATGGACTGCTGTCTGCGACTGAAGTCGGTGGCAGATGGAATGCTCGGATTCGATTTCGAGCCGTGTGCGAGGAGCGAGAAGAACGATGGTAGTTTCACCCACAATCCGCCCGCTGGGTGTCGTGTGTCTCCTCATGCTGGTGGCGTCGTCCGCATCTGCTCAGCAAGACCCACTGTGGGCCGAGAAGATGCTCGATCGGACGGATTTCAAGTTCGGCAGCGTGGCCAAAGGGGCCAACTCACCGCTGCAGCTCCACGTCAAAAACATTTACAAGGAAGACATTCACATCTCCAACGCCACGACCGGATGCGGTTGCGTCAGTTGGGATGAAAAGACATTTCCAGTGATCATCAAGAGTGGCACTACCGTCACGCTGACCTTGCGACTGGATACCGTTCGTTACGACGGCACGCGAGACTCCAAAGCCACGCTGTCCCTGTCGGAGCCAACGCGAGGCTCATTCAAGGCGATCGAATTTCCGGTACATGCCCTCATTCGTAAGGACATCGTACTGATCCCTGGTGAGGTCAACTTCGGAGCCGTTGATCTGGGAGCAGGTGCCGAGAAACGCGTGGCCATCAACTACGCGGGTCGTTCCGATTGGAAAATCACCGAAGCCAAGACGGGTAATCCCAATCTCGTTGCTCAGATTGTTGAGAAGAGTCGCGGTAGTGGGTCGGTGAGTAACGTGAATTACGAATTGATCGTGACACTGAAGCCGACGGCTCCCGCCAGTAACTTAAGAGATCAGATCACGCTTGTGACGGACGATATCAACAACCCGCAGATTCCCGTCCAAGTGGAAGCCAAGATCGAAGCGGATGTCGTCGTGACCGAGCCGCCGTTCGTGCAGGCAGATGTCGGCGTCGCTAAGAAGTTGAACGTCATCATTCGCAGCAACAAGAGGCCGTTCAAAATCGACAAGATCGAACGGACGAAGAGCAACGAGTCCTTCAAAGTCCTCACTCCCACAGAGACGAGGACCGTTCACAGCCTGCCACTGACGTTCGTTCCGCCTGATGAACCAGGACCGTTTGAAGAAGAGTTCTTCGTGACGATTGCCGGGCGTGAACAACCGGTCACGTTCAAGGTCAAAGGCCGGATCGGCAAATCGATCGCCAAAGATTGACCGCTTCGCGTGTCCGTGGCCCAAAATCTTGGGCCATGTTGTGCCCCGGCTCCGTGATCGTGCAGCCCTGCTGGATTCCCAACCTGCGACTGAGCCGAACGACCGCCGGTTTCTTGCCCTCGGTCCATTTCTTTCGGCTCTCCGCCCTTCTTGTTGAAAAGGGTGTCCCGTGAGCGGCATGGCACTTTCTTTGAGCGGCACGGCGCTAGCCGCCGGTAAATGGAGTTGTGTTTCCAAGCAAAGAACCGGTGGCTAGCGCCTTGCCGGTCACTGAGCGAATGTCAAATTGGACGAACGCCCCGCCCATTCGCCATAACCCGCAGAGTGCTCTGTTCTGCGCCAAGTCATTCCTCGTGGATCGCGGCAAATTAAGCATCGTTCGCAGTACGAACCCGTCGGTAACGGCGACTTCTGCCGCATGACATTTTCGTTTTGGTGATCTGGGAATGTCTTGGACGGTTCCCGGCGATCCATTTGAAGTCTGCCATCATGGCGAGCCGAAAATAGAGACCGTGCGGCGATGGGTGTGGGACTGAGTTCTCCCCGTCATGCTGCAGGTTCGGTCCGGCTCCAGTGGCGTCGTTGCCTGGGGGTACGAGGCCAAAAGGGAACGGAAAGCGCGGACGGGTCGAATTTAATTTATAGGAGACTACGGAACATGAAGTTAATGAAGTTTGTTCAGGGAGCGATGGTGGCTTTGGCTGCGGTAGGCGTGGTCTGCCCACAACTGCCCGCGATGGCCGCTGGCCAGAAGACCGCCGTTAAGACGGTTGCCGCCAACACTATTTTTGACATCGAATTGACGCAAGGCGGCGGCTTTAGTGGTCGCGTTGTCGATCACACCGGTGCCGCGGTCGAAGGTGCGGAAGTCGTCGTCAAGCAAGGTAAGACGGAGGTCACCCGCACAGTGACCGATAAGCAGGGATCATTTGTCGCGAAGAACATGAAGGGTGGCGTCTACACGGTTGTTTCGGGAACGACCGAAGGTACGTATCGCACTTGGTCTGAGAAGACCGCTCCTCCAGCATCTAGGGAGCAGGCTCTCTTGGTCATGGGTCAGAATGGCGTCCGCGGTCAAAGCGGTTGCTGTGATTGTGGCGGTGGAGGTCTGCTGCTCGCAGGTGTAGCCGCCCTTGCTGTCACCGCTCTGGTGGTCGGCATTGTCGCCATCGACAAGGCCAACGATGCTGCCAACTCTCCGTGATTGGGCCTTCCCTACGGAATCGGTAACGAACAGCGAGCCGCCAAAGCCCGATGGGCACTTGGCGGCTCGCTTTGTTCTTTGATCGAGGGGAAATGTGTCGTCTGGTCACTCACACCCACCCAAAGTGTGAACGAGGGCGAAGTCGATCGAAGCCCGCTCCTTGCTCATGCGGCGGGTTGGAGTGGCTACGGCTAAAGTCATCCGAACAGCTTCGTCAGCACCTTGCCGTCGTGAGCCACCTTGAACGGGCGGCCTGAGGGCGAGAAGAACTCTTGCTCGAGTGGCAGACCGAGGGCGTGGCCGATCGTGGCGTTGAAGTCAGCGGGAGTGACGCCGTCTTGATCGACGCTGTGGCCATCCTTGTCGGACGTGCCGTAGAACCGGCCTCCCTTGATCCCGCCACCCGCCATAAAGCCCGAGTAGGCTCCGGGATGATGGTCTCGTCCGGCGTTCTGGTTGATCTTGGGGGTCCGTCCAAATTCGGTCCCCAGCACCACGAGCGTCTTCGACAGCAACCCCTTCGCGGCCAGATCGGCGATCAACACTGAGGCGGCTCGGTCGAGAGTCGCCGCGCGATTTGGCAGGCCGTTCTGATCGTAGATGTTCGTGTGCATGTCCCAACTGCCGAGACTCACTTCGACATAGCGCACGTTGTGTTCGACGAGGCGTCGCGCGAGCAGACAGCCCTGTCCGAACTGATCACGACCGTACTTGTCGCGGACCTCTGCCTTCTCCTGACCGAGATCGAAGGCTTTCAGTTCGTCACTGTGCATGAGCTGGTCGGCTTGGCGGTAGAACTCACCGTAGGCTTCGACCTGCTTCTGCGGGAACTTCTTGCGGAAGCCCGAATCGAACTTGTCGATGAGCTGCATCCGCTTTTCAAAAGACTCGCCCGTGACGTACTTGGGCGTCGTCGTGTTTTGCAGGCCGGCATTCGGATCACCGACTGGAACGGGAGTGAAGGCCGGTTCGAGGAAACCCGCTCCGGGATGACGAGCTTCGCCCCCGACCAACACGTTGTCGGGCAGCGTTCGGTTTTGGCGGCCCAACACTTTGAGTGCCCACGCGCCCATCCCCGGATGTCGGATCGAGGCGATCTCTTTGTAACTCGTCCTCAAAAGGTAGCGGCCACCCTCGTGATCGCCCGTTTCGGTGTGCATCGAGCGGATGACGGCCAAGTGGTTGGCGAGCTTCGCCAATTCAGGCAGCCGCTCGCCGAACATCATGCCGCTGACATTGGTGTTGATCCCCTTCGTCTCGCCCTGAGTCTCACGCCCTGGCTTGAGATCGAACGTGTCGAGATGCGTCATCGCGCCGTTCATGTAGAGGAAGATCACATGCTTGGCGGAGGCCGTTCTGGCGACAACCGCTGCCGGCTTCTTCGCAGGTTTGGTGTCCTTCGACTTGGCCGCGTCGTCCGCCGCGAAGGTCATCGCGCCACGCAGGTTCATCAGGCCGGGAACGATCGTCACCCCCAACATCGACTTGGCGGCGTATTCAAGAAAACTGCGTCGCGACGCGACATCGAGAGACTTCAAATCGGAAAGCATGGGCACATCCTTGAAGGAAGAAATGAGGAAAGAAATGGGAACACGGATCGCCGCTGATCTTCGCGAATTCTTTTTCATCCGTGTCGATCAGCGTTCCTTGTCTTAGTTTCGTTTTTACTCACTGCACGAACAGGAACTCGCGTGTGTTGACCAGCGCCCAGATGACGTTGCCGTAGCCCGCGTCGCCGTGAGCTTTGATCTCGGCGAGTGCGGCCTGTCGTTCTTCGGGGATGGCTTTGCGGGCGAGGATGCTTTGGAAGATGACATCGATCCGCGTTTCTGGAGCCTTCTCGGCGAGAACATTCTTGACCATCTGGGCTCCCGGTTCGAGCAGCATGTGCGTGATCGGGCCATTGAACATTTGCAGGACTTGCGGGACCGAGCCATCTTCAGACGAGACCTCAATCGCCTCGCGGTCAGACTGGCCGAACTGCCTGAGGAAGTGACCGGGCGGCAGGGGCGTTTCGAGTTCAGAGGCTCGGACCAACAGCAGTCCTTTGTAGACGTGGTCCTTCTTGCGGGCCTCGCGCGATTTTTTGAGATCGCCGCCACGCAGTTCTTGATCGCGTTTGTAGATCTCTTCGGCGGTCGCGGTCTTGAGGTCGAGGTCCAGCAGCTTCGCTTCCACGCGAGCCGGTTCCAGTTGGTAGTCGTCCGGTTTGACGACCGCCAGCGTGATGAAGCTGTCCCAGACTTGTTCGGCCGTCATGCGGCGTAGGACTGGGCCGGGGAAGTGATATGGCTCGGCAAGTGAGACTTCCGCATGAGTCGCTTCACGCTGATAAGCCTTCGTGTTGCAGACGATCCGCAGGTACTCCTTCAGATCGAACTTCACACGAACCATTTCGGCGGTGAGATGATTGAGGAGTTCGGGGTTCTCGGGCTGGCTGTCGTCCTTGATGTCGTCGATTGGCTCGATCAACCCGACACCGAACGACTTCTTCCAGAGGCGGTTGGCGATCGACTTGGCGAAGCGCGGGTTCTCGGGGGAGGTCAGCCATTTGGCAAACGTCACGCGGGGAGACTCGCCCGGTTTCACTGCGGCCGGTGGACCGAACAGGGTCTTCGGGGCAACGACCTGCTTGGGCTTGCCGTTGTCGTACTGATAGTCGTGCGGCAGCGTGAGCTTGGCGTTGTTGTCGTAGACCTCGGCGAGATTCCCTTGAAGGAATTTGTTGTACTTGCCGCCGCCGTCGAACTTCTCGTCCACCTTCTTCATGTCATCGCGCAACTTGTTGATGACGTTGCCGCCGCCAAACATCTTGTCACCGGCACCACGTCGCGTCGAAGTCCCGAACGTGAACGCCGCCATCTCGTAGAACTCCTTCTGAGTCCAACGATCGAACGGATGATCGTGACACTGCGCACAACCGATCTGCGTGCCGAGGAAGATGCGCACCGTGTTGTTCATCGAGTCGAGCGGCATCCCCGAGTCACGCAGTAAGTAGCCAGAAGCCGGGTTGTCGTAGACCTTGCCCTCAGCGGTGAGCATCTCATAGACGAACTTGTCGTAGGGCTTGTTCT
Source organism: Schlesneria paludicola DSM 18645 (assembly GCA_945862235.1). Classification (GTDB taxonomy): domain Bacteria; phylum Planctomycetota; class Planctomycetia; order Planctomycetales; family Planctomycetaceae; genus Schlesneria; species Schlesneria paludicola_A. Next base: position 23,055 of record CAMAYU010000030.1, read on the forward strand.
CTTCCAGCGTCTCCTTGACCCACTCGCAGTATGGACGGCCGGGGACGTTGTTGCTGAGTTGCCCGTCTTTGAGCCGCAGGATATCGGCCCAGTAGTTGTAGAAGTTGCTGGCGTAACCGGCTTGGCTGAGGAGCAGGTCGATGACCTTGGACCGCTTCTCGGGATCGCTGTTTCCCGCGAAGGCCCGCACTTGCTTGAGCGTCGGGATCGTGCCCGAGATGTCCAAGTAGATGCGCCGAATGAACTGTTCGTCGGACGCGGCCGGGTTCGGCGTGACCTTGTACTTGGCGTAGTTGGCTTCGATCAGTGAGTCGATCTTCGCCGCCGAAGCCAAGACCTTCGTGCGTGAGCCGCTATCGACGAGAGCCATCTTGACCTTGCGCTCGGGGACGGCAACAGGAGGCTCGGGCTTCTTCTTCGCCTTGGAGTTCTTGTTCCCCTGAGCCATCACCGGAGCGGGGCTGAACTCGGTCAGAGACCACCCCAGTCCTATGGCCAATGCCACGATTCCACTCAGCGACCAGACCGACCACGCATGACGAACCGACATGTTGAAGACCCTTCCTGACGTGAACACGAATCGCGAGTGAGTGCTCGAGTGAAATGAAAGTAGACTTCCTCGTGCGACTCCCGGAACGCTCACGCTGCGGGTGGTGCTTCAGGAGCGTCTCGCAGCGAAAGCCTAGGCTCTGTCTTGAAACCCCACCCCGCTTGCCGGGGTGGTCTTCAGGTTTTTGTACTACTCGTTTTAATTCAAATTCAAAATCCGGTCCTCCTCGACCGGTCCTCCTCGAGTAGTGCAAAAACCGGATTCCATCGGGACAAGCCCGATGGGGTGAGTTTCAATGGGAAGCGTAGTTTTTCTCGGCCGAAGATTCGACCAGACTTCCTAAATCGCCTGAGACTTTCAAGTCGCTCGTCGGTGAACGCCCTTGCTTTGCCTGTTGTCAGAAGCGTGGCTATTATCCGCATCACTTTCGCGACCGATTCAGTCCTCGGCCGCAGCAACCCCTTCCTCAACAGACTCACCGCACCGATGGCCGACTACAACAAGTACGATGCTCGCGTTGATTCCCTCGTCATGGAGTCGCTCACGAACTGGGATCCGTCCGTCGGCAAGCTGAGTGATGCAGACAAAGCCGTCATGGCGCGGCTGGTCCATCGGTCTCCGGAAAAGGCGACCAAGGTCAGCTACTTCCGCTCGCACACCGGCTTCACGCGCGAGATCACCGTAACGGTCGATGACATCGCCCGCATCTACGACGAGCAAACCGCCGGGTGAGGTAGGACGGGCACTCTTGCCCGTCCATGCCGTTGAAAAACGTAGTGTAAGCCGCCGGCTTGCTCGTGCTCTCGCTGTAAAGACCGGCAAGAGTGCCCGTCCTACAGCCCGCCATTCGCTCACGACGACATGTTCGTCTGAGCTGCCGGGCCGACGTAATGCTGGCCGAAGCGATTGGCGAGGAACGTGTCGAAATCGACCTGCTCCTGGCGCACGAAGCCGGTCGAGGGAAGTTGCCCGTGGAGGTGCATGTCCACCGAGGCACACATCGCGGCAGCCGTCGTGATTTGGATGGCACTCCAAACTTCATCGCCATGCTTTTGGTGATAGACCTTGCGAGCATCCCAAAGCTGGATCATCTGGCCGTCGCGCTGACCGGTCGCCGTGCAGAAGATGACGACCACATCCTGTAACGTCCGCGGGACGGCGTTTTCCAGAATCTCTTTCAGCAGCGGGCGGCGATCTCGCAGCCGGAGTTCATCGAGCAGGAAGAGCATCCGCTCGCGGTGCCCCATGTAGCGGATCGTCTTGTAGTTCAGTTCCCGCACACGGCCGTCAAACGTTTCGCATAGCGTGCCGAGTCCACCCGATGTCGAGAACGCTTCGTACTCGACGCCGTCGATCGACAGATGCTCGAAGCCTTCGAGCGGCCAGACCTCTTGCCGCTTCCCCTGATGAATGACATCGCACGGGTTGCAGTACTCGTTGATGAGGCCGTCGGTGGACCACGTGAGGTTGTACTTCAGCGAGTTCGTTGGGAACTCGGGCAACGCGCCGACGCGGAGCAGCAACGAATCGAGCGAGTCGAATTTCTGAGCCAGATGGTGCGCGGCGATCCCGACAAAACCGGGAGCCAGCCCGCATTGAGGCATGAAAATTTGACCGGGCTTTGCGGCGGCCGAGACCGCACGCACGGCGATCGTCGTCTCAACATCTTCTGTCAGATCGAAGTAACTCGCTCCTGCCGCCAGTGCCGCACGCGCGACCCCCGGATTCAGACTGAAGGTCAGCGCCGAGATCACGACCGTCTGACCGTTCATCGCCGCCAACAACTGATCCTCGCAAGCGGCATCGATGACGACGGTCTCAACATTCACTTTCGCCTTGAGCCGCCGCAACGACTCTGCATCCGAGTCGGCCACGCGCACGGCGTAGTCTCCCGTCTGAACGAGCAGCGTCGCGATCATCCGCCCAATCGTTCCAGCTCCAAGCAGCAAGACGTTCGTCATGTCAGTCCCTTTGGCGACTTTGGTAAATCGAAAAGTAACCCGCAGCGTCAGCAAGGGCGTCTGGGTTGTCTGAGAGTCGCCATCATCGCTCCGCGTGATGAGCCTTGTGGGATCAGGCGTCGAATTGCGAAAGGCTCATCACGCGGAGCGATGATGGCGACTTTGGCCTGACTTGGAACAATCCTCGCTCACGCTTCGGGTTGGTGTTGTTTACGGTTCCATGCTGTCAGTGCCGCACGAACTTGGTCGGGCGTCGCGGAACCGGTTGTTCCGAGCTGTTTGATCGTGATCGAGGCGACAAGGTTCCCGATCAGCGCCGCTTCGGCCGGTGTCGCGCCGCTGGTCAAAGACAGGACCGCCCCCGCCGAAACGCTGTCGCCCGCGCCGGTCGGGTCGATGGGACCCGTTGCCTTTAGTGTCGGCACCAACGTTACCGCCGGGTCGCTCACCAAGATGCCGCGTTCGCCGCACGTTACGAAGACCGGCGCTCCCATCTCACTGCGCAGCTCGGGGACGAGGCGCTGCAACTCGTCGTGCGAGACCTCTTCACCGACGGCCGGGTTCAAACGGTGAACGGCTTCAAACTGATTGGCCTTGATCGTGACGTTGCGAAACAGGCGGATGTGTCGGCGACTGTCGGCCCAGAACAGCACGTCGGGAAACCGCTGAGCCAACTCGCTCAGCCGGTCCCTCAACAACGATGTGACCACCCCGCAGTCGGGCATCTCGACCTGATCCATCACGAGCAGCGCATCGACGCGCGGCAGGACTCGTTCGAGTTCAGTGGCGACGCGATCCACGATGTCGCGTGGAGTCGGTGTGCGGTTCTTCGTGTCGTAGCGAGAATGTTCTCCCGCCAAGCCGACGACGCTCGCATCGCACGGCTTGAGATACGTCGGCGTGAGCAACTCCGGACATCGCAGCAGCCCGCCCGTCGAACAGCCGATCCGGTTCAAGCCCTGACAGAGATCGAACGCCTCGCCGTCATCGCCCACCGCACCGATGGCATGCAGTTCACCGGCCCCCAGCGCCGCGAGGTTGTTCACCACCGTCCCCGCCGCTCCGGGCGCACGCCTGACTCGCACGACCTGATACGCAACCAAACCGGTCTCGACACTTGGCTCATCCAGCCCTCGATCGACCTCCAGATACTTGTCGAGAAAAAAATCTCCCAGCACCGCGACACGACGACGCGGAAACTGTTCGAGCAATTCGTTGAGGCGGCTGAGTTCCATCGAGTCTTCCAAACTTCAAGTCCGTACGTTGAGTAGTACCTTCCCGGAACCTCGAATCACAATTCATGTGGTTTCGGGAGACGATACAAGCAGTTTCACCTCCCACGAACGAATGACCAAGTCGCGAGCGATTGTAGCCGGACGAGTCCCTCTGATCGCCTCCCGCCAAAACGAACGGCGCATCGCCTCATTCCGCCTTCTGACCGCCGCTTCCCGACTCCTGTCCCCTGACTTCCGTCTCCCGCTTGCCGATCGCGTCGTAGAGCGCTGGCATCGCTGCCTTGTGGTCGCCTTGGACGTAGAAGCTTTGGCCGCCGTCGGCGACGGTGCGGACGAGGATTGTTTTGAAGGGGCGGAAGTAATAGCGCGGGTCGTGCTTGGGAGCTTCCGTTGAAAGGTCATCGCCGAGATGGGGCAGGTCGAAGACGGCTGTCGTGAAGTGGCGGATGAAGCGGCCTTCTTGGTGAGCGACATTGCGGGCCATCGACAACGCTTTGAGATAGACCTCCGGTCCCATGACGGCCGAGCCGATGTTTAGCATCACGCCCCCTTCGAGCTTCGTGACGGTCTCAGTGAAAATGAGAAAGTCGGTGTACGAAGCGGCTCCGGTTGCGGCACCATCGCAGTTGGGATGCTCGTGAATGATGTCTTGTCCGATGGCGACATGAATCGTGACGGGGACTCCCAACCGATAGCCCGCAGCTAGGACGCTCGTGTCGGCGTAAGGAAACTTCTCTTCCACAATCATCCGCCCGAGTGCCTCGCCGAACCCGATGCCGTCGCGCTGAGCGATCACCGCCGCGTCGTTCAGTCGCCCGGTCTCTTTCCACAAGCCGAATTGCCCCTCGCTGACATACTTCGCGACGCTCTCGCACGTCTGGCCGATCATCGCCAACTCAAAATCGTGAATCGCACCCGCTCCGTTCAGAGCAAGATGCGTGAGCAGACCACGCTCCATCAAGTCGATGAGGAGCGCCGAGTTGCCCGCTCGCAGAACGTGCCCGCCACAGATGAACATCACCGCGCGACCGGTCTCCTTCGCCGCAACGATTCGCTCAGCGAGGACCGGCAAGGCGGGATGCTCGAACGGAATGCGCGGGCCACTCAGTGCGATCCGAATCTTGTCTCGCTGCAAGTCGTGAATGCGGTCCGCCAGAGGAAGGACGATCAGCTTGCTGCGGTCGAATTGTTTGAATGGCATCGGGGACTTTCTCTCTTCGGGCGTCAGCCCTCGTCTGTTCTTCGGCGTCAGCCGCTCTTACTCATTGGCCACTCATTCCGAGCGGGGGACGTGAGTCCCCCGGTTCTTCGAGTGTGTGTCGCGTTGTCGAATCAGCCGCAGCCAGGGGACTCACGTCCCCCGCTCGGATGAACTTCGCGAAACGCTCGCTTGGTAGTGCCCGCTCTTGCCACCTAATTTTTCGAGCAACCTCGTCGGGCCGAGCGTCATTCCGCGATCGATGGCTTTGCACATGTCATAGATTGTCAGCGCGGCGATCGAGACGGCGGTGAGGGCTTCCATCTCGATGCCGGTCCGCCCGTGAATTCGGACGGTCGCTTCGATGCGCACGGTGGTCTCATTCACGGCGGACAACGCCACGTCCACCGCATCAATGCCGAGCGGGTGACAGAGCGGAATCAAATCGGCCGTCCGTTTGGTCGCCATGATCCCGGCCAACCGCGCCACCTCGAAGACATCTCCCTTGGCGACGCGCTTGTCGAGAATCAGCCTTAATGTCTCCGGCTGCATCGTGACGAAGCTCTCGGCACGCGCCATCCGCGCGGTGATCTCCTTCGCGCCGACATCGACCATCCGCGCGGAACCGTGTTCGTCAAAGTGCGTGAGTTCGGGCATCAAGTGTCCTTGCGAAAGCGGACCAGCAGACATTCGTGCTGGAGATCATTTCGAATCGAGTTCCACTTCAGCACGTACCGGAATCGTGAACTCGACAGAACGGACCCGAGCATAGTGGCTCGCCACGCCGTGTCGAGACTCCGTGCGCCGATGTCTTGAGACCGGCTCCACTCCAGCCGGCTCGGCCGCTACGCCGCTCGACGTTGGTGTGAGGCCGTTGGCTGAGCCAACTCACAACAGGCCGATCCCGTCAGCAGTCCGCGTTGAACGTGATCCTGCCAAGCGGCGGCGGTCACTGGCTCAACCGGGATTCGCAACGACACGATTGACGAGGAGAGTTGATCGCGGTTGCAGTCATTGGACGGAACACTTGCTCCAAACATCCAACGCCAGACAGATCGGCTGGGCAGAGCCGGGGGGACTCGCATCGTCTGAAGCTTGCCGGGAAAACAGGCCAGATGACGAACCCAACACGCCACGTCGTGACCATCAGGGGATGACCGTTCGCTCGCCGCATCGGAATCCGTCACGAGTGACAATGAGTGTGACGGTCTCGGCTCGCGGAGACTCAGCACGAGCAGTTGCCCCGACGGTCGCAGTTGGGAAAGCAGGCGTGCCGTCCGCGCACGTGAACTGCTGTCGAGCAGGTTGCTTTGAGGCGAATTGGGATCCACAGCGAAGACCAGCTCAAATCCGGGATCGCTTTGGAGGGGCGTACTCGGTTCACAAACCGTCTCCTCGAATGAAACGACCTCCAGCCCGAGTGTCATCCACCACGTCGTCAGTTCGCGACCTGCGTCCCCGGCCACGAGAACTCGCCGAATTCCAACCTCACGACGGGTCACAAACTCCGCCTTCAGCAATCGCTGGAGTTCCGGAAACGGCCATCGTCGTGAAGACGTACCCAAGACATCGTTGCGGTGAGGTTCATGCAGCCGAATCACGATGTGGCTCCAAGCCGCGGAAGGGAGTTGTGCGAAGCGAAGGTTGCTTCAATTCCGGCTCACCGTACGGAGAGGGGTGCGCGGGCGCGAGGTATAGGTGTGACGATGAGGGGGGTCAAGATGGCTGGGAGACGGCCTCGGCGTAGGGACAGACCTCATCACCGTTCGGTTGCACCATGTGTGCGGCTTCTGCTCACGGTAACAATGCGAAGCGGCACTAAAGTTGAGTCTCAAGTACGAGCCGAAAATGCTCGATGAAGCGACGAGACCGCGAGCGCAGAGTTGTTCAACAAGCCCGACGCGCAAGCGAGGGCAAACCGTCGTAAAAAGTGAGGCCCTCGCTCGCGCGTCGGGCTTGTGACGACTCGCGCAATGTAAAGCGGTTCAGCTCTCATCGAATCAGATTCCGCATGGCCAACCCCAATACCTCCGATCCTCATGCCACAACCGAAACGGTGTCGGGGATGGCGGTGTCGTTGGTGTTCTGGAGTTGCCTGTTGCTGGCCGCCAGTCTGTTCGCGTCCGTCGCACTCGCCACGAAACTTGCTGAATCGTTGCGGTTGCGAGACCTCTACGCCGTCAACCAAATCGAACTGGTTGCGATGGAGCGCCAGAACGAGCAGCTCGAGCAAGTTGTGCGAGCCATTCAGGATGATCCGGACTTCGCCACGGAACTGACACGGATTGAGTTTGATGCCGTGCGCCCCGATGAGGAGATCATTCCCGTCACGGCGAGCCTGAAGCTGGAGTCACGCGGAGTGGCAACGCCTCACGTTCAGCCGGTCCAACCTTTCGCGTGGTATCGGCCGTGGATCGCGCTGCTGGCCGACAACGGCCTCTTGCGAGCCAAGCTGTTGGGTGCCGCCGCGTTGCTGGTCGTGATCTCGTTCACCTGGCTTCAGCCCGCCTCGGCCGAACGGTTCGAGCGCCAAGCCAAGCCCGTCGTCACCGCATGGCAAGCCCTGCGGAACAGGTATGTTCGATCGTTGTGACTCACCGCGACGATTCCGCACGATCCCTGCGATCACCCGGACCGCGCACGTCGCGGCAGTTTATGGACCGGAGACTTCACGCAATCGAAATGATTGCTCGGATCCGTCGCGCCTCGACGATGAATCTCCCCAGCATCGCCCGACCACACCAACCCGAAGCGTAAGCGAGGAAGCGCGCTGCGCAAACAACTCGCTTCCTCGCTTCCTCGCATCAGACGCCCACAACTCGGGTTTCAATCACGCCCCAACTTGCCCCGCGAGGCCCCGTATGTCTGTCACCGTTTCGACCAACATCGACCTGATTCGCGAGTTGCGTCTGCGTCAATGGGCGCGAGGCCACTATGTCCACCTCGAAAGTCGCTCACGCTCTTGGCATCCCATCGTCCTCGACGAAATGCGTCGTCGAGACGAAGAACTTCTGGAAGCGGGCGTTCTTGACCCGGCAGCTCAGTTGGCATTCGTGCCACTCGCTCCCAACACTCTGCACGAGCTGGCCGCCGCGTCGTGAAAACGTGAACCGCCGTTCGTCGATTTGTGAGACCACACAGCTCGCGCACAGACACGAGCGGAATGTGTTCTTGGCGAGCCGTGGCCATCACGGCCACCCGGCGAGGCGGACGCTGCCAACGTCCCTCTAACACTGCCGACATCTCTCTGACGCGGGCAGCGTCAGCCACGTAGCGAGCGCCAAACGGCTGATGGCTGCGGTCCAACACGAATAGCGGAGAGCCGAAATAGCGCATGCGCGATAATCCGGATCGCACGTCCTGAGGAACACATCGATGTTCCTATCGCATTGGGCTGGCTGGGCCAGTGAGAAACTTTTGTCGGTCACGCAAACATTGCCCCTCATAACTTTACCGACGGTGTGTTTCAAAGACTTCGCGCACTCTACCGCGATCACTTTATGGCTGATGAGTTGGTTGCGGGATCGGATTTTCTGGCGAGGGCTTGGCGGAGGGCTTCGCCTTCGACGGGGGTGGTCCACGGGACGTAGGCGGCGACGGTGTCGAGCGAGTTGTGCAGGCTTTGCATTTGGCGGAGGGCCGTGTTGAGTTCCTTCAGCTTCCGCTCCAGATCGCGTTGTTCGCGGCGGCGGTCGGCTTGAGCTTGTTGCTGTTCTTTGGTCTCGGTTTTTTGGTCGGCTTCGGCTTGGTGTTTTTGGTCGAGCAGTGTTTTGTGCCGTTCGCGCAGAGTGGCCAATTCGGTTTGAATCCGCTTCAGTTCGGTACGAGCTTTTTCCAGCTTGGCCATTCGAGCTGCTCGTTCTTCGGTGGTCTCGGGCATCAGGAAAATCTGCGGACAGCTGTTGATGTTGCCGCGCGAGTTCTGGCCGTTGCGCGAGGAACTTCGCGACGATGAGGAACTCGATCCGAGCGACGTTGTGCGACCCGTTCTCGAACCGGTTGATGTCGTGGTGCTGGAACTGACCGGGACCAGTTCTCCCGAGGGCGATCGCATGACGACATGCGGCTGAGGCTGATAGAGCTGCATGATGGAAGCCTTCAGCTTTTGAGCCAACGGGTTCAGCTTCGAGGACTCGGCACGGGCTTTCAGCGTGTCGGTCACGTACTTGGTGACGGTGGTCAGGTACGACAGGTGGTCTCGTGCCAGCTCATCACGTGCCAGTTGCATCTCTTCGCGCAGGGTGTCGATGCGCGTCTGCAACTCGTCGCTTTGCTGGCGGTGCTCGGTGGCGAGGGCGTTCTGGGGGAGCGACGCGAACTGCAAGAGGTCCGACTGGCGCTGACCGACTTGAGCAAAGCCCAGCTCAAATTCGCTGAGCAAGCTGGTTGGCAGGTGGTCTCGCACGTTGCGGGCGGTTAAGTCTGCGGCCTCGCCCAGCTCCGATGTCCGGCCGGGACCGGTCAGAAAACCGAAGGCTCGACCGAGACACAGGGCGGCGTACTCGCGCTGCGGTTCGGTGGGGTACGCGGGCTTGGTGCCGATCGAAGAACCCGTCACCCCCGGCCCCTCTCCCCGCAAAGCCGGGGCGAGGGGTGTGCTTTTGTTCGAGGCCGGATCCGAGGAATTGCCGATCAGTTTGGCGACGTGTGACAACTGATCGAGTCCTCGCCGCTCTTCACCATTCAGCAGGCGTCCCCAACCGACGGCGAGAGCTGCGGGAAGGAACGGTGTTCCCTCCAGCCGCGCCGCCGTTTGGAAGAGTTCGAGCGCCTCGGAGCGTTCGCCGTGATGCCAGAGTGCGAGACCGAAGGCGTAGTCCAACCGAGGATCATCGTGGAACTGTTCTCGCGCGGTCGCGTAGTCCTTCCTCAATTGAATCAACGACAGCGCGGAGGGCTTAGAACGTGTGATCGCGTTGAGGAGACTGTTGCGATGGCTGTTGTAGAGCATCCGAGGCTTCGACGTTTCCGACGCGGACCACGTCGCGGGATAGGCGAAGTCCTGCCAGCCGAGGCTCACCAACTGAGCCGCCGCTTGCAGGAGATCGACCGAGACGGCATCGACGGTGCCCGGCTTGTCGGGCATCGCGGGCTTGTCCCGTAGAATGGTCTTGTCAGCCGGAACCGCTGCGTTCACCGCGAGTGGCAAGTCGGCCGGAGATTTCGCCTGATCCTCGACAGCCGCAGCATTCGCCGCAGGCCGAACGGCAGTGTTCAGCGCCACACGTTCGTCAAAGGAACGCGAGGTGGAGGGCAGCCCGGTCAGGCCGGATGACGCGGACTGCATCGCAGGCGAGTGGGGCGATGCCGTTCGAGATTCCTGTCGGTTCGCCGCGACTTCGATGTTCGAGCTGGGCCGCGACACGAAGCGACGAAAAACCGGGAGACGGCGCGCGGCCAACATGGCATCGCGACCAACTGTCTGCCAAAGTCCGGCCGCGATGACCGTAACCGCCAGCGCGATCAGTCCGCGCACGAACCAGCGTTCGCGCGGTGAGAATTCGTTAAGCGAAGCGGCTGGTGGAGCGACACGCTTTTCAGATGGCGGGGCATCGCGAGGAATCGGTTTCATGGAAGCACGATCTCCGGCCGAATGGCCACGGGAACTGAAGCGGAAGCCGTCGCGAACATCATGGTACCTCGCGCGGTGTCTGTCGATCAGCAAGTTGCTGCGGCCCGAGTTGCTTCGTTGGGGCAGCGAAATCTGTAGGGTGGGACCAGCTCGCTTCGAGCGCCGGCTCACCATCGAGGAGCGTCGAGTAATCATGGTGGACCGGCGCGGCGATGCGCCACTGGCCCCAACCTACCCCCAAACAGGACGTGGGCCTTGGAAAGGCCAGCGAGTCGCGTCCGGCACTGCGATCAGAACTCGATCTTCAGAGTTTGCTTCTCGCGCAGCAGTCGCGATTCGACTTGGATCGTGTCGCGGACGCGCGTGGAACCGCCGGGGACCGGGATCCGAAATTCGACGGCTCCCTCCTTCACGGGAAACTTGTCCGTCGTCCTGAACTTGATGATCTGCTTGTAGGCATCGGTCCCGACCACCTTTCCTGTCAGATCACTGCCACGATACTCACGGATGTTCGTCGGTAGCCGGACTTGGATGACGATCACGTACTGCCGGTTCGGCTCGGGATCGCGTGGTTCGGTCCATGCGGAAAAGCTCCCTTTCGAGACAGCAAACGAAGGGACGTTGATCGCGGGAACACTGATCCCGGTTCCTGTTCCGCTGCCGGTTCCATCACCAATCCCGCGACCATCTCCCGTACCGGTGCCGTTCACCATTCCTTCGAGTGCTTCACCGGGATTGAAGTTGATCGCATCGAGCGACGGCGGCTGATTGAGATCTTCCGCTTGTGGCGCAGCGGCCTCATGACCGCCGTCCATCTCCAGCGAAGCTTCAAGTTCCGGGTCGATGATCGTGTCACCACCGCTATTGCCGAACTCAACCAGAACGCTGGAGGCAGGTAAGATTGCCTGTCCACCGATGGCGAAGACCGCCAAGATCAACAGCAGCGCGACGTGGATGGAGAGCGAGACCCAAACGCCGTAAATGGCCGCGCGCTTGGGACCTCGTAACAGCTGCTGGAACGCTTGCCATGATGTAACTGCTGACAAGCTTTTGTCGGGCGAAGAGGCCGTCGCCAAAGGGGAGCGTTGTTGAGTTGCGGCAGAATCGGCTGGAGCGGGTGTCGATTTGCGATTCGGCGAACCATTGGCCCCAGTCGGTCGCGATCGCCTCGCTGAGAGCCATGAGGGAACCGCTGCACCGGAGGAACCCGAGACAGCAGCCGTCGGTGGCATTTCACCTTGCGGATGGTCTGAGGTGACGGGAGCGTTTTCCATGATCGACTTCTTGTCCACGAACCGGTGGTTTCGGTGTCGAACAGTAACACCACGCGGCGGAAGCTGACATTAACCCGAAGCGTAAGCAACGACGCCACTCACATCCTCGCTTACGCTTCGGGTTGGTGTGAAAAGTATCACGCTCGCCACATCACCAGTTCACCCACAAAGTCTCTTCAATCGTCCATGTGACTTTGCTGTCAGCATGAATCATCAACAATCATCGGTCCCTCAGCGAAAAGGACAGCAGATTTTACCTATGAAGTCTTAACCTCGGGCTATTCGAGCGCTGGGCAATAGTCTTTCCGGCGATCGGCACATCTGATTACGCGGCTGACAGGAATCACTCAGGCTTGGGGCGTTGCTCCAACGGGTTGCTCGATCTCGGCTGACATTGGCTTGGTGTCGAGTAGAGAAAAAACACCACCGGCAGCCGTGCTGTCGAGTGATCCGATGGCAGGGAGTTCGCCCGGCAGCGACTTCAGGAGTGATCTCTTTCGAGGACGCAGTCTCATCCAGACAAGCGATCCCACGAGCGAGGCACCGCAGATCAAGATCACGAGCAACACGACTGAGGTATCAGTCTTTGAATTCGGAGCGGGTGGAGTGGCTACGAGTCGAGAACGTCCGATCAGCAGCGGCGCTCCCCGCGTTTTGCCGAGCTTGTCGGTGTAGCTCATGATCTTGAGAAAGTGGCCAACGAAGACCACCTCGCTGCTGACTTCCTCGCCGATGCGAAGTCCCTTGGGTTTCTCAGGCAATACGATGACGTAGGGAAACGTGCTGGATTCGTCCGTCCAGCCCCACGCTTCGTAAACCTTGGTGAAACCGTGCGGGTTTTCGGGTGCGTCGTACTCCAACACGCGGCGCACATGGAGGCGGAGTCGAATGGACTGCCCGCGATAGCGCTCGGGCTGATCCCAAAGCTGGGTGAAGGCCACATCCCGCTTGGCGGCTTTCTCCAAGTCCGCCAAGGGTTCGGTGCGACTCCACGCCATCAGTCGCCAGTAGGCGTCCATCTCGCGAGTCTTCAACGGAGCTTTGTCGATGATGAATTCAAAGTTCCGCTGAGCGGCCACCAGTTCCTCATCATTCTTGTGATTTGGACCGGGGACAATCGTCTCTTTTTCCGCGACGAGAGTTTTTTCAACAGGCTTGGCGACAGGCTCTTCGTCAGCAAGGACGCGCCACGTTGCGGGATCTTTCATCCGCTCATAGAGCATCCACAGCACAGCCAAAGCCATAATAAGGGACGCCAACCGGGTCACTGAAATGCTATGCCCATACGGGCGAGCGACTCTGCGACGCATGTCAGTTCTCCTACGGGCGACCTTCTAACAAACGTAGGACGGACACTCTTGCCCGTCATCCTCGAAAATGCAGACGGGCAGGAGTGCCCGTTCTAAAACTGTTTTCGACAGACTGCTTGAGGTGCGGTCAACCCGGCATCAAGGAGCTTCCGCCCCACCGGTACTCAACTCCGTGAAACTGACCTTGCGCATCTGCTGGCCGTCGGGAGTCTTTTGGCGAGTGCAGACATCAATAACCTTCATCAATTCCCCATAGCGCACTCGCCGTTCGACGGCGATCTGGATACGGTCGAAGGCAATCATCTTTCGGCCGAAGATCGCTTGGAGTTCGCGGTCGAGCCGACGAATGTTGGCTTCATTCATTTCGCCTTGCACCACGGGACTGGCTTCGAGGATCACTTGCCTCACGCCACCACGATCATTGGCCATGACTTGAAGATGCAACGTATCCAAGCCGACCAAGTCTCCGGCTTCTCCGCTGTTATTTTCCTTGGGTTGTTGATCGACTTTGGTCACAGGGACCGGCGGCGGTAGGTTGAGCGAGAGCTGTCCTTCGACCGGAGCGGGGCGGAACGTCAGGATGAAAAAGCTCAACAGTTGGAACGCCATGTCGAGCATGGCGGCCAAATTCATCTCGACAGATCCCTGATCACGGCGACGACGGCGATTGCGACGCATGTTAACGAGTCTCCTGTCGCGTCATCGCGCTCAATGAGAATTGCCGATACCCGTGTTTCTGACAGACTTCGATCACATGATTGAGCTGGTGAAACGGTACGGCGCGGTCGGCGCGAATCACGATTCCCACTGGAAACTCGGCACCTTCAGGAGTCCCCATCACGCTAAGTTGCTGCTTCAACAACCGAGCCTCTTTCGTAATGAGCGGCTCGATTTCTTCGAGTTTGCCGAAGCAGTGAACCCCGCCCTCGGCATCAATGTTGAGCAGCAATGGCTCCAGCTTTCCCTGCCGATCCAGCGGGCGGGCCGATCCCAAGACGGGCAGCTTGAGGGACAAGTCCATCGACGCCCCTTTGAAGTTGATCACTAACATGAAAAACGTGATCAATTGAAAAACCAAGTCGAGTAGTGGAGTCAGATTCGGCTCTGCTCTCTCGGAGTTCATCTCGGACATGCCAACCTCCTCTCGTCTCGCGGTGGCCTAGCTGAAACAGTCGTGGCACGGGCGGCTCGCCTGTGCTTTCCAAGGTGACGCTGTGCTTTTCAAAGCCAAGCACGAGCCGCCGACTCTACGTCTTTCAACTCGCAGCCAATCACGCCGCCGGTTCGGTGGGAGCCTTCTTGTGAGCCATCGTGTGGACTCGAAAAATGAAGTCGTCAGCAGCGTTCATCGTCTGCACACTGAGACTCGAAACCCGGTTCTTGAACACCGCGAAGAAGTAGATGGCGGGCACCGAGAGGCCGACGCCCTCGAACGTCAGGAGCAGTGCTTCAGAAATACCGCCGGCCACTTCGCTGGCCTTCAATTGTGTGTCCGACAACGCGATGACGCTGAAGCTTGCGATCATGCCTTTGAGCGTACCGAGCAAACCGATTAGTGGTCCCAGCGTCCCGATGACGGCCAACATGCTGATCCGCTTTTCCATCTCAACCGTAATTTCCTCCGACTGTCGGTCGATGGCTTCGCGGGCATGATCGAACCCGAACGAGAGTGCCGTCATGCCGGTCGCAATCAGTTGCCCCAGCTCGCACGCGCTGTCCTTGGCGACCTTATAGATCCCGTTGAAGTCGCGTTTCGCGAGTAATGCCTCACACTTTTCCATCACTTCGGGCGGAGCCACAACCGGCGCTCGCAACTCCATGAAGAGCTGAACGACCAGACCGACGAAGTAGATCGAGACCAGCAGCAGGAACGCACCGATCAAGCCCGAGGTTTCGATGATCCACCACAGCGTGGACTTTGGCTTGTGCCCCTCGGCCTTGGTCTCTTCGGGCGCATCGGCTCCGGCGGCGGGCGCGGCCGCTTCCGGTTCGTCTTGAGCATGAACGGTGACCGGCTTGGCAAACGAGAACGCGGTGAGAGCCAGCAGAACCAAGACCAACCAGATCGGCGGGAAACTGTGTTTTTCGACCGGGAGCATCAGGCGATTCCTCTATCGTGTGAGTTGGGTTGGTTCTCCGGCCCTAGGCCCAAGAGAAGTCAGACGTAGCATCCAATGTTTGTGGGGAGCAACCCGACTGGAAATCGGACGTGAGCTGCGAACCCTTGCAACGAAGGTCATGAGCCGTGTGAAATGTCGGCATGGGACCGCGACGAAAGCTGCCACGGCCGATTTGCACGGGCAGGATTCTACGGTCGTCGCAA
The DNA here is from genome assembly GCA_945862235.1 of Schlesneria paludicola DSM 18645. GTDB lineage: Bacteria > Planctomycetota > Planctomycetia > Planctomycetales > Planctomycetaceae > Schlesneria > Schlesneria paludicola_A. The sequence goes on from CAMAYU010000030.1 coordinate 38,478, forward strand.
CGAAGAGTTCAATAGAGGGGATCGCCCCACTGCGAGCCACCCGCTTTGCCATTCCCGTACCGTCATCGTTCATCACAACGCCCCCTGGCTTTCGGTTACGAAGCAGCAGGACTACCTTGACGCCGTTGTCCGTGTGATCCAATTCGTTGTTGGAAATCGTTCCGTGTCATCTTGGCTCCGTTCTCGCTCGACCTTGCGTCTGCCGATCACGCTGGGCGTCGTCTTGATGACGCTCAACGTGACGATGCTGATTTGCTGGATCGTGATCCTGGCGCAGGCGGCTGGCTGGGGAGCACTGATCGTCGGGGTCGTGGTCTTCGCGCTGATCTTGGTCGGGCTGTCGTTCTACTTGTTCTTGATGATTAAGGAAGTGCGGCTCAACCAGCGGCAGGCGAACTTCGTCGATAGTGTGACTCACGAACTGAAGTCGCCGATCGCGTCACTCAAGCTGTACTTGGAGACGCTCGAAATGCGAGCGGTCTCCGAGGAGCAGCGGGCCAAGTTTTATCGCGTCATGGACCAGGAACTCGAACGGCTGGATCACCTCATCACGCAGCTCTTGGAGGTCGGACGTATCGACGCGATTGGCGAGCAGTCGGACCCAGAAGACATTCTCGTTGAGTCGATGCTGCGGCGGTGCGGTGCTGCGGCGTGTGCTCACCACAAGCGGGACGAAGCGGAAACGATCAGCTACGACATGCAACCGGCCGTGCTCTACGCGAGGCCACTACTCACCGAGACCATCTTCCGCAATCTTATGGACAACGCGATCAAGTACGCGGGCGACCCCGCCAAAGTGGAGGTCAACGTGCGCGTGTCTGATCGGGGGCGAGTCATCACGCGCATCGCGGACAACGGCGACGGCGTCCCTCCCGAATTGCGGAAGCGTATCTTTGGCATGTTCTTTCGCGCCGGGAGCGAACTGACACGACGGCAAAAGGGCACGGGACTCGGCCTGTACATCGTCAGCAATCTCGTCCGACAGATGAAGGGGCGCGTCAGCGTTCACGATCGCCCGGGACTTTCCGGCAGCGTATTTGAAGTGGACCTGCCGGGCCGCAAAGGTGAGGGTTGAACGTTTTGAAAATCGTAGGACGGGCACTCTTGCCCGTCGTGGCTCAATAAAAACAGACGGGCAAGAATGCCCGTCCCACATTCTGATTTCGGTGGATTGTTGAACAACACGTCATGCGCATTCTGATCGTGGAAGATGAAGAAGCTCTCGCTCTCGGCTTGAAGTTCAACTTCGAGCAGGAAGGGTACGAGGTGCTGCTCGCGGGAGACGGCCCAACGGCGCTGAAGCTGTTTCATTCGGCAGTCCCCTCCGTCGATCTGGTCATTCTCGACCTGATGCTGCCCGGCATGAGCGGCTACGAAATCTGCAAGGCGATCCGAGTCGTGGACAAGCTCGTCCCGGTTTTGGTCCTCAGCGCAAGGACGCTCAGCGAAGACAAGATGCACGCCTTCGACTGCGGCACCGACCAGTACATGACGAAGCCGTTCGCGCTCCCCGAGCTACTCAACCGAGTCCGCAATCTGCTTGAACGTCACAAGGCGTTGCTTCAGGCGACGAAGCCCGCCGGGCCTTCGACTGCTCCGCCACCGAGCTTTGTCTTCGAGGACTTCCGCCTCGACCCGCAAACGTTTGAGGTCGTCGTCGGCGACAAGCGACAGAGTCTGACCACCCAGGAGATACAACTGCTCAGGTATTTCATCGAACACGAGGGCGAAGTGTTGTCGAGGCACCAGATTCTGGAGGCGGTCTGGGACCAAAACACCGATGTCACGACGAGAACCATCGACAACTTCGTCCTCCGTCTGCGGAAGCTCATCGAGCCCGATCCGGCCCGCCCACGCTACATCCTCTCGGTGCGAGGGACCGGCTACCGCTTCGTCAGCAAGTAGGGTGCGTGGAGGCTCGCATTCGACACGCAAAGAATGCCGCAGGCCCGGTACTCATTGAAGAGCACCGGGCCTGCGTTACTTAACCCTCGCGTCAGAACTAGAGAGTCCGCACGAGTTGGTGGCCGCCATCTGGACAGCCCGTCGACTACCGTCAGGCTTGGCCACCTCGCTGGCATTTACAACTGTCTGGATTCAAAAAGTCACCGTCCTTTCGTGCTAGAGTTTTCGCTTCGGCCGGGCAGCCAGTGCCCACCACTTCGCGACCTTTCCAGTCCGTCGCGTACGTCACCGCGACCCACGGGGAGATCATTCCCCAACCTGTCGAAGATGGCAAGAGGGGACTTTGCCTCGCCTCACATTTTTCAGGAAGTCGGACACGGGCGGGATCGATTGGGTTCGCTCA
>CAMAYU010000031.1 GCA_945862235.1 Schlesneria paludicola DSM 18645
CGAGGCCATTTCAATCACGGTTGGCTCGACACGTTTCACACGTTTTCGTTTGGCGACTACTTCGACCCGGCGCACAACAATTTTCGTTCGCTGCGAGTGATGAACGAAGACCGCGTCTCTCCCGGCCAAGGTTTCGGAATGCACGGGCACCGAGACATGGAGATCGTCACCTACGTCCTGAGCGGCGCATTGCAGCACAAAGACAGTTTGGGCAACGGCGAGACTTTGCGACCGGGCGAATTCCAACGGATGTCGGCCGGGACCGGGATTCGTCACAGTGAATTCAATCCGTCCGCGACTGAGCCGGTCCATCTCTATCAAATCTGGCTGACTCCGCGCCAACTTGGCTTGCAGCCCGGTTACGAACAAAAAGCGTTCGCGGAATCCGAGCGGCTCAATCGCTTCCGCTTGGTCGCGTCGCCTGACGGCGTTGATGGCTCGCTCACCATCCAGCAAGACGCTCGCGTATTTCTGGCGACGCTGTCACATGGCGAGAGTATCTCACACGAGATGGCACCGGAGCGTCACGCTTGGCTGCAAGTTCTGCGAGGTCGAGTGATGTTGAACGGCATCTCGCTTGAAACCAGCGACGGTGCAGCGGTCAACGATGAGCCACTGCTATTGATTGTTGCTGCTGAACCCACGGAGCTGATGCTGTTTGAACTGGCATAGTCGGCGGATTTGTTTGCGCAACTCGTACTGATCTAGAGTCTTCAACCATCCCACTTACACTCGGAAAATGCTGTCCGTCGTGACTTGAAGCTATGGAGACAAGTCGGAAAAGCTCCTAGGCCAACCGCAGCTGTGCCCGCCCAACGTCCGCCCTTTTTTCAAATTCCAACACTCGACGAGTAACGGTTCTTCATAGAAGTGGCACATTTCCCGTGATTGCGAACCCGAAGCCGGGCCATCCGTTCTGCGCCAGCACTGAGTCCACAAACGTCTCATGGCACTGCTTCGGCCCCTCGCTCTCTACCACCACCGACAACCGCGACACCACGCCCCCCGCATCGGCGAGGTAGAGCACCTGATGCGTCTCCACCGGCGGCGAGTCGCTCGCAAAGACCGTGACGGCCGTGAGCAGCAGAACGAATGACGAGACAACTTTCATGGCAACCGCCTTGTCCCCTCGCCCCGGCCTTGCAGGGAGAGGGTGAGTGGTTCTTCTGCGAAGTGTGGCTGGGGTCAGGAGTCTTCGACTGCCCCCAGTCTGCGAGCAATGTGAGCAGTAGCTGGGGGCTCGAAGACTCGACCCCAGCTACCCTGTCCGGGGTTTCGCGAAACGCTCCAGCCCCGACCGCCCAACCGCAGGCCAATAAGAGACTTGCGACATAAAAACGCAAGCAAAGCCCACTTTTCCACGCCCAATTCGTCCGCCAGCGTCTTGAAAAAGACTTTTCCAAGCCGCTGGCGGCCTCCAACGCCTCAAAAAAGACTTTTCCAACGCGCCGTAGCCCTCCAGCGCGCCGAAAAAGTCTTTTCCAACGCGCCGGAGGCCGCCAGCGCGCCAAAAAAGTCTTTTCCAACACGTCACAGCCCGCCAGCGCGCCGCACAAGACTTTTCCAACGCGCCGCAGACCGCCAGCGAGGTAAAAAAGTCTTTTCCAACGCGCCAAAACAGAACCGCGAGTTCAGAAAGTCCGCTGGGTAGCCGTGGCTGGAGCCGCCTTGAGCGAAGCCACGTGGTTTCGCGAAACGCTCCAACCCCGGCCACCCGATCGCATTTGTTCATTGCACTGAAGAACCCCTCACCCTGGCCCTCTCCCCGCAAGGCCGGGGCGAGGGGACAAAGCCAAGTTCGTCGTAAGCCCAGTCGGGTGCGTGAAACAATGCCGACGGTCATTTCCAAGTGATCTCCGCAGTGAGACGATTCGGAGTTGAACCGCGAACCTGCGGGAGGAATAATCGGCTCGACCACGGAAGCCGCTGTCAGACTCTTGAGGCCCCATCCCATGCTCATTGACACACAGAATCTCGTCGATTCGGAATCGTTTCGGCGGGAACCGGAGCGTTACATGACGGCCGCCAGTGCCGGCAATGGCCCCGTCGCGGTGATGAAGGACGCCCGGGTGATCGGCGTGCTGGTGGATCCCGACGAGTACGAGCAGATGTTCGGTGTGGCGGTGCGCGAGTTGTTGTCGAGCCGGATGACCGGCCCCACGCTGACGCAGGACGAGGTCAAAGCCGGCATTCAAAAGCTGATTCAATATCGGCGACGCGGGGCATAACGGCTCGCAAGCCCAAGCCCCTCCGCTGGCAATCGGCCGCCTACGATGATCTGCGCGAGATCGTGGGCTACATTGCGGCGGAGAGCCCGGTCAACGCCGACCGGTTTGCGAAGGCGGTGTTCGCCCGAGTGGCACTGCTGGCCGAGTCGCCTCACCTGGGAAGCGTTTGTCCGCACTTTCGCAAGGCCCGCCAGTTGATCCACGGCAACTACATCATTTACTACAGCGTCCACCGAACCGAGATCGTGATTCGCGCGGTGGTCCACGGTGCCCGGCTCTTTCGCTCCTACTGGCTCCGGCGCGAGGAATGAGTTTGTTCTCATGGCGTGGTGATCGACTACCGTAGCGCCCTCACAGAATCTCCGTGATTGGCTTGGCGGTGAGATCGGCGATGCGGATGGGGCGGCCGACGTTGGACAGGTTCTGTGTGTGCGGATCGAGGCCCAGCGATTGGCACATCGTCGCGAAGAGGTCTTGGACCGAGACCGGGCGGTCGTCGATTTTCATGCCGTCGGGGCTGGTCTTGCCGATGGCCTGGCCTCCCTTGATGCCGCCGCCGCACATCACCGTGGACCACGCGGCGGGGAAGTGATCGCGACCGGTCTGCGGGTTGATCTTCGGAGTGCGACCGAACTCGCCCATCCAGACGATCAGCGTCGAATCGAGCAGGCCGCGATCCTTGAGGTCGCTCATCAGCGTCGCCCAGGCCGGATCGAGGACGCCGAGCAGACCTTTCACCGCTGTGAAGTTCTGCTGATGAGTATCCCAGGCAAAGGTCTGGTTGTTTCCGACGCCATTCAACGAGACCTCGACGAACGGAACGCCTCGTTCGATGAGGCGTCTGGCGAGGAGACAGGCCTGGCCGAACTGGTTGCGTCCGTAGTCGTCGCGCAGCTTGGCCGGTTCGCTGTCGAGTTGGAATGCCTTAACCGCCTCGGACCGCATCATGCGCACGGCCGCGGCGTAGGCTTCGCGATGGCTGTCGGAGATCAGTCCCGGCCGCTGGCTGGCGAAGTCGGCTTCCAAGTCGCTCAGTAAGGCCAACCGCGCGTCGGCCTGTTCGAGCTTGATGCCGCCCGGAAGGACAAGATTCTTCACGCCGAGCGACGGATCGTAGTTCATGCCGTTCGGCCCACCGGCCACTCGATTGCCGTCGCCGACCACCAGCGGAGCGTACTTCGGTCCGAGGAAGCCGGGGCCATACGCTCCGGGGCTGAACTGTGTGTACGGCGCGACGGCCACGAAGTTGGGCAGCTCCGAGTTCTCCTGCCCCAACTCCTTGCTGAACAGTGACCCCATCGTCGGGTAGTCGATCGGCCCGGTCGGCAGGTTGCCCGTCCGCATCAGATACGTGCCGCGCGTGTGATCCCCCTCCTTGGTGCTCATCGAGCGAATCGGCACGCAGTACTCCATCAGCCTGGCCAGCTTGGGGAGATGCTCGCAGACCTGAATGCCCGGCACGGATGACTCGATCGGCTTGAACTGCCCGCCGTTCTCATGACCCGGCTTCATGTCGAACGTGTCGGTCTGAGGCGGCCCGCCCGTCATCCACAGCAGGATCACCGACTTCTTCCGACCGGGCGATTTGATCGCCTCATTCGCGAAAGCGGGCATCCAGCGAGACATGGATGCGCCGAAGGCTCCGCAGGTGGAGAGCTTGAGTAAGTCACGACGGGAAAGAGCAGAGGCCGTTCGCTGCATGGTGGGTCTCCAAGTTCGATCAGTAGTCAATCAGTCGTTTAAGCGCTTGGGCAACGCCCCGCGCGTCGGTGACAATAATTGGACCTCTCCCCTTTTTTGTCTCCCACATCACCGGAAGACATTTTGCACGAAGTGAAACAGGGCCTGTTTCCATTCGGGGCCGTCGTGGCCTCGGGGGGTGACGTGCCAAGTGTGGGGGATGGATTGCGTTTTGAGGTGCGAGTGGAAGCCTTGGCTGATCGGGAAGAGGCTGTCTTTGGTCCCGCAGGAGAGGAAGAGGAGCTTCAGTTGTTTGACGGCTTCGGGGTCGGGGACGAGGTCGGCGGGCTTCTTCGTGTTGGGGGCCGATGAGAATCCGCCGACCGAGCCGAACGTGTCGAGGTGACTGAGGCCGAAGTTCAGTGATTGGCCCCCTCCCATCGACAAACCGGCCAGGGCGCGGTGGTCTCGATCGGCGAGCGTGCGGTAGCGCGATTCAATCGCGGGGATCACATCGTCGAGCAGGTCTCGCTCGAAGGTCGCGAAGGCGGGAGCGGCGGCGAAGACGTTTCCTTCGGCTCGGTCATTCTTCTGGGCACGGCCATTCGGCATGACGACGATCATCGGGACCGCCTTGCCGTCGGCGATCAGGTTGTCGAGCAACACGCCCGGCTGAGCGAACCGCTGCCATTCGGTCTCGTCACCGCCGATGCCGTGCAGCAGATAGAGGACCGGGTACTTCTTCGCTGCGTTGTCCTTGTCGAAACCGGGGTTGTCCTTGTCGAAACCGGGGTTGTCCTTGTCATAGCCCGGCGGCGTGTAGACGTGCATCTTTCGCTTCGTGCCGACGGTCTTCGAGTCGTATTCGATCATCTCCAGCCTCCCGTGCGCGATCCCTTCGCGCGGCTTGTCGAATCCTTCCGCCGGTTCCGCGAAGGCGGGAACGTCATCCGCGTTGACGACGATCGGCGTGCGAGTTCCTCGTCGTTCTGGTCGCGTTGCGCTGGCGGCTTGAGCCACGGTGACTCCCGAGTATGCGTACTTCGAGACCGTCTCCCACGCGAGCTTTTGCAGCAGGGCGTGTTGTTCGTCGGTGACTCCGCCCCCCTGAGCCTTCAGTCCTTCGGGGCTGATGCGGTAGATGGCCGCGAAGTTACAGTACGACGCCAAGACCTGAACGTGTGGTCCGGCGTGTCCGATCGGGTCGGTGAAAAGTTCCGACTGCTTCGTGATGCCGGGGAACTTGCCGTCAACAACGAGGCCCCTCAGCTTCACAACGGCATCTCCGACGGGGATGAGGAAGACCGCGGTCTTCCCGTGTTGCTGGTTGAGATCGTCGGCTTGAGCTTCGAGTTTCGTTCGCCAGTCATCGACGGCAGTCTGAAGGTCTTCGATCTTCGCGTTGTCGCGCTGGGCATTGTCGGTGATGCGGCCATCTCCCGCAGGGACATCGAACGGATACCACGACCCCTGCACGAGGAGCCTCAGTTTCGGATTGTGCTTCAAACCCAGCTCAGCGAATTTCGTGATCCCCTCGTCAGGGATCAGAACGTGAGCGGCCATTGTGAAGACATCGACCTCGCCACTGGTCAGCGCGGGCTTGGCCTTGTTCTTCGCGTCCTCAAGGTCCCAATGCTGGATGACGCGCGAGCCGCCGATCCCCTGCTGACCGACCAGCTTGTGCCCCTGAATGCCCGCCAGCTTCACAAGCTGTTCCACTCGCGGAGGGACAAACATGTGAAAGCTGTGCCCGGTGTAGAAGACTCGCAATCCGTCGGGCTGCTTCGCGTCTTGGGCTAGAGCGCGTCTGGCGTCTGGCAGCATCAGCACGCTCGCGATGAGGACGACCAACGCCCTAATCAGACTGCTTCGACCTGCGTCTCTCGTGACGAATCGCATGATGACTTTCTGGGTTGAGTTGCGAGGACCGTGACGAAATCTCGGGCACCGCGGATGGTGTGTCCCTCGGCAAATGATTCAAAGACAACCGCAATCTACCCACCTGCCACACCCACTGAAACTATGTCCCATTCCGTACTGCGTCTCGCGTCGAGTGTGTGGCTATAATCCCGCCGACCGTCTGCGAAGGCTGTAGTCGCGGACGCATCGCAGTATTCGACTCTCAGTGGAACGGAAGAACTCGATGATCGCTTCAGCTTTCTCCTCGCCGCGACTCCAGGTGGACTCGGTTCGGGCCGCGACTTGGTTCGGTTTGGTGGCGTGGCTGCCGTTGGCCTTCAATTGGGCGGCGGTCTCCTGCGGTGAAGACGCACCTGAGAAGGCCAAGGCGCCGCTCGGGCAGTTCATCACAGTCAGCAGTCCGGTGGACGACGCCGTGTTCGCACGCGTCACCAACGCGGCGATCAAGTTGCAGAACCAGTCGGCTCAGGATGGTCGTCCGGCGATTCTCGTGTTGCAGATCGAACCGGGGACGAGTCAGTTCCATCATGTGCAAGGTCTGGCGAAATTCCTCACGTCGACACAGGTCTCGAACCTGACGACCGTCGCGTGGATTCCGCAGACAGTCACCGGCCCCAACGTGATGGTGGCGCTCGCGTGTGAGCAAATTGTCATGCACCCCGACGCCGAACTCGGTGACATCGGCCGTGGCAAGCTGCTCGACCCGGATGAACAACAAGCGGCGCTGGCCCTCGCTCAGAAGCGGCACAATCCCAAACTCAACTCGGCTCTGGTGCGAGGCATGATGGACCAGCAGGTTCAGTTGCTGCGTGCCCGGCTGCGCGTGAATGAAGCGGGGCGAGACGAATTGGAAACGCGCGTTGTCACGAAGGACGAACTGGAGACGCTGCGCAAGACAGACATCCGGATCGAAGATGTCGATCAGACTCCCGTGAAGGAATCAGGGCAGCTCGGCACGTTCAAGGGGAGTACCGCCCGGGCACTCGACATCCTCGTCGTGCAGACCTCCGAGACGCGGGCGGCTGTCGCCGAGTATTACGGTCTCCCCCGCGAAACCCTGCGTGAACAATCGGCCGACAAGGAGACTCGGAAGGTCCGGCTGATCAAGGTCGATGGCATCATCGACCATCTGCAAGAGAGCTTCCTGATGCGGCAGATCGACCGCGCTGTGGCCGACGGCGCGCAGGCCATTGTGTTCGAGATCGACTCGCCCGGCGGACTGCTGATGTCGAGTGTCAATCTCGCACAGACCATCGCTCGACTGGAAGACAGCAACGTTCGGACGATCGCCTATGTGCCGCGCGAAGCGATCAGCGGCGCGGCGATCATTTCACTCGGCTGCGACGAAATCTATCTGCATCCCGACGCGAAGATCGGCGACGCGGGGCCGATTGAAATGCGACCGGGCCAGCCGTTTGAACGCGCTCCCGAAAAAATCCTCAGCCCACTGCGAGCGTCGCTCAAAGAACTTGCCGAGAAGAAGTCTCGTCCGGTTGCGATCTGCGAAGCGATGGCTGATCGCTCGCTGAAAGTCTTCCAAGTCTCGCACCGCGACAACGGGCGCGTCTGGTACATGAGCGAGGCGGAAGTTCACGCTTCGGCGGGAGAATGGATCCTCGGCCCGCAACTGCGCGAGACCAACGGTGAGCTGCTCTTCACCGTCAATGGCACTCGCGCGAACGAACTCAAGCTGGCCGAAGCGCCCGTCGGTGATCTCGGTGAGTTGAAGCTTCGCATCGGACTGCCCGTCGGTTCGCCGATCAAAATCATCCAGAAAATTTGGGTCGATGACCTCGTCTTCAGGCTGAACCGACCGGGAATGGTCGTGCTGATGATCGTGCTGGGCGTCGCGCTGATTTATCTCGAACTCCACTTCATGACGGGCATCCTCGGCATCCTGTCGGTCCTCTGCTTTGCTCTCTTCTTTTGGGCACGGTTCCTCGGCGGAACAGCCGGGTGGCTGGAGGTCACGCTGTTCGTGATCGGTCTCTCCTGCCTTGCTATCGAGTTTTTTGCGATCCCCGGCTTTGGTGTCTTCGGCATCTCGGGCATCCTGCTCATCGTGGCCTCGCTCGTTTTGGCCGGTCACACTTGGTCATTTGACTTCACGACGAATGTCGAAGAACTGACGTGGCTCACGGGACAGGTGATGCTCTCGGTCGGAGTGGTCGCCGTGATGGGGGCCGGCGCCGCGCGCTATCTGCCTCACATACCGATGTTCGAGTCGATGATTCTCGGCCCGCCGGTTGGCCCCGAAACCGAACCGCGTCTGCGCCCCGACGCCCTCGACACGACGACAGCCACAGGCGAATCGCTCTCCATCGGTCAACAAGGCCGCGCCCTGACAATGCTGCGTCCGTCGGGCAAGGCGAGTCTCAACGACCGCGTCTTCGATGTCGTCAGCGAAGGGCCGTTCATCACGCCCGACACTCCGATCGAAGTCGTCAGCGTCAACGGCAACAAGATCGTTGTCCGTCAGATGTGAAGGCCGTGCGACGAGTCGTGTTTCGCGTCATCGCGTGTTTGATAAATGGGGGTAAGCGTCTCGCTTGCCAGCATTTGCTGTGGGAAACAGGGCCAGCGAGACGCTTACCCTATGTTGCCTAGGCGATGAAACGACGCAAGCTTCATTTGACGACAGGCTCTCGACCCTGACCGGCGGTCTCCCTCCCTATTCCTTGCTAGGTTCGCCATGTCCCTCATCAAGCGTCTTGTCGCGGTCAGCTATGCGCCGCCGGCTCACGACCATCACAACCTCGGCGTGAATCTCCAGCCACTGCGCGAGCAGGTGCTGCGGATCGCCGAACAGGAGAAGCCCGACTTCATTTGCTTCCCCGAAATCTGTGCGTGCAACGGCATCATCGCGGACACGGTCAAGTACGCGCCGGAACTCGAACCGTTCGCGGCGGCCGTCGGTGAGATCGCTCGCGAGGCCAACACGGCCCTCGTCGTGCCACTGCTAGAACGCCACTTGGGCCGCGTGTTCAACTCGGTCCCCATCGTCGATCGCTCGGGCAAACTGACGATGATCTACCGCAAAAACTATCCGACGATGGGCGAGATGGATGCGGGAGTCACTCCCGGTTGGGAAGTCCCCGTCGCCGACTGCGACGGCGTGCGCGTCGGCGCGGCGGTCTGCTTCGACGCCAATTTTGATTCGATCCCCGATCAACTCGCCAGTCAGCGGGCGCGGCTCGTCTTCTGGCCCTCAATGTTCTGGGGCGGGAAGCTGCTGCAACACTGGGCCTTGAGATACGGCTTCACCATCGTCGTCGCGTTCGGTCCCGAGAGCGCGGTCATCAACATGAACGGCGACTACCTCGTCAAGCAGGGTCTCGACACCTGGCAGGTCCGCGGCAAACGCCTCCCCCCGTGGGCCGTCGCCGACGTGAACCTCGACCGCGAACTGTTCCACCTCGACACCAACCAGAACAAGTTCGGAGACCTTCGCGCCAAGTACGGCCGAGACATCGAGATCGAAGTCCACCAGCCAGAAGCCTTTTTCCTACTGGCAAGTCGCCGCGACGGCCTCACCGTCGAACAGATCGCCGCCGAGTTCCAGCTCGAACCCCTACGAGACTATTTGGCCCGCAGCGTGAAGCAACGAGAAGACACCTTCGCTCGCACACACCTGCCGCCGCGAAAGTGATCCTCGCCGTCAGTCTCGAAGTGGCAACCTCGCAGCAACGGGTCATTGCATGGCCTCCCCTTTTTCAAGGTAGTTATTCCGTTACCGTGGGGGACACTCGTGAGGGTGGAACGGTGGGCAGATTGGTTTAGAGCCTCTCCACCTCTCCTCTCAGTTCGACTTCTCTGTGCCTCGGCGTCTCTGTGGTAAACCTTCTTCGATGACGTTCCTGGGAGAGGATTTTACCACAGAGACGCCGAGGCACAGAGAAGGCAAGCAGAGGTCTGTTCCTCAGGAGGGTGGGGCCAGCTCGCTTCGAGCGCCGGTCCACAATAAGAAAACGTCAAGGAATCATGGCGGGCCGGCGCGGTGAAACGCCACTGGACCCACCCTACGGCTTTTGTTGTCACTACACTTCACACGCCATGCCGCTCGAACCCACCGATGATCCGTTGCAGACTCCCGTGCAGTTCGTGCGCGGCGTGGGGCCTGCGCGGGCCGAGTTGTTGGCGAAACTGAATCTGCTGCGAGTCGAGGACCTGCTGCTCAACCTGCCGCGCGATGTGCTGGACCTGACGCGCGTCGTGTCAGTCTTCGATCTGAAACCGGAGACAATGCAAACAGTCTCGGGGATCGTCGTCGATCGCGACGCGAAGGAGACCGCCAAAGGAATGGTCATTGTCGGGGTACTCCTTCAATCCGACGGCGGCTTTGTGCGGGGTGTCTGGTTCAACCAGTTGTTCATGCTGCGGAAGTTTGAGCTGGGACAGCGCGTCCTCTTTTCGGGGAAGCCCAAGTTCAACATGCGGCGGTGGGAGTTCTCGAACCCGCGTGTTCAGTGGCTGGGAGACGACGATGGGGACGGCGAGAACGGCGGCGGCGTGATGACTCGCTACGGGTTGACGGACGGTCTGTCGCAGCAAGAGATGCGGCGCGTCATGCGGAACACGGTGGAAGACTTCGCACCGCTCGTTCCCGAGTACCTGCCCGAATCGTTCCGCGAGCGAGCCAAAGTTCCCGCGATCGGCCCCGCCTTCACACAGCTTCATCTGCCGCGAACGCTCGATGAATACGAAGCGGGACGCCGCCGCATCTTGTTCGACGATCTGTTCGAATTCCAGATCGCCATTGCGCTACGCCGCCGCGCGTGGACGAAGGATTCGCAGGCGGTTCCGTTGCCGAGTTCCGCCAAGATCGACGCACGCATCCGGCGACTGTTTTCGTTCCGGTTCACGGCGGGACAGGATCGCGCGGTGAGTGAGATCACCGCCGACTTGGCTCGCGACCGAGCGATGCACCGGCTGCTTCAGGCCGATGTGGGAGCGGGCAAAACGGCAGTCGCGGTCTACGCGATGCTCGTCGCCATCGCCGCCGGGAGGCAGGCGGTGTTGATGGCTCCGACCGAACTTCTGGCCCAACAGCACTGGCAAACGATCGACGCCTTGCTCGCGCAGAGCCGTGTCGAACGGAGACTGCTCACCGGACAAGTGACTGCCGCCGAAAGACGTGACACGTTGGCCGGGATCGCGAGCGGCGAGGTCAAGCTGATCATCGGTACGCAGGCGGTGATTCAAGATGCCGTCAACTTTCACTCGCTTGGTCTGGCGATTATCGACGAGCAACACAAGTTCGGCGTGCAGCAGCGTGCAAAGTTCTCGGCGGGAGCGGTCTCGCCCCACGTCCTCGTCATGACCGCGACGCCGATTCCACGCAGTCTCTGTCTGACGCAGTTCGGTGACTTGGACCTCACACTGATGAACGAACTGCCGCCGGGGCGACAACGGATCGTGACCAGTCGCATTCCCAGCCGCGCGGCCGCGCGTAAAGCGTGGGACTTCGTCAAGCAAGGTCTGCGCGAAGGTCGCCAGGCTTACGTCGTCTGCCCGCGCGTTGAAGAGGATGCGTCAGTGCCCATCGGCGTCGATGCCTCCGCCAGCGCCGAGTCCGTCTTTCGCACGCTCACGACCGGCGAGTTGAAAGAGTTCAAGATCGGCCTCGTTCACGGGCAACTTGATCGAGACGAACGACAAGCGACGATGACCGCGTTCCGCAACGGCGATCTGAATGTCCTCGTCGCGACGACCGTGATCGAAGTTGGCGTCGATGTCCCGAACGCCACGTTGATGGTCGTGTTTCAAGCCGAACGCTTCGGGCTGTCACAGCTTCATCAACTGCGAGGCCGCATCGGGCGCGGACGCTTTCAGGGCTACTGCTTCCTCTTCAGCGACGCCGAATCCGTCGAAGCGACTCGCCGCTTGGCCGCGATGGAGGCGAGTGCCGACGGCTTCCACATTGCCGAGGTGGACTTTGAAATTCGCGGCCCGGGCGATGTGTTGGGGACGAGGCAAAGCGGCGCGATGCCACTCCGCGTGGCCGACCTCGTCCGCGACAAGGCCATTTTGGAAGAGGCTCGAACCGCTGCGTTCAACCTCGTCGAATCGGGCGAACTGGACGAACCCGAGTTTGCGCTGCTCAAGCTCCGCGTCCTCGACCGGTTCGCCAAACTGATGGACATCCCACAGACGGGATGACGAGACAACCTAGCCGGGCACAATGTTCGATGTTTCCGACATCAGGCGCAGTCGTAGTCCAGACCCCTTGGTTCGGACGAGGGCCTCGCCCAGGAGAGCCACTGAAGTACGCGGAGATTGCGGGTATCGTCCGGACCAAGGGGGCCGGACGACAAGTCGGAGTTCGTCCGAGTCCTGTTAGAATCCGCCCGCAAGATACGACGACAACGAGACGAATGCGCAGCGCGATCACAACGCCGCGATCACCAACAGGACATCACCTCATGCTACCGATCACTTATTGGACCGCCGTCTCACGTGCGCGACGACTGCGTTGCCCACGCTGCGGCAAAGGGCCACTGTTTCGCAACTGGATCTTGATGCACAACGAATGTGCGCACTGCAATCTGATGTTTCAGCGCGGGCCGGGCTATTACCTCGGTTCGACGTACATCAACTACGGTTTCATCGCGGTGACGCTGACGGTGGCCTATGTTGGATTGCACTTTGGAGCCGAGATCGGCAACGAGTTTTTGATGCCGCCGATGATCGCGTACTGCCTCCTCATGCCGGTGCTGCTGTTCCGGCATTCGCGGGCGTGGTGGCTCGCGCTGGACTGCTTCTTCGATCCGACCAGTTTCGCTCCCGAGAACGATGATTTTCTCGCGGGAAGCTCCGCGTCGGGACAGTCGTCAGACAAGAATCGGAACGACGAGCAGTGACAGTATGAAGCCGTAGGACGGGCGCTCTTGCCCGTCTACTTGAGTGCGGAAAGCCAGACGGGCAAGAGTGCCCGCCCTACCCGTCTGAATACGTTCAGTTGCGTGACGGATCGAACTGTCGCAGATTGCGGAGCCGTTCGAGGTAGTTCAACAACCGACGCGCCTTTGCGGCGGAGATCGGTGCGGGCGCATCGTCAAAACAGGCGATGGCTCGACGGACGCAAGCCATCTCGCCCCGGTGTCGATTCAGTTCGCCAAGCAGCGCCGAGAGATTGAGCAGGTCGTTCCCCATCAGCCTCAATTCTCCCGCCGCTTTGTGTCGCGAGTAGGCTCGCAGCAGCGGCCGGATTCCCTCGCGCGGGTCGGTCAGAAATCCGGTGAGCAGCCCGAGTGTCGCTTCGACTTCGGCATTCACTTCGCCGTGAACACCGTCCTCGTCAAAATCGACCTCGTCGAAATCAGCGGCCGCCCCGGCGAGACACTCTGCCATTTCAAGCCGCTCCGCTCGCCAAGCGTCGTTCGCCAAGCCCAGCAATTCGTCGGGACCGCAATCATCGACCATCGCGATCGCCCGCTGTTGGAATCGCCGGGCGAGATCGTTGTCGCCAAGTTCTCGATAGACGGCGGCCAAGTTGTGATAGATGGTCGCCAACGCACCGCGTTCTCCGCTCTGTTGCGCGATGTCGAGTGCAGACGTCAACTGGCAGAGTGCCTCGTTGAATCGCTCCTGCTCGGCCAAAGCACATGCATAGGCAATGCACCCGGCAGGAGACGCATCCACTTTGATGGCTCGCTGGAAGACGGTGTCGGCCTCGCCCCAACTTCGGGTGCGGACCAGTTCGCTGGCCCAATTGAGCAGCCATTCCACTTGGCTGGACGCAGTCTTAAATTCGGGATTGGTCATGGCTCGTTCTCTTCATTCGTGCTTGGGATGGGGGGACAAGCAGAACGAGCGTGTTCAAATAGCCGGGAGTTCGTCACGATGAGACGTTTCGCCTCACCCATCCGTGACGTAACCCGCAGACCTTTGACAAAGGCGACCTGAGAGATTCGTATTCTGCCTATTTTACCCGTTGTGTCAACCTCGCTATGAAATTGAATTTCAACGATTACTAACGCGCGGACTGGCAGAATCAGTGGCCGAGGCAGAAACTCGGCCGGTGTCAGATTGGCAGAGGACACGGTCTGGACAGCTCAGGCACTCGCCACGATGGCAGGACTCTCCAAATGTCGGTTTGCCACAAAGTACCGCTCCACAGGTGACTTCCGTCATGCGGTCCCTTTGGCGCGCGGTTCGCTTGTCCTCATCCAGCCCGTGTTGTGTCGAACGTATGATCCGCAGCGTGCCTGCATTCTTGGAGACGAAGAGATGGCGAAAAAGGCAAGTGCCTCGAATGACATTAAGCTGGTCCCGCTGGGCGACCGGGTCGTGGTCAAGCGAGCCGAAGCGGAGTCGAAAACCGCTGGCGGCATCGTTCTGCCGGACGCTGCCAAGGACAAGCCGCAACGCGGTGAAGTGCTGGCCGTGGGCGAAGGTCACACCAAGAGCAGTGGCTTGAAGGCCGCGTTGACCGTCAAAGCGGGCGATCAGGTGATCTTCAGCTCCTACGCGGGCGACGAACTCAAGGTTGGCGATGAGACCTACTTGTTGATGCGCGAGAGCGACATCCTCGCGATCATCGGTTGATCGATCGCGATCCGATTTTCTGACAACTTCAAATTCCGCCAGCTTTGAACGTCTGGCCGTTTCCCCGTAAGGAGCAGTTCGAGATGCCCAAGATTATCGCCTTCGATCAAGAAGCGCAGGAAGCGATGAAGCGCGGCGTGCAGAAGCTGGCGCGGACCGTTCGCGTCACCCTCGGCCCACGCGGTCGCAACGTCATCATCGAGAAGAGCTTTGGCTCGCCCACCGTCACCAAGGACGGCGTGACCGTCGCCCGTGAAATCGAACTGGAAGACAAGTTCGAAGACATGGGTGCCCGCATGGTGCGTGAAGTCGCCAGCAAGACGAGTGACATCGCCGGTGACGGGACCACCACCGCGACCGTGCTCGCCGAAGCCATCTACGTCGAAGGTCTCAAGGCGGTCGTTGCCGGTGTGAACCCGATCGACATGAAGCGCGGCATGGACAAGGCCGTCGAGCAGATCGTCGCCAAGCTCAAGAGCATGGCCGTCGAATGCAAGAACAAGAAGTCGATCGCACAGGTCGGCACTGTCGCCTCGAACGGCGACACCGAGATCGGTCAAATCCTCTCCGACGCGATGGAGCAAGTCGGTAAGGATGGCGTCATCACCGTCGAAGAAGGCAAGTCGCTCAAGACGGACTTCCAAGTTGTGGAAGGGATGCAGTTCGATCGCGGCTATCTGTCGCCGTACTTCGTCACCGACCCGACCTCGATGGAATGCGTCCTCGAAGATGCTTACATCCTGATCCACGAGAAGAAGATCAGCAGCATCAAGGATCTCGTTCCGGTCCTCGAAAAGGTCGTCAACAGTGGTAAGCCGCTGTTGATCGTCGCAGAAGAAGTCGATGGCGAAGCTCTCGCAACGCTGGTCATCAACAAGCTGCGTGGCACGTTCAAGATCGGTGCCGTGAAGGCTCCTGGTTACGGTGATCGTCGCAAGGCGATGCTGCAAGACTTGGCGATCATGGTCGGTGGCCAAGCGATCTTCGAAGACTTGGGTATCCAGCTTGAAAACGTCCAGCTGTCGGATCTCGGCCGCGCCAAGCGGATCGTGATCGACAAGGACAACACGACGATCATCGAAGGTCTCGGCAAGTCCAGCGACATCAAGTCGCGGATCGAGCAGATTCGTCGCGAACTGGCTAACTCTTCCAGTGATTATGATCGCGAGAAGCTCGAAGAGCGCGTCGCGAAGTTGTCCGGCGGCGTGGCTCAGGTCAACGTCGGTGCCGCGACCGAAAGCGAAATGAAAGAGAAGAAGGCCCGCGTCGAGGACGCCCTCTACGCAACTCGCGCTGCCGTCGAAGAGGGAATTCTCCCTGGCGGTGGTGTCGCCCTGTTGCGTTCGTCACTCGACCTCAAGCCCACCGGTTTGAACGATGACGAGACGACCGGTTTCAACATCATCGTCCGTGCTTGCCGCGCCCCGCTGACTCAGATCGCTGACAATGCCGGTGTCGATGGTGCGGTGATCTGTGAAAAGGTCGCTGAGCATAAGGACAACTTCGGTTACAACGCCGCGACCGGCAAGTACGAAGACTTGGTCAAGGCCGGGATCATCGATCCTTGCAAGGTGACTCGCAGTGCCCTGCAAAACGCAGCCAGCGTTTCGACGTTGCTGCTCACCAGCCAAGCCTTGATCGCCGAGAAGCCGAAGAACGATCCGAAGAAGGGTGGCGGCGACCACGACATGCACTGATATTCCTGTCCCCTCGCCCCGGCTCTGCGGGGGAGCGGGCTAGGGTAAGGGGGCCTTTCTCTTCCAGAGAGTTCCCTTGCAAGCCCAAGGAGGCCGTTCACCTCGAACGGCGTCAGGGAGGATAAAAGTGACAGCCCGCGAACTTCGGTTCGCGGGCTGTTTCCGTTTCGTGACCACGTTGATTTCTCAACGTCCCACGCGAGAATGCCGGGCAACCACAACCTCTTCCGGAAAGAAGCATCATGGACCTGACCATTCTCAACGCCGTTGCTCCCGTCGAGACCTATGATGAAGACCCGCTCGATCTGATGGATGAGATCGACGAGCTGAAGAAGTCGAAGGACGCGGCGATTCTCGCCCACTTCTATGTCGATGGCGACTTGCAGGACATCGCCGATTACACGGGTGACAGCCTCAAACTGGCACGCGATGCGACACAGGTGCCGAACTCGACGATCGTCTTCTGCGGCGTCCACTTCATGGGTGAGTCGGCCAAGATTCTCAGCCCGTCCAAGAAGGTGTTGATGCCCGACCTTCAGGCGGGTTGTTCGTTGGCGGAGAGTTGTCCAGCGGACAAGTTGGCCGCTTATCAAGCCGACCTGCGAGCGAAGGGCCACGACTTTCAAACGGTCGCGTACATCAACACGACTGCGGCGGTGAAGTCACTGTGCGACTGGATCGTGACGAGTGGCAACGCTCGCGAGATCATTGATCGCGTCCCGGCTGACAAAGAGATCCTGTTCGTTCCCGATCAACATCTCGGCCGCTACCTCAGTTCGGTGACCGGTCGTCCGATGATTCTCTGGCCCGGCTCGTGCATGGTGCATGAGGTCTTCAGCATCCAGGATTTGCTGCGAGCCAAGCGGAACAATCCCGGTTCGATCGTGATGGCTCACCCCGAATGTCCGGCCAACGTGTTGGATGTGTCCGACTTCATTGGCGGCACCGAGAAGATGCGGAAGTACGTCGCGTCGTTCGCCGAGAAGAAGACGTTCCTCGTCGCGACCGAAGCCAACATGATCCACCCGCTGGCGAAGCTCGCCCCGCAGCACGAGTACATCCCGGTGCCGGGGATCATGGCTTCGACGGGTGAGACTTGTGCCTGCAACCGCTGTCCGCACATGGCTCGCAACACACTGCAAAAGGTGCGCGACTGCCTGCGAGACGGACGGCCGGAGATCACGTGGCAGCCGTACTTCGCGCAGGCTCAGGAAGTGTTGCAGCGAAGCCTGTTGCAGTGAAAACTCGCCCAAGGGCGACATCGGGATTCGTAGGATGGGCACTCTTGCCCGTCGGGCTTTGGTGCTGAAGAGCGGACGGGCAGGAGTGCCCATCCTACGACAGGTCGCGTCACTCGCGTTGCCCCTGCGCCAGCAACTGACTCATCCGCTCACCGCGCGAGAGTTCCGGATGGTCGCCCTCGGGGGTGAGTCCCAACTGACGCAGCAGGTGTTCGGCTTGCTCATACGTGCAATAGCGCTCCCCCGCTGCGACGAGATGTTGGAAGTCGTTGTCTCGCAGGGCATCAGCCATCGTCGCGTGACGCTTCAGTTGGTGAGCCGGGTTCGAGGCGACGATAAGCAGGCGACACGCCTCCGCCACTTCGAGCCATCCCGCGCGACAAGCCTCGACGCCGCCGAGCAACAAGAACCGATCTCGGGCCAAGGTCTGCTGCTTCCGGTCGGACAGCACTCCCAACTGCACATAGGCACACATCGCGAGTTCGTGGTCTGGCATACGTTTGTCTTCCGTTTGTCTCGATTCACCGCCAGCCGAAGGCGTGCACGCAGAGTGTTGAACATGGGGACGAAGGGCTCCGTCAGCGCGCACGCCTTCGGCTGGCGGTGAATCGAATCGGTCTTAATTTCGTGTGTTCAGCTCATCTGTTCCGTGGACCACGGTAGCCACGGGCGGACGACTCCCGGCCAGTGGCCGAAGTATTCGCCACGCATCTCGCCGGTGTCGTGGATGTTGAAGGACAGGACATCCTCGGCACGCGCGAACGGTTCGGTGAGACCATGTCCCACGAAGGGGGTGATGGCGTAGCGGCCTTCGTTCAAGGTGTGAGCGGGGATGCGGCAGACGGATCGGAACAGCCCGACGGGGTGAGGCATCCCGCCCCAGGCATCGGGCGTGAGCGACACGGGGCGCATCGACGACGTGGTGAAGACCGAGGTCGCAACGTGGTCTCGCAACGTGAAGCCGGCTGACAGACATTCTTGGTCGAGCAGGTTCCAGTAACTGATCTCGATCTCGATCTCTTGTGAGATCCCGATATCGGCGGTTGAACTAAGCGAGTCGGTATGACGGACTCGCACGGCGTGCAGTCGAACGATGTCATAGCCGGGGGCCGTGGCCGGGTCATTCCAAACGATTTCGCCACCGAGTGACAATCCGGTGGCAAGGTATTGCTCCACGACCTCATCGACCGGCCCGTTCGCGGCGAGTCGCCCGCTGCGCAAGAGCAACGCGCGCGTACAGAGGTTCGTGATCGTCGGCAGGTTGTGTGAAACAATTAGGCACGTGCAGCCTCGTCGAGCCACATCGCGCATCACGTCCATGCTCTTCTTTTGAAAGGCGGCGTCGCCCACGCCGAGGACTTCATCGACGATCAATATCTCCGGTTCGAGATGGGCGGCGATCGAGAACGCCAGTCGGATGTACATGCCGCTGGAGTAATGTTTGACCGGCGTGTCGAGGAATCGTTCGACTTCGGCGAACGCGACGATGGCGTCGAACTTCTGCTTGATTTCACGCCGCGTCATCCCGAGGAACGCGCCGTTCAGGAAGACGTTCTCGCGCCCCGTCAGCTCGTGATGAAAGCCGGTGCCGACTTCAAGCAGGCTCCCCACACGGCCGCGAATTTCGATCCGACCGCGCGTCGGAGTCGTGATCCGCGAGAGCAGCTTCAGCAGCGTACTTTTGCCCGCGCCGTTGCGACCGATGACGCCGAACACCTCGCCACGCTGGACCTCGAACGAGACATCGTCCAACGCCCAGAAGAGGTTCGCGTCGGTCTTGGCTTTGGCTGGTTTGGATGACATCAAACGAGACGGCAGTCGCGCGACGTTCTTCGCCATGTTCTCGATGAACTCGGTGAACCGGTGGTACGCGAGGTGATGTCCCATTTGAAACACCTTCGCGAGATTCTCGACACGCAGCGCGACATCGTTCATGGTTCAGATCCGATCGGCCAGAAAGCGTTCGACGCGCCGGAAGTACCACGCTCCCGTGACCAGCACGAGGAATGTCGCCACGAGCGACGCGACGACCTCGATCACCTCTGGTCCAGCAGTTCCAATGAGGCTCCACCGAAACGACTCCAACAACGACGACATCGGGTTGAGGCTGTAGAGGAGGTGCCATTGAGTCGGAATGTTCAGGCTGGCGGTCTCGTAGATGACCGGGCTGACGAAGAAGCCGATCCGCAAGAGAAACGGCACGATGTAGCCAAAGTCGCGGTAGTGAGCGTTCAGCGCCGACAGCCACAATCCCAACGCAAGCGCCGTGATGACCGTCGCCAAGACGACGAGCGGCATCATCAACAACGCGAGGCTCGGCGCGACGTGAAACCACGCCATCAAGCCCGCGAGAACAACTAAACCGACCCCAAAATCGACCAGCGGTCTCAGACAGACCGCGAGTGGCAAGACCATGCGAGGGAAGTAAACCTTCGTCAGCAGCGGCCGGTTATCGACGAGGCACGAGGTCGCCGAGCCAACAATCGCCGCGAACAGTTGCCACAACAACAGCCCGCACAAGAGCGAGATCGTGTAAGGCACCGCCTCACCCGCCGGTCGCTTCCCCAGCAGCGAGAACAGCCCACTGAAGACCACCATCTCGGCCACCGGCTGCAACACGACCCACGCCACTCCGACGACCGCCTGCCGATAGCGCACGGTGATGTCTCGTGCGGCAAGAATCCAAATCAACTCGCGATAGTTCCAAAGCTCCCGCCAATCGAACCAACTCGCCGCGCGAGCCGCATCAATCACGACGAGCCTGGTCCCCTCCGTCGATCTTTGCGAAGCAGCGTTGTCGGCAAGAGAACTCATGGAGCAAATAGATCACGGCAAGAAGTGAGGTAGACGAAGGACCACGAAGCGAAGGGCCAGCGAACTGGAGACGCTTACCCTACGAGCAAATCGTCCAACACGATGGCGCTGTGAGTCCATTTCAAATCATTCGCGGGACGGAACCGGAGCGGGTGGCAATTGCGTCGGTTGGAACACTTCAAAGCCGGGGACAGGTGGCACGTCGCTAGGCTCCATCGGCGTGACGATCTCGGGAGTGATGACGATCTCGGGAGTGATGACGATCAACAGTTCGGCGTCGTCACTGGTGGACTTTGCTAAGTCATCGACCAATGAACCGACTTCAGTCACCTTTCCCACGGTTTGCGATGCCCGAGCCGCACGCGACTGCGGCGCTTTCAGCCCCTTCAGTACCAGCGTTTGTCCCGGTCGCATTTCGACCGTCGTTGTCACCCGCCGTGTGGAAGCTGCCTGATTGCTGGCCTGTTGTACGACATCCTCTTGCCGAGTGTACTCGGCGACCACGGTCAATCGGACGCGATCCTCCGTCACCAAGGGGCACACCTCGACCGAAGTCCCAAACGGACGATACGAGACCTCGTGCGGACCGCCGACACCGACCACACTCGGAACGGCAAATTCACCGCCCGACAAGAATTTGCCCTGCTGTCCGTTCAGCAAAGTCATCTGCGGTTCAGAGACCACTTTCGCATCGCCAGTTTTGCACAAGTGGTCGAGCAGAGACTGAAACTCGGCCGACTCGAACACGCCGCCGGTAGTGCCAATGACTGCGGGGTGTCCCGCCGTTGATGCCGCTCTGGATGAATTGCCTAAGAGTACGTGAATCGACTCCATCGCCTTGGCGTCGTTCATGACCTCAACAAGTCTGATCCGGAGCGAGACCTGTGTGGCACTCGAATCGGCCGACTGCCTCAGCAGAGCGATCTCAGCCTGAAGCGACTTCAACTGTGCTTCCTTCCGTGCGGTGAACAACGCTTCCGTGTGCTGCGCCTCAAAATTCCCGTGCAACGACTGAAGCTGCTTGGCAGCCTCGGTCAAGCCAGCTTGTCGAAGACTTGCCTCGGATGCTCTCAGATGCGACTGGAATTGATCGCCGTTGTCAGTCGAAGCGGCCTGCGAATCGGGCTTCAGCGCCGTTGGTTGAGCCGACAACAACTGCGCGATCTGCGGTGAGACTGGAGTGCTCGCCACTGGGATCGGCGGTGAACGAAAGCACGTCTCTGGAAGGGAGTATCGGCCATCGAGCGAGTTGGATTGCATGAGCGGAAGTTGTCGCCATCCGTGGGGGGGCGACGTGATCTCAAAACTTGGGATGACTGGCACAGCCCGTGCCGTCGGCCCTGCTTGTAATTCATTGATGATGCGGCCAGCGGCGCGTATTTCGGGCGTTAAATCAAACCGTAGGTCCTGCTCGAAAGCACTCAGTTCGCCCGGCTTCCAATAAGGTCCATTAATCCTGACAACAGCATGGTTGACTGCCCAGAGAACTTTTGTGGCTTCGTCCTCTGTGGGGCACTGCCCCCGAACGATGACCTTGGAATGCATCGGGATCAAATAGACTTTGCTCTGGGGGAATTGCCCGGCCAAGTCCCGTTCGAGTCGGCCGTAATCCAGCTTGCGAACTTCCATCGGCGGCAGTGCAACGGCAGCCGTCTGTGCAACGCGAGCCGCTCCTGCGAATAGGGCCGGTTTCATTGCCGGCGTCGTAGCACCAACGGAAGGCGGCTTGGTTGATTGCGTGAGGGACGGCGGCAGCTCGCCGAATCCTCTCGATGTCGAGCCGATCAACGCCAATCCAACCCACAGCACACAGCACAACTTCTTCATCGCATCCCTCCTTGGAGCGGAACCTCCGAACTACCTGCTCGACTTCGGGCGCGATGTACTGGATGCCCACCGTTCGGTCAATTGCGATCCCCGGCCACATGTGTTGCGGGATCAGAACGAGACGCGGTCCGCCAACGGAACGGCCCGCCTCAAGTGAGGCGGGCCGGTTGTTGTGATGTGGGCGCTGGCCGCTCGCGTGGTTTCAGTTGCCGTTGTAGGTCGTCCGGCCTTGGGGTGGAGTGCCGATGAGGAAGATCGGTTCGACGCCGGTCGGCAGCGTCGTGCCGGGCGGGAGATGGGCGGGGATCGCGGCGGCGACCGCTTCGTCGGCGAGGCGGTCTTGGCCTTCATGTCGGTAGCAATGACTGAGTGCCACGAGTGCCCGTTGATTGAACGGCGCGGGAAACATCTCGGCAGCGCGGTTCAACGGAGCGATGGCATCCGCGAACTTCGCCTGAGCCTGCAGGGCCTCACCGCGAAAGAGTTGGCGGATCGGTTCAAACGGCCCCGCTTCCGAAACACGGTTCAGTTCCGCGAGGGCATACGCCGGGAGGCCGATCTCCAGATAGCCTTCCGCAGCGGCGAGGCGGCGGACGACGAGCTGCGGATTGAACCGCGCGGCGTCTGGAATAATGGTGTTGGCTGTTGGGTGCGTTTCGGAATTCTCGGTGGTCATGGTCGCCTCCCTCTCGATTGAAAACATCACAGGTGAAGACTTCGTTGGTTTGAACATCAACCCGAAGCGTGAGCGAGGACGAAGTCTCTCTGTCCTCATCTTCATCTCACGCTGCCCGCGTCCTCGCTCATGCTTCGAGTGATTGTCATTTTTGGGCAGGTTCTCATGAGCTGGTGGCCGAGCAACTCATCTGCCAAACACGGTTCACTTTCAAAGCAGAGAACGTGCCGAAGACGGAACTTTCTTGAGCCGCGTTCTCAGGCCCAACGATAGACGTGACTTAGGACACGTCAAGCCCCGCTCGGTTCGCTCAACGAAAATGTCAGTTTGACAATTGCCGCAGCAGGAAAGGCCAAGACGGCGGCAGTCTGACCCGCACGCGAGAGTCGCGACCTCAGAGCCAGCCATACCAACCCCAAGCGTGAGCGAGGCTGCGAGCGTCAGCGAGAAGGCCCGCAGCATCGGAGTTGCGGAGTTCGTGAACTGCGCGTCCTCGCTCACGCTTCGAGCTCGTGTTGGGAGAACTCAATGAGTTGGTTGAAGTTCCACGACGCGGCCTCACAATACGCCGACGTTTGGGCGGCTGTGGTTGATACCTCGCGCGGTCCTTGATGAGAGGTTTCTGAGACCGCCGCGTCTCACCGTTGGTTCTTCATCGCTCACCTCAAAAGAGGGCTGATTTATGTCGCGAGATTTCCGAGTGCCTCGATGTGTTGCCGGATTGAGTCTGTTCGTCGTGCTGGCATTCCGCGCGGTGGAGACATCTGCCGCGTCGCCGCCGAACATTGTGTTCCTGTTCACCGACGATCATGCCGCTCATTCGATGAGCTGCTACGGATCGAAGATCAACAAGACGCCGCATCTGGATCGGATCGCATCCGGCGGGATGAGGTTTGATCGGTGCTACGTCACGAATTCGCTGTGCGGGCCGAGTCGCGCGACGATCCTCACGGGAAAGCACAGCCACGCGAACGGCTTCCGCCAGAACGGCGACAAGTTTGACGGCAGCCAGGTGACGTTTCCCAAGCTACTGCAACAGGGGGGCTATCAAACGGCCGTCATCGGCAAGTGGCACTTGGAGACGGATCCCACCGGCTTCGATCACTGGGACATCCTGATTGGGCAAGGTCCGTACTACAACCCGCCGATGATTGCGAACGGCGAGCGAGTGAAGCGTGAGGGCTACACGACGGAAGTCATCGGCGATCTGGCGATGGAGTGGCTCGACAAGAAACGTGATCCGAACAAGCCGTTCCTGTTGATGTGCCAGCACAAAGCTCCGCACCGCGAATGGCAGCCGGGACCAAAGTACTTCGATCTCTACAAGGACGAGACGATTCCCGAGCCGCCAACGCTGTTTCTCGATCACGCGCAGCTCGGTAAGGCCGCGCAGGTGCAGACACTGAGCATCGAGAAGAACATGACCGAACTCGACCTGAAGCTGACTCCGCCGAAGAACCTCACCCCGACGCAGGCCGAAGCGTGGCACAAAGCCTACGACTCCGAAAACGCTGCGTTCCTAGCAGCGAATCTCACCGGGAAGGAACTCGTACGCTGGAAGTACCAGCGGTACATCAAGGACTATTTGCGATGCGTCGCGGCGGTGGATGACCAGGTGGGGCGATTGCTCGACTGGATCGAGAAGTCGGGCCAAGCGGACAACACGATCGTCGTCTACGCGTCCGATCAGGGCTTCTTTCTCGGCGATCACGGTTGGTTCGACAAACGGTTCATGTACGAACCGTGCTACCGGACACCGTTCCTCGTGAAGTGGCCGGGCAAGACGAAGCCCGGTTCGGTGAGCAACGATCTGGTCTCAAACCTCGACTTCGCGCAAACGTTTCTCGCCGCAGCGGGAGTACAAGCGGACCCGTCGATGCAGGGAGTCAGCCTGCTGCCGCTGCTCGAAGGAAAGAGACCGGCCGACTGGAGGAAGAGCCTTTACTACCACTACTACGAATTCCCCGGTGCCCACGATGTGCATCGTCACTACGGCGTGAAGACCGCCCGGTACAAGCTGCTCCACTATTATCACCTCGGTGACTGGGAGTTGTTCGATGCCGAGCAGGATCCGCTCGACACGAAGAACGTCTACCACGACCCGGCGTATGCCGAAGCTCGCAAAGAACTCGAAACGGAACTGGCACGGCTCCGCAAACACTATCAAGACCCCGATGATCCGAAGCCCGAATCGAAGGTGAAGAAGAACTGAGCGTGAGGGGATCCAACGGATTCTTTCTTGGGCGTAAGCCCTCTTCCGCCTTTCTGAGCGGGGCGGCGTCAGCCCAATGGCACTCACTTTGAGCGGCACGGCGCTAGCCGCCGGTAAACGGAGTTGTGTTTCCAAGCAAAGAACCGGCGGCTAGCGCCGTGCCGCTCACGGAGTGAATGACAAAGTGAGTGCCATTGGGCGTCAGCCCAATGGCTCCGAATTGATTGATGCGGGGGCTAACGCCCAAAACCAAGAACCGGGGGGCTGACGCCACCCCGCTCAGAATGTCATGAGTTGTCGGGTTCGTGGAATGAGGCATCCTGCTCCATGTGGTTTTTCATTCTCGGTTGTCTGCTTCCTGCCTTCTGGGTGTCGTTCCTGACGACGGGCCTGATGAGGCTGATCGCGCCGCGAGTCGGCTTGATTGATCGGCCGGCTGCTCGCAAAGTCCATCTCGTGCCGACGCCGCTCGGTGGCGGGATCGGCATCTGGGCGGGAGTCGTGTTGCCGCTGCTCATCGCACAGATTTTGGTGTTGATCTGGCGCGTGAATCCTCCGAGTTGGTTGCCGCTCGAATTGCGCGAGCATCTGGCGGGAGCCGCCTTTCGGGCGAAGGAATTGTGGGGCGTGTTGGGAGCGGCGACATTGCTCGCGTTGATGGGCTTGATCGACGATCTGCGACCGCTGCCGTGGAAACCGCGACTGGCCATTCAACTGGGAGTCTCGGCGGCGGTCGTGTTGTCCGGCGTGCGCGCGACGATCTTTCTGAGCAACCCGTGGGTCGGAATCTTGTTGTCGATCTGTTGGTTCGTGGTTCTCGTGAACTCGTTCAATTTCCTCGACAACATGGACGGTTTATCGGGCGGCATCGCGCTCATCGTGAGCATGATCTTCGCCGTGATGATGCTCACCAAACCGGGCGACCCGCGTTGGCTGGTGGGCGGTTTTTTCTTGATCGTGGCGGGATCGCTGATCGGGTTCCTGTGTCACAACTGGTCCCCAGCCCGCATCTTCATGGGCGATTCAGGGAGTTATTTTCTCGGCTTCAGCATCGCCAGCATGACTGTTCTTGGAACGTTCTATTCACCGAGCGATCACAACCAACACGTGATCCTCGCGCCGTTCTGCGTACTGGCGGTGCCGCTGTACGACATCTGCACCGTCGTGCTGATTCGACTGCGCGAAGGCCGCAGCCCGTTTCAGCCCGACAAGAAACACTTCTCCCACAGATTGGTCGCACTCGGCCTAACGAAGGTGCAGGCGGTGCTAACCGTTCATCTGGCGACGCTCATCACCGGGCTGCTCGGCCTGACGTTGTATTCGGTATCGAGTTGGAACGCGGCGGCGGTCGTGATCGCGTGTGTCGGCTGTGTGCTGTTGTTGATCGCGATCTTGGAAGCCGCGCCGCGCAACGGAGCGGCGTAGCCCGTCACACCCACCCGCAGCGTGAGCGAGGACTCCATCGCACGCGACGCAATCGCCAACGCCGAGCCAAAACCAAGCGGAAGGAATTCAACCACGGATTTCACGGAAGGCACGGATCAGAGATAAGGACCAGCGAATCACTACTGTCGGGATTATGGTGAGCCGGGTGCAGTAAGGCCCCGGACTCCTCGATGAAGAGTCCGGGGCCTTACTGCACCCGGCTCACCCAAGTCAAACAAACTCTGACAGATGTTGATTTGTCCGTCCTAAGCAAAACATTTCTATCCTTGCCGCTTTCATCCGCGGCCTGCGTGAAATCCGTGGTTGAATCTCATCCTCTTCACTCTGCATCAGCATATACGCGGGATAAGAAGTCGTCGTGAACGATGGGTACGAATGAGGACAGCATGGCTCGGTCGGTGACTGCGACTGTTGATCGAAGTGTGAGCCCGACTTCATTGCGAGGTCGTTTTGCCGCGACATGCGAGCCGTTCCTGAGCGGTCTCGTCGCGATGACGTTCTTCGCGCGGTTCTATCTCCCCACAGAAGACACCGCGAACGGCGCGACGCTGTGGATCATCGCGATCTGGTTTGTGATCGGGTTGTTCGCGCTGCTCATGGCGTGGCGCGGCCGAGGTGCGGCGCGGAGATGCGATGGATGTGACGCGGCGGTCTTGCTGCTGATCGGTGGGCAAGTCGCCTCAGCGGTAATGATCGTGGCGACGACGGGCGACAAGCGAGCGGCGGTCAACATCGCATGGGAGTGGATCGGTGCCGGGATTGTTTGGTTCGTGCTGCGGTCACGCGTGGGAGGCACGGCATTTCGCGAAACGTTTGTGCGCGCGTCCGTCATCACCGGATGCATTCTCGCCGGGCTGGGCCTGTGGCAGCATTACGTCTCGCAACCGGCACTCGTCCGCGAGTATGGCCCGTTATTCGATCGGCTGCGGGAGGCAACGGGAGGCGAAGCGGAGGTCATTCTGCGGCAGTTGGCCAAGTCTGGCGTTCCGACGGAAGGTCCGGCGCTGACGCTGTTCGAGAAGCGGATACGCGACAGCCGCGAACCGATGGGACTGTTCGGTTTGACTAATACGTTCGGCGGGTGCCTGGCCGTGTGGCTCGTGCTGACTCTGGCTTCGTTTCGCCTGAGCAACGCCCAGCGCGGCCGCGAGCGGCTGCTTGTACCTCGCGCGGTCGTTGATCCGGCCTCTGAGCGGGGTGGCGTAAGCCCCCCGGTTGTTTGCAAACGGGCTGACGCCCAAGAACTGGGGGGCTTACGCCACGCCCCTCTGAAATCCCTCACTCTTGGCCGCGCGAAGTACGAAGCCGCCCTCTTGGTCGTCACGCTGGCATTGATCGCGTGGTGTCTGCTGCTGACGAAAAGTCGCACGGCGCTCGTGGGGACGGCCTGCGGTATCGCCGTCTTGGTAGGAGGGCAACTGCTGTCGTCACTGCGACGTGGCGACGCGATCACGACTTGGATTCGTCGTGCGGTTGCGGTCCTCGGGATTGGAACCGTGCTGGCGGGGATCGCGGTCGGTCTGCTGATTCAAACCGGGGGACTCGACATTGAGGTGTTGTCGGAGTCCTTCAAGTCGGCCTCGTACCGGTTGCAGTACTGGCAGGCGACTACGCGGCTGGTGGTGGCTCATCCGTGGCTTGGCGTCGGACCCGGAAACTTTCGTCAGCACTACTTGAAATACAAATTGCCCGAGGCCAGCGAGGAGATCGCCGATCCCCACAACCTCTTCTTCGATGTCGCAGCGACCGGTGGACTGGTGTCACTCGCGGGGTTGGTGATGTTGCTCGTGCTGACGGTCTGTGGACGATTGGTGCCGGGGCGCGAGCAACCCAACGCCGGTGGCCTCGCGAGTGATTCCGTCTCATCTTGGCCGTACTGGTGTGCCGGTGTTGCACCGTTGTTGGTGTTCTTCAGTTTGATGGTGTTGAACGGCGAGTGGGACGACAGACTCCTCGTCCTGCCGTGTGTTTGGTTTGGTGTGGTGGGCGTACGGAGTTGGCTGGCAAAGGGCGAAACCTCCACACCCGACGATGCCGCACGCTGGTCCTTTGCCGCAGCCGTGGTCTTGGTCGTTCACTTGCTCGGCGCGGGCGGCATCTCGATGCCCGCCGTCTCGCAGTTGCTGCTGTGTTTGATCGCGTTCAGTCTCCCGCCGCTGGCGGTGGAAACAGTCCCGTCCAAAGTCGCACTGCGAACCAACAGGCCGATGTGTGCGGTCACGTTGATTGGCTGGGCTGTGATGTTGGCAGCGTTTGTCGCGACCGCGCTGGTTCCAGTCACGCGAGGGCAGTCGTGGTTGGCGACTGGCAACCGGATGGCCCTTGCTCGCGAAGGCCGATCCGGTGCCGAGGTGGCCTATCGCGCGGCGTGTCTGGCCGACGACTGGTCCTCCACGCCGTGGCATCGTCGAGCCGAACTGGCTTACGAGCAGGCGGCTCGCGATCGTTTCCAGTCCAACGAATTGTTCGACACCGCCGTAAAGCTGCTGCTCGAAGCGATGGCCCGCGACCCACACAATTTTCACGGTCCGAGGACTCTCGGAAACTGGTGGCTGACCCGATGGCAGGTGACTCAAAACGAGGCTGATGCTCGACAAGCGTTTGAGTGGCTGCGGCGTGCGCTGGACTCGTACCCGACGAACGCCTCGCTGCTTGCCGAATTCAGTCAGGCGGCAGAGGCGGCGGTGCAAATCCACGAAACGGTCACAGCCGCTCAGAGTGCTTTGAAACAGAACGAACTGAATCGACGCCTCGGACATGTAGACCGTTACTTGGCCGACGACGTTGTCGCCCGATTGCGTCGATTATTAAAGGAGAGGACTCGTTCACCGTGAACGTGTGATGACGGATTGTGTGCGGTATAAGTCCCGCCGCGAATGCCCTCGCACCAATACCAACCCGCCGCGTGAGCAAGGAATGTTGGCGAACTCCTTGCTCACGCGGCGGGTTGGTGTGAACGGCATCGACACCAGCCGCTCTAACCCTCCCCGTAAACCCCCGCTGACAATTCCACCGCCGACGTACCGAGGACGTGCCGATGAAGCCTGTTGCCGTGATATTGACGATTGCCTTCACCTTTGTGGCCCTCAGTGTCACCGTGTGGTTGGGACGCTATCAGGGCGTGATCGATCTGCCCCAGCTTTCCGGTGGTCCTCCCACGGAGGCTGTTCCAGGCAGCTTGGAGATCCCGGCCAATGGCCCGTTCGGCAAGGCCGTCCCCGTGGAGATATCGCACGATTTCGGTGTTCTTACGCTCGGTTCCAAAGGGTCACACGTCTTCGTCATTAAGAACGAAGGGCAGGGGCCGTTGCGAGTGAAAACAGGCAAGACCTCCTGCATCCAATGCACGGTGGGAGGCGTCTCACGCGAGGATGACATTCTGCCCGGTGAATCGGTCGATGTGACGATCAAATGGGAGATCAAGTCCCCCAACGAGAAGTTCCGCCAATGGGCCGAAGTCCACACGACCGATCCGGACAACAAGCGGATCGAACTCTCCATCGAAGGACGGGTGGATCGACCACTCCGGCTGACTCCCGAGGACGTGTGGGTTGTCGGCGACCTCCTGCCCGACGTACCGACCGTCGTGCGCGGGACGCTGTACTCGTTAATCCTCGATGAAGTCACCATCGACAAATTTGAGTGTGTCAACCCGCATGTGTCCGTGACGTGGGAACCGGCCACGCCGGAAACGCTCGCCGAATTGAAAGCCAAGTCCGGCGTGCAGATCACCGTCAGTGTGGCGGCGAACAGCCCGCTCGGTCCGCTGCGAGAATCGATCACCCTCGTGTCTCCGCATAATGGCGGGACCAGTATCCAGCTCGGATTGACGGGACAGCGGTCGGGACCGATCGAATTCAAAGGCCCCCGTTGGAACCCCGAAACCAATTTCTTGACACTCGGTGAGTTCCCCGCGAACAAAGGGATCAAGTCCAAACTCTATTTGTACGTCCGCGACTTGGAAGGCGAACTGGTCGTCGAGTCGATCGAGCAAAAGTACAACGCCGTCAAATTCACCTTCCCGCCAACGGGCAAAGTCATCGGCAAATCGAAGTTGTACGAAGTCGAAGTCGAGATTCCGCCCGGTTCGTCGGCCAAACGGCGCGGCGAGGATGCCGAACAAATTCGGCTGAAACTCAACCACCCCAATGCGAAAGAGTACCGGTTCTACGTCAGCTATCACTCGCTCTGAGAGTCGCCCACAGCACCTGACTCGGGCTTGACGGTCGGTTGCCACACTCGTTAGCAAGTCTTCTCGCTTAGCAGCCCGTTGAAAAGCAGTGGGACGGACGCCCTCGTCCGTCCGTTTTCAACGGAAGTTCGCTCGGACGAGGGCGTCCAAGCTACGTTTTTTCGAGGGCTGCTCAGTGGATCACCAGCCCTGCTTATGCTGCGGGTTGGTGTCAGAGGCACTTCGACAGGGATGTTCATTCACACGAGTCCGGTTCCAGGAAGGATCGACATGTTTGCGACGCAGCAAGGCTCGATGTCAGCAGTACGACGATTGCCGGTCTCATTGATGTCTCTTTACGCGATGACAACTCTGGTGCTCGTGGCCGGATGCCCCGCAACGCCTCCATTACCGAAGCCCTCCGCACCGGCTGGTGGTGCTGTGAATGGTGGATCGACCAAGCCCACCACAACGGCGAACGAAAAGGCTCCCGCCAAGGGAGCCGACGCACATGAAGCTCCACCCGAACCGTTGCTGGCCGACTGGAAGTCACCCGCGGCCGTGTTGCTGCTGACGGGCTTGCAGCACGGTTATCTCGAACCGTGCGGCTGCAGCATTCACCAATTGGGTGGCATGGCGCGGCGAGCCGACTTGGTGCGGATGCTCACCGAAGAGCGGAAGTGGGCCGTGTCGGGACTCGATGTCGGCGGGGCACCCAAACGCAACCGACGACAAGATCAGATCAAGTATCTCGCGCTGTTCGATGCCTTCAAAAAGCTGAACTACGGTGCAGTCGCCGTTGGACGGGAAGAGCTTCTGTTGGGAGCCGACTTCCTCCTTCAGCAGATGGTGTCTGACCCCGAGGAAGCCAAGAAAACGGTGGCGCTGCTCGGCGCAAACGTCGCGTTGTACGACCCGCCGCTGGAAGGCTGGCCGCTCGCGTCGCGCATCGTTCAAGTCGGTGAGATCAAGGTCGGTGTGACGGCGATCGTGGGTGTGAGCCTGCGCAAGGATGTCGCTCCCGACGGTGCGATGAACAACATCACAATTCGCGATCCCGACGAAGTTCTGCCCGCCGCCATCGCTGCCTTGAAAGCTGAGCAGCCTCAATTCTTGGTGCTGCTCTCGCACGGCAGTACAGAAGAGGCCTCGGCACTGGCGGCCAAGTACCCCGAGTTTCAGATCGTGCTCACGGCGGGCGGTCCCGATGAGGCGGACAAGAAGCCCGTCGTTGTGGGCAAGACGTGGGTGATTCAGGCCGAACCCAAAGGGAAGCGGGTCGGCGTGCTCGGCTATTTCCCGGACAACGCCGAGCAACCGTTCCGCTACGACCTCGTGGCACTCGACGACCAGCGGTTCAAGGATCATCCGACGATGCGCGAGTTGATGAAGACCTACCAGCAGCAACTGCTCGACGAAGCCATCTCCACATCCGAAGAGCTGCTCATCAAATATCCGTCCGGACACACATTTGTCGGCGCGGATAAGTGCGGTGAATGTCACACGAAGGCGTTCGCCCATTGGAAGGAGACGCCGCACGCGAAGGCGTTCGAGCCGCTGATCTCCGGCCGCAAGGGGGATGTCGATCCGATCTCGCGCATCTACGACCCGGAATGTCTGGCGTGCCACGTCACGGGTTGGGACGCGAAGCAAATGCTTCGCTACGACAGCGGCTACATCAGTCAAGAACGGACGCCGCATCTGCTGAACCAACAGTGCGAGAACTGTCACGGCCCCGGCAGTCACCACGTCAGCCTTCAAGAACGCTTTGCCAACGATGCCGCCAGTGTCACCACCGCTGAACTGGAAGCGGGAAGAACGTCTGTTCGCCAAACACTGGAAACGGCGAAAAAGGGGGCGTGCGCGAGCTGCCACGATTCCGATAACGACCCCCGTTTCACTCCCGATGCCTTCGACAAATACTGGGCAAAGATTGCGCACCCGTGGCGCGACTGAGGTAGAAGGAGTCTGGGAATAAGAGTCAGAAATCATTCGGACTCTTGCCCCTCTTTCCTGACTCCTGTCCCCTGCGTCCTGACTCCCTCCTCTAGGCCCACCATGCAGCTCACCCCGCAAGCTCTCCGCGCACTGAAGGACACCTCAGTCTTCGAGATCACCTGGACCGACGGCAAGACGTTCCAGCTCCCATTCAAACTGGTCCGATCGGAGTGTCCCTGCGCCGAGTGTGTTCATGAGATCACTGGCGAACGCATTCTCCAGCCCGAGTGGATTCCCGACGACATCCGACCGACCGAACTCAGTTACGCTGGCAACTACGCGCTGCGGATCGTCTGGTCCGATCGTCACGCTTCGGGCATCTTCACTTGGGAACGACTGCACGGACTGTGTTCTCACTACCAAGCGGTCTTGGTCTCTCAACCCATTTGATGGCGGTGATGCTCGTCATGGCTGCGATCCCGTTTCTCATCATCGACGGCTACAACCTGCTGCACGCAGCGGGGCTGTCGCTGGCCAACTACAAGCAGGGTGATCTGCATCGTCAACGAGGACGATTGCTCGCGTTGCTGGCGGAACGCCTCTCCACCGAGGAGCGGCAACGCTGCACGATCGTGTTCGACGCGGTCGATGCTCCATCGGGACTCGACAGCCAATTTGAACACGATGGCATGGCGGTCCTGTTCGCCAAGCCGGGACACGAGGCCGACGAGTTGATCGAAGAACTGGTTGCCGTCCACTCGGCGGCCCGTCAGTTGACGGTGGTCTCGAGCGATCATCGCCTCCATCGAGCCGCACGCAGCCGACGTGCGTCGCCCCTCGACAGTGAAGCCTTTCTCGCACGTCTTTCTCGTCGAGGCGACGTGATCGAGCTGGCCGGAGTGACGCCGCCCGTCGCGCCACCGACCAACTCAGAGACGAGCTACTGGCTGCGCGAGTTCGGGACCATCGACGTGGATGCGATCGCGACGGAAGAGTCGGCAGACACGCTCACGAATGCCGCCGATCCCTGGCAACAGCGCATTGATGAACTGGAGCGAGCACTCAACAGCCCCGAAAGCCTCGACCACTGGCTCGATAATCCGCCGCGCAAACGCCCGCGTCCGTGATCGCGGTTCAGGCCAATGCCTTTTGAACCTGGAGAAGGGGTGCCACGGTCACGATGCTTCGACGTGGCCGTGTGAATGAGAAACAGCCTTCACTTCCACACACGGACACGTCGAAGCTCCGTCACCGTGGCCCCGAAATTGAGAAGGCGATGGCCTTGGGTTCAGGCAAAGCCCTCTTGCTTCGATGAGCCTCGCCGTCTTAGAGTGCGCGCGGTGCCGCAGTCGTATCAGGTACCGTGGCGGAGTTCTTCAGCAAGGGGGCAAGATCATGCGTCAATTCAGTTCGTTGGCTCTGTGGGGTGTTGTTGCAGTCGCGGGGTGGCTCTCACCCGGCGACGCTCTGGCCGACCCAAGAATTCGCGGCGGCATCTCGTTTGGAAGTGGCGGTGTTCGAGTTGGAATCGGAAGTGGGTTGGGCTATGGCTCGGGTTACGGGCCGGGTTATGGATACGGACACAACCATGGTTACGGCGGCTATGGCTACGGTCCCGCACCAGTCTACGTTCAGCCCTATCCGGTCTATCAACCGCAGCCAGTCTACGTGCAACCTCAGCCCGTCTATACCCAGCCGCAGTATCAGCCGCAGCCGAACTACGTGCGAGGATCGTCCATCCCCTCCAGCCCAACGCCGATCTCGGATGGAGGCGAGATCATGCTCTTCAGTCCGGCCACCAACTTGGGCGACGTGCGTTACACATTGAACGGCCATCCCTACACGATGGCCCCGGGCACGAAACAGAAGTTCAAGAACGATCGCACTTGGACGGTCGAGTTCGAGTCGTCATCCGGTCGCTTCGCGCAGTACACGCTCACGTCATCCCGCTACAAATTCAAACCGACCGACGCGGGACTCGGCCTGTACCAGACTCAGGATCTCCCCGAGACAGCACCGCAAGCGATTCCAGCCGCCCCAATCCCCGATGCTCCGACACCATCCGATTTCGAGGGCGATGTCGTCCCACCAAGACCCGTTTTGAAGACGGAGCCATAAAGGCCAGTTCGCGTCATCACCTCATCCCTCAGCACCCCGGTCACTCAATGTGACCGGGGTGTTTCGTTGACCGCGACGTAAGGCGAGCACTCCTGCCCGTCAGAAGTTCCGTGACCGTGGCACCCGAAATTGAAAAAGGCGATGGCCCTATCTCGTCGCAGGGGGTGGGACAGAAGTTGTCGCTCGCTCAGCATCAACCTTCGAGCAACGTCAGGCCCTGTTCGGTGATCTCGAACGGAATGATCTCATCGCTGCACGCGCTGCCGCGATGCTTGGCCACATGCAACGCGCGTCTCATCTTGAGACCGTCGCGGACCTTGCCCATCAGGATGATCGTGTTGGCGTTCGACAGTTCATCGCCGCTTTCAATCGGTCGGCAGAGCAGCTCGTCGAGCAGCACTTCGTGCGACGTGTAGAGCAGCATCGTGGCGAGTTGCCGATGGTCGTAGAGATGGCTCATCACCGCCTCTTCGTTCGCTCGGAAGTGGATGCGGAACAGGTCGCGCGCGACCCAGTCGGCGTCCTTGTGCAGAATTTGGTGGTAGATGTAATCGAACACATGGAACTGGAATGAGTCGCTCGCGCGGTCGGTCGGTTCGACGCCGTCAATCACGCAGCGCCGCACACCGTGAACGAAGTTGCCGTAGAAGAAGGCGATCGCCTGATCGAGCTTCCGGTTGAGTTCGACTCGCCACTCGGCCCACTGGTCCGGCTCGAGATCGCGGATTGAGACCCGCCGCCCGGATCGCTCGAAAATGTGAAAGTAGTCCGACCGCATCCGCTCGCGATTCCAGATGTCGTCCGGCGCACACGGCTCGTCGATCTCGCGCTGCTTGAGCAGCCAGTCGAACATCCGCCGCGCATAGTCTCCGTGATTCTGGCCATCCCCACGCGAAGCCATGTCGAACAGGATGCCTCGCTCCCCCTCCTGCTGCTGGCCGGCATTGGCGAACTGCAACCCAAGCTGTGTCTTGCCGATCCCGGTCGCACCCATGACGACGGTCAGTGTCCCCGGCACTAACCCGCCGCCAAGGAGTACATCGAGAGCCGGGATGCCGGTGGAGAAACGTTGGGGTGTCGTCATTGAATTCTGCTCGCTGGCATTTGCTTGAAAAGAAACGGGGCTGTCAAAGGTCTTCCCAACTCAAACCGGTCTGTCGCGAGATTCGAGCCAGCATGTGTGGTCCGATCTCGTCGCCATCATGAAAGGCGTACACGTAGTCCGGCCAACCGACTCGTTCCAAGATGCGGTGCGAACCACCCGTCTCACGTTTGATGCTCCAGCCGATCCGTAACGGAGCCGCCAGCACTCGTCGCGACTTTGTCGAAGGCCATTGGCTCATGGCGTCACCGCAAATAGATCGTCCATTTGCGAGACCGGCTCCCCGTGATCAACGCGGTCGGCAAGGACTCGTAGTGTGAGGGCTTTCATCCGTTCAATGGCCTCGTCGCGCGTTTGGCCGTACGCCATCACTCCCGGAAGAGTGGTGACCTCCGCCAGCCAGCGCGAGTCCACTTCTTGTTCGACTTCGAGTGTGAACTGCATGATCTTCCGATCTCGCTAAAGAACATTGCTTGTCCGGCTCAGAGTCTAGCCACGCAAGCCCTCGCCGCGTAGATGAGGTTGCCACTGGTCAAATCGTGATGAATCGGTCGCGGCCGGTCACGTCCCACATCTCGACCACACGGCCACCTTCAATCACATACGCCTGCTTGTGTAGAGCTGAGGTCGGGCAGACGTGTTTGGGGATGCCGAGCAGTTCATCGCCCGGCTGATAGCGTTCGGCGAGCGGCGTTTGCAGAACGAGATGCTCTTCGTTGTGTAGCACCTGTTCGGCATCGGGCAGGTCGGGGAAGGTGACGCGCGTTCCTTTCGGCGGGTCAGACGCGACCGACTTGTTGCCGAGATCACACGTCACGCGATCGGGTGCGGGCCGCGAGATGACTCGTGTGAGCATCGCGACCGCCGGTTCAAAGTCCATGTCGGGGAACGACGCTCCGTAGCCCGAGTCATGAAACACGCACGTCCCCGGCGCGAGTTCAATCACGGGATCGGTCATCGCCGCATAGATCGGAAATGAACCCGTTCCGCCACAGACGATGCTCGGCACCGACCAGCCTCGCGAAACGAACTCGTCGCGTAACCGAGCCGCCGGTTCCCAAGTGACTCGCACCGCCGCTTTCCGTTCGTCCAAGTTCGTTTGATGGTTGTGGCCGTCGTACAGATGAAAGCCTCCCGCCGCTAAGCCGGGTGCGTCGATGATCTGCTGGTACAACTCGGCCGCTTGTGGGCCAGCGCTGACTCCCGTCCGATGCAGGCCCGAGTCGAGATCGAGCAACACATGAATGGTCGTTCCCGACGCGACCATCGCGTCACTGAGAGCCGCGATCATCAGCGCGTCATCGGCCGTCACCGCGAACTTCACGTCGGGATACTTCTGCAAAAACTTGACCGCGCGCCCGATGTTCGGCCCGACGAGGTTGTACGCGAGGAAGATGTCTTTCACGCCGCAGTCGGCCAGCATCTCAGCTTCGGCGAACGTCGCGCACTTGTGCTTCGTGATCCCCAACGCCAGTTCGATCTTCGTGACGGCGGGCATCTTGTGCGTCTTGCAATGAGGCCGCAGCCGCCCGACGCCTCCGGCAATCGCAATCATCTTCCGCAGGTTGCGATCGACGATCTCACGATAGACCAACAAGGCCGGTGAAAAGATGTTCGAGGTGTCGGCGATGGCGTACTTGGCATCCATGATTGGCTCATATTGAGGGAAGGGGCAGCCCAGATGATTCGTGGTTCCTCATCAACAAAATCGAAATGAGGTCTGGAGTGGCTTCATAACAAGATCGACCAGTCGGCGCTACTGTACTTTTCCTGCACGAGTCGCCCGGCGTGAGCGACCGCTGACGAAGAGCTCTCACCGGGACCGGCATGGCACGCGGTCGCGAGTAAGTCGATCAGCGTCTCGCGACTCGCAGCGACGTTTCTCACGAACGCCGCATGATCGCGACTGACGCGGTAGTCCGGTTGTCGCGACGGTGTTCTGAGATAGCGACCGATGCGCGGCAGGTCGAAGTCGTACAAGATCGTCCCGTGATGGAGGAACGCGCGGCTGAGCCAACGCTGAGCGTTACCCGAAAACTTGCAACCGTCGTCAGCGAGATCGCTCGTCCCGCACGCGGTCGCGCCGGGGAGAATACTTTGCAGCCCGAGGGCGATCCGGTCCATCAACCGCTTCGTCAGCGAGGCAACTCCCAATGCACGCTGCTCGTCCGTCAGCGGCAACACCAGCGAATAGGCGAGACAACCGGGACCGATCACCACGGCTCCTCCGCCGCTGGAACGTCTCATCACTGGAATGTTTTCAAGACGACAGGCATCCAGATCGGCCTCGACCTCAGCCTTGTTCGATCGCCCGAGAACGACCGCGTGACGGTCGAGTTCCCAGAACCGCAATAGTCCCCACGCGGGATCGGCCTCGACCTCGGCCAGCAGCACGTCATCCAGCGCGAGGTTCTCGGCCAGCGTCGGCAGCGTGAGGTCGAACCAGCTCAGCGGTGAAGGCCAGAGTGTGTCGTGGGGAGGAGTCATGCAAAACACCGATCACATGTGGATCGCGCGGCCGTCCACGGCGAAGGCGGCTTCCTTGATGACTTCGGCTAGCGTCGGGTGAGCGTGCGAGGTGCGAGCGATGTCTTCGCTGCTGGCCCCAAACTCGATGGCGGTGGCCGCTTCGGCGATCAGGTCGCCGGCGCGGGGGCCGATGATGTGGACGCCGAGGATGCGATCGGTCTCGGTGTGAGCCAGCATCTTCACGCGACCGTCCGTTTGACCGAGTGCTTTCGCGCGACCGTTGGCCATGAATGGGAAGACACCCTTGCGGTACGGGATGCCGGACTCTTTGAGCTGCTCTTCCGTCTTGCCGACGCTGGCGATTTCGGGGTCGGTGTAGACGACGCCGGGGATCGCGTCGTAATTGACGTGACCATGTTTGCCCGCGAGGCATTCGGCACAGGCGACTCCTTCTTCCTCAGCCTTATGCGCGAGCATCGGGCCGGGGATCGCGTCGCCGATGGCGTAGATGCCGGGGATCGACGTTTGAAACGTCTTGTCCACGACGATGAAGCCGCGTTGGTTGCGAGCGACGTTGAGTTTGTCCAAGCCGAGATCGTCCGTGTTGGGAATCCGACCGACGGCGAGCAACACGCGATCACAGTCGATCGGCGGTTGACCATCGCACTCGACAACGCAGCGACCGTTCACCACGCGGGCACCCGTGACGCGCATGCCGAGGCGGAACTCCAGTCCCTGCTTCGTAAAGATTTTTTGAGCTTCGGTCGCGATCTCGGTGTCCATCCCCGGCAGGATGCGCGGCAGGTATTCGAGGACCGTCACCTTCGAGCCGAGCCGCGACCAGACGCAGCCGAGTTCCAGTCCGATCACTCCCGCGCCGATCACGACGAGATGGCCGGGAACGCCGGGGTACTTGAGAGCCTCGGTACTCGTGCCGATCAGGTCGTCATCGACCTCAACACCCTTGAGCGGCGCGGAGCGACTCCCCGTCGCGATGAGGATGTTTTTCGCGGTCAGCTCCTGCGGCTGCGCGCCTTCCACGGTGACTCGGCCGGGCGCAGCGATGCGACCGTGGCCGACATATCGCGTGATCTTGTTCTTGCGGAAGAGACCTTCGATCCCCTTACAGAGGCCCGCGACGATCGACTCCTTCCGCTTCATCATCCCCGGCAGATCGAGTTGCACGCCCTCGACCTTCACGCCGTACTCGCCTAGATGGTCGCTGGCCAGTCGGTAGAGTTCGCTCGATTCGAGCAACGCCTTGCTGGGAATACAGCCGACTCGCAGGCACGTCCCGCCGAGAGCACCTTCCTTCTCAATGACACCGACATTAAGACCAAGCTGCGCTGCGCGAATGGCTGCGACGTAGCCGCCGGGTCCGGCACCAATGACGATCAGATCGTGTTGAGACATCGTAATCTTGCTTCCCATGTATTCATGAACCGAGCGACCCCACCGGGCTTGGCCCGGTGGCTCGCGGTTTTTTGCACTACTCACGTCTTTTGCATGTCCCCTGAATCAGTTGAGTCAGCAACAAGCAAGTATTGCAAAATACCTGATTCCACCGGGGCAAGCCCGGTGGGGGAGAGTTCAGCAGGCCAGAGTGACATCACACATCGAGCAACAGGCGGACCGGGTTCTCGATGCAGTCTTTGATTCGCTTGAGGAACGTCACCGCTTCTCGTCCGTCCACGATGCGGTGATCGTAGGTGAGGGCGATGTACATCATCGGGCGGATGACGACTTGGCCGTCTCGCGCAACCGGACGATCTTGGATGGCGTGCATCCCGAGGACACCGCTTTGGGGCGGGTTGACGATCGGCGTCGAAAGGAGCGAACCGTAGACGCCACCGTTGGTGATCGTGAACGTCCCGCCGGTCAACTCCTGCGGACTGAGCGTTCCGTTCTGGGACTTCTTCGCGAACTCGGCAATGGCCAGTTCGACCTCAGCAAAGCCCATTCGTTCGGCGTTGCGGAGAACTGGCACAACGAGTCCCTTGCCACCGCCGATGGCGATCCCGATGTCGCAGTAGTTGTGAAAGACGATGTCGGTCCCTTGAATCTCGGCGTTGATCGCAGGGAACGCGATCAGGGCATCGACCGCCGCCTTCACGAAGAACGACATGAACCCGAGCTTGATCCCGTACCGCTCGGTGAAGGCGTCTTGATGCTGCTTGCGGAGCGACATGATCGCCGACATATCCACTTCGTTGAACGTCGTGAGTAACGCCGCGTTCGTCTGAGCTTCCTTCAACCGCGAGGCGATCCGCTTGCGAATGGGACTCATCGCCTGCCGCTTCTCGGAGCGTTCACCGGACGACTTCGTGATGATCGTGCGCGGCGGTTCAGCGGGAGCAGCTTTCGTTTCAGGAGCCTTCACCACCACCGTCGATGTCGCGGGAGCGGATGCTGCGGCACCAGCCACATGTCGCTGAACGTCTTCTTTGAGGAGCCGCCCGCCGGGACCAGTCGCGGTCACTTGCGAGGCCACCACACCGGCTTCGGCCAACGCGCGAGCAGCCGCAGGCATGACATGTCCCACACTCGCCGCACTCTGAGTCGATGCCGCCACAGTCGGCGCTGAGGGAGTCGCGACAGGGGCGTTTGCCGCGACAGCCTTCTCGTCAATGAGCGCAATCAC
>CAMAYU010000032.1 GCA_945862235.1 Schlesneria paludicola DSM 18645
TTGCGTGGCGTTCCATTCGAGCAGAGGGGCATGCGTGAGGGGCGGGTTCGGTGACGAACCCCTCGCCGCCGAGTCGCTCTCATTCGGCAGCGGCTTCGTTTGAGTCCACGCGGCAAAGGCGATGACACCGGCGATCAGCAGCGACGCGACGGCGGCTTGCTTCAAGTAGC
Source organism: Schlesneria paludicola DSM 18645 (assembly GCA_945862235.1). Taxonomy (GTDB): domain Bacteria; phylum Planctomycetota; class Planctomycetia; order Planctomycetales; family Planctomycetaceae; genus Schlesneria; species Schlesneria paludicola_A. Next base: position 171 of record CAMAYU010000032.1, read on the forward strand.
CCTCACGCTCCGCGTGAGGAAAGCCGAGCGAGCGAAACAGCCACGAACGCAATCGGCCGTCGGTCGCGCGACGAAGGTCGCTCGACATTCGGCTGTCATCTCGCCGAGCGAGATGGCTACTTTCCGGCAGCGCGACGGTCGTGGGTTGCTGAACGTGAGCCAGGCATTGCTCCAGCAGCGTGGCAACTTCGGTGGCGGTGGCGATGCGATCGTCCGGTGACTTCGACAGCAGCTTCAGCACGATCCGTTCGAGCCATTCGGGGATGTCGGCGTTGATCTCGCGGATCGGGCGCGGGGCGGTTTCACGGATGCGACGGAGAACACCGAACGTGGTCTCGGCGCGGAACGGTGGGCGGGCGGTACACATCGCGTACAGGACGCTTCCCAAACTGAACAGGTCCGAGCGGTGATCGATCGCGTCGCCGTTGGCCTGTTCGGGCGACATGTACTGCGGCGTCCCGGCGATGATCCCCGTGCGAGTCAGCGTCGCATCATCGACCGCGCGGGCGAGACCGAAGTCGGTCAGCATGACTCGATCGACGTTCGTCTCGAGCAGGATGTTGGCTGGCTTCACATCCCGATGGACGAGGCCCTGAGCATGCGCCGCCGCGAGGCCCAGCGCGGCCTGCATTCCGATTCGCAAGACATCCTTCACATCGAGCGGCCCGTGGTGGTCGAGCCGTTGTTGCAGCGACTCGCACGCGACGAACGGCATTACCAGATACGGCAACTTCGCGTTCGCGTTGACCGAGTGAATCGCCATCACTTGCGGGTTGACGATGGCCGCCGTCGCCTGAGCCTTCCGCGCAAACCACCCGCGCGGCACCGCTCGTCGCGAGATGCGGGGCGAGCACCTTCACCGCCACGTACCGATGCAGCTCCTTCTGAAAGCCCTTCAGCACGACACCCATTCCGCCGCGACCGATCACTTCGACGATCTCGTACTCGCCCAGCCGTCCGAGCATCGCCGAGTCCTCACTCGGTTCGAGAACATCGACGGCAAAGTCGGTGGCGAACCGAGCCGCTTCGTCATCGTGTGATGACTCGCCGTTCGCTGCCTCGAAACGCGCTGCCTCGACGTGCAAGGACTCCGCGCCGGATGCCGGTCGCTCACCGAAACCACTCAATCGCCGTCCCGCCTCGTCCCACCAGCCCCGTCCTGCCGCGAGTGATTCCAACTCAGCCTGGCACACCGCGCACGAAGCGACATGCACGGAGACATCGCTCTCGTCCGCCTCGGGCAGCGATTCATTGAGCAACCGTTTCAGCCGGTCGCGGTCGCACTGATCACAACGAGTCATGTTCGCACCTTGGGTTTTCGATTCGCTGTTTCTGTCGGCGTAACAGCCTGTTTCGGATGTTGGGGTCGGGTGGTTCACCAATGACTTTCGGAGCGGGGCGGCGTAAGCCCCCGGGTTCTTAGGCGGCAGGCCGTTCGCCATCCCAACGAAGAGCCAGGGGGGCTCACACCGCCCCGCTCCGAAAAATCCAAGAGGGCTAATGCCCAAGAGTGGCGATTACGAATCGTCATGTTCCGTCTCGAACTGTTCCACCGCCTCGCGCAGTCGCGCGATGACGCGGCTGCGTGCGACGTACACGTTTCCGGTCGTCGTTCCCAACTGAGTGGCCACGTCGGCGATTGCCTCATTGAACACGCATGTCCGCCAGAACGCCTGCCACGTTGTGTCGCGGAACTCGGCGCGAACCTGTTCTGCGGCGAAATGGAAGACCTCGGTGCGGTATTCGTCGTCGAACGTCGCCGTCGTCCGGTGCTCCGGTTCGGGTAGGTTGTCGAGCAACTTCAGCATGTCGGTCCCGCCCGTTCCGCGACGAGCGGTCCCGATCACGCTGCGGCCTCGTTGCACGAACTTGAGCGCCAGCGGGCGAGCGATCGCGAACAGCCATCTCCGAAACGACGCCTCCCGCCCATCCGACTGCCAGCGTTCGACCGCCTGCGTCACCGCGAGAATCACCTGTTGAGTCACATCCCGCGCATCGGCCTCCTGCAACCCGCGTTGCTTCATCAATCGAAGCAACAGTGGTTCGTAGATCGAGACGAACTCAGTCCAAGCCTGCTGATCGGCAGCCTGGCGCAGCCGCAGCATCAAACTCGGACGTGTCTCCGGCTCCACCATCGCAACGACTCCTACCTCACTATTCCAGCAGCGGCCGCGATCTTACACAGCATGGCTGTACTTCGTTCCACCGCAACCCAAACGACGGTCCGCGCGCGTTGGTCGGCCAGCTCTTCACTCTACCCCGTGTCCTCCCGTGTTCCCCGTGGTTACTTCTTGCTTCCCAAGAATGAACCACGGGGAACACGGGAGGACACGGGGGAAAACGATGGAGAGCGGCCGAATGGCTCGACGCTTCCGACTTGTTTCAACGGCTCATACCGACCGGCACTCGGACGCTCGACCCGCTTGCTGTGCCCGCCTAAACTCGACGCCATGAAACGAGCACTCATTACTGGCATCACAGGGCAGGACGGGTCGTACTTGGCGGAGCTGCTGCTGGAGCAGGGCTACGAAGTTCATGGCTTAGTTCGGCGAGTGGCATTGGAGGACGCGAGCCATCGGTTGTCGCGGCTGATCGGGATTCGAGACCGCATCCACCTCCATGCGGCGAGTCTCGAAAGCTTCCCGTCGCTGTACAGCGCGGTGAACCGCATCCAACCGGATGAGCTGTATCACTTGGCCGCTCAAAGTTTCGTGTCGTACTCGTTCGACGACGCCTTCTCGACCTTCCGCACCAACATCGACGGGACGCACTACGTCTTCGAGTCAGTCAAGCAGGCGGCTCCGCAGTGCAAGGTCTACTTCGCGGGGTCGAGCGAGATGTTCGGCAACGCTCACGAGGTCCCTCAGCGCGAAGAGACCAAGTTCGCACCGCGCAGCCCGTATGGCATCTCGAAAGTGACCGGGTACGACTTGGCTCGCAACTACCGCGAAGCGTACGGACTGTTCGTCTGTTCGGGGATCCTGTTCAACCACGAGTCGCCTCGACGCGGCTTCGAGTTCGTCACGCGCAAGATCACGTCACATGTGGCTCGGATCAAACGCGGACTGATCCACGAGCTGCCGCTCGGCAACTTGGAGGCTCGCCGCGACTGGGGCTTTGCCGCCGACTACGTTCGCGCGATGTGGCTGATGCTCCAACAACCGCAGCCGAGCGATTACGTCGTCGCCACGGGTGAGACTCATTCTGTGCAGGAGTTCTGCGAACTAGCGTTCTCGCACGCGGGCTTGAACTGGCAGGACCACGTGAAGGTCGATCCCGATTTCTATCGCCCCGCCGAAATCCACCAGCTGATCGGCGACGCGAGCAAAGCCAAACGCGACTTCGATTGGTCGACGACTGTGTCGTTCGCCGACTTAGTGCGGATGATGGTCGATCACGATCTGGCCGGATGAATGTCGGGTGGGACCAGCTCGCTTCGAGCGCCGGCCCACCATCAGAAAACGTCGAGAAGTCATGGTGGGCCGGCGCGGCGAAGCGCCGCTGGTCCCACCCGAAAAAACGGGCGGCTATCGATATAGCCGTTGCTGAGCGATATAGGTCTCGACCGCGCGGGGTACGAGGTAGCGAATGCTCTGACCGGTCGAGACTCGGCGACGTAGATCGCTCGCGGCCAGATCGAGTCCCGGCATCTGCACGAATCGCACCCGAGCGGCGGCGGAACCGAGTTGCCGTTCGAGGAGAGACCGATCCGGTAACGATGCCTCTCCCCGATTGACCGCCACGACTGTCGCCAGTTCGAGGATGCGTTGCGGCTCGCGCCAGTGAGGCAGATCGTGCAGCGAGTCGGCTCCGATCAACAGAAACAACTCGCGCGAGGCCTCTTCCGCATGGAGCTGCTCCAATGTTGTGACCGTGAACGATGGGCCGGGACGTTCTAGTTCGAGGCGACTCAGTTTGAATTGCGGGTGCCCCGCGATGGCGAACTCGATCATCTCGCAGCGCGCCTTCGCGGACGAGATCGTGGCCTCCAACTTGTGCGGCGGTTGCGCGGCGGGGACGAACCAGACCTCATCCAAACCGCACTGTTCGCGACACTGCTCCGCCAGCGCCAAATGGCCGTAATGAATCGGATCGAACGTGCCGCCGTAAATGCCGAGTCGCATGGTCTTACGTTTCATTTTCTACTGGAGTTCAGGATTCACTCTGGCTTGATGACGAGTGGTCCGATCATGGCCGGTGTCGGTGCGTTCCGAGGACTTCATGCACCCTACGACTCGTCGTTCATCCGCGCAGTGTGTTGAACGTCCGATCGCCGGCATCACCCAAGCCGGGGACGATGTATTTGAGCGAGTTCAGTTCGGGGTCGATGGCACAGACGTAGATTTGCACGCCGGGCAACTTGCTCGCCACAGCGCGGATGCCATCTTGCGAGGCGATGATCGAGAGGAGTTTCAGCGACGGGACGCCCCAAGCTTGGAGTGCTTCCAACGCCAAAGTGGCCGAGCCGCCCGTCGCCAACATCGGGTCGAGAACCATCCCCACATCAACCGGGTCGGTGGTGGGAAGTTTGCTGTAGTAATGAACCGGCAACGCGGTCGCTTCATCGCGATAGAGGCCAAGATGCCAGACCTCGGCCGACGGGATCAGATTCAAAACGGGATCGACCATGCCCAGTCCCGCACGGAGGATCGGGACGAGACCGATCTGTTGCGAGAGCCGTTGCCCCGTCATCGTCGTCAGTGGCGTAACCACTTCAACATCGCCCAGCTTCAAATCTTGAGTCGCCTCATACACCAGCAATTCCGTGAGTCGTTGAATGAGCGTGCGGAACTCAACCGGCGGCGTCGATTTGTCGCGCAGTCGAGCAAGATGGTGCTGGACGAGCGGATGACGAACTTCAACAACGTGTGACATGGCAGCGTCCTGAATGAAGCCGCGCGACGAAGGGTGTCGTGAGCGCGGCGATAGCTTATCGAACAAGGTTCGGTATGAAAGGCAGTCTGACTCAGGAGCCGCGTGGACGGGCGCAGTCGTTCATTTGTGGCCACAATCTTCCGCCCCAACGGGGCACTCGTTGATCTGATCGAGGAACGGTCGCCGCGATTGGCCGCCAGTGCAGCAACGGTGAAACGGCTCGACGTGCTGCTCAAACGGTCCCCGAAACGGCGAAACCAACTGTGGTGTCTGTACCGGCTCGACGACTTCGATCAGGGCCGTCGGTCTGAAAGGTCCAGCATGTCCTCGATGATGCATCGGTTTGGCGTCTTCCTCACTTCACAATCGTTGGCACCCAGACGACCGCAGTGTTACTGATCTTGGCCTGCTCGAACGCATCATTCAGAGCGATCTCCGCCGACGGACGTGAGGTCCCCTTTTGATAGATGCGGACACGGATGCCATCCGCGTCGCCGGTTGCGGCTTGAACGAGTGTGATGATTTCCGGGATCGTCACGGGGCGGTCACCCGCTTCCGTGCGGACGAAGTAGGACTTCTCGTCGATCACCACCTTGATGACGAATGCGACGTTGGTGAGATCCGGTGCATCGCCGGGCGAAGTCGGCTTGACGGCATCCGGCTTCTCGACGGGAGTCTCTTCTGTTTTGGAATCGGTGTTCGAAGGGCTGTCTCCCGTACCGTTTGTTGAATCACCAATCCCCACGCCAACCGTGCTTCCACCGCCGAAGCCTTTCCAAAAATCGGGCAAGTACATCCCGACGACAGCTCCTGCGATGAGCGCCGCGCCGAGGACATTCCGCTTCCGAAACAACCAGCCCCGCGATCTGTCTTCCATCGTGGTTTGACCTTTCTCTTCGAGCTTCTCCCCTCGCGTCGGCTTTGCGGGGCGAGGGGCTTCTTGGGTCGCATCAACTCAATTTGTCATTTCAGAACCAAACTCCGTCACCGCCCCGGCGGGGCGTCAGGACGATAACCCAGCACAGCGTACTCGAATCGAGCGACTCCGTTACTGTCGGCTCGCATTCGTTCTGCCACGACGGGAAGGCCGTTAATGACAGCTTGTCGGTGCGTCAGCCGCGAGTCCCCGTAGCTCACCAAGATCAACACGACACTCTTTGTCTGCGGGAATGATTTGTAGAGCTTGAACAGCTCATCTGAAAACTCTTCGGGAGACTCGACCGCGCCGGTTTGAAGCCGCTTCTGGTGTGAGCCAGCATTCACGACGAGCGCCCCGTTTTCCTGAAGGTAGACCTCCCACACGTCGAAGCGTTTTTTCATCTCGGCGAACGTCAGTAGATGATCGACGACCTGATCGCCGCGCGAAGCGGCCAATGATTGAAGCTCTTTCTTCAGCGTGGCGATCTCTTCGGGAGACAGCCCCGCTTCGTCGAGACCGCGTCGTTGAGCGATCTTCTGGATTGTTGATTCGGGGATGCGGAACAATTCGCGAAACAATTCGCCCAACTGTTCACGGCTCGCGTGTTCGGCTCGATCGACATCACGTTGCTTCTCTTCCCACTGCGCGAGTTGCTTCTGCAACTCAGCCAACTGATGCTGGAGGGACTCCAAATCGGTGGCCGTTCTTTGGCGTTCGGCCTCGACACGCTCGGTCTGTTGCTGCGCGACCGTCTGCATTTCGAGGTACAGCGCGAACATCACGATCAGCAGCAGATCGAGCAGCGAGGCGAGCTGAAACGTCAGCTTGCGAGCGGGTGTCATGCGTCGCCTCCCGAACCGAGCGACAGCTCACGCTTCGCCCGTGCGACGGTCTCACGCACCTGTTGGCGGTTCTCCGACAGCCGCCGGAACCGCGTCTCGACGAGACTGTTGATGAACATCAAGACGATCGCCGCGACCAGCCCCGCGAACGTCGCCCAGACCGAGTCACCGAAGTTCCGCACGATGTTGGCGACGGTCTTCTGCGCGTTCTCGTTCCCCCCTTGCAACGCCGCGCCGATCGCCAAGATCGTGCCCAACACACCCGCCAGCGGATACGCCTCAATCATCGTGCGGCAAACGGTGTAACAGGTCTCGAACGATTGCGACTGCAAGTAGCGGCGTTGTTCGTCGAGGGTCTTCACGCGGTGCGTCAACGACAGGCGCTCGGCCTTCTTCGTCGGGTCGTCGAGGACTTCCTTCACGTCCGCCAAGAACGCGTCGATCTGGTCCGAGAGGCTGATACCCGTGTCGAGGAGGCTGCGATGCTTGAGTTCGCGCGTGAACGAATCGAAGTCGGTGGCCATCCGTCGCAGGTCTCGCCGCGCCCAAGCCGCCAACCACAGGAACGCGAAGAAATGCAGCACGGCCATGCCCGCGATGACTGGTGCCGACCAACCAGCCAATCGGCTGAGTAACTCGGCGGACATCTCTCGAAGCTGCGGTGGCATAAACGGTGGTCCCGGTCAGAAGGAAGCATTGAAGACACCAACCCGAAGCATGAGGGAGGAGGTGAGTTGCGTCCTCGCTTACACTTCGGGTTATAGTTCGCGCGGACATAGATGAGACATCTGAGCGGGGTGGCGTCAGCTCCCCGGTTCTTGGGCGTCAGCCCGTTTTAAGGAACGGGGGACTGACGCCACCCCGCTCAAAAAGTCTCACGCTTGCCGCGCGGATTCTAGCTCAGGCTTGAGGCGGCGTGGAGACCAGAGTACCGTCCCGCCCGATCTGAAGAGCAGTCGTACAACCTTCTCGGTTCTTGCCTGATGCCGCTCCCGACTTCGACTGCCGCTGGCGCGATTCGCATTCGTGGGGCGAGGACTCACAATCTGTGCGGCATCGACGTGGACATCCCGCTCGAATCGCTGACGGTCATCACGGGCGTGAGCGGCAGCGGGAAGAGTTCGCTGGCGTTTGACACGTTGTTTGCCGAGGGACGGCGACGTTATCTCGCGACGGTCTCACCGCAGACACGCGCGTTGTTGCAGCGGCTCGAACGTCCCGAGGTCGATCTGATCGAAGGGCTACCGCCGACGCTCGGCATCGAGCAGCGCACGCGCGGGCCACGACGACGGACCACGGTGGCGACGATTGCCGAGGTCTATGACTACCTGCGGCTGCTCTATTCTCGCACGGGACGCTTGCACTGTCCGACGTGTCATCAGCCGGTGTCATCTCAGTCGCGCGAAACGATCGTGAACCAGGCTCTGAGACTCGAAGATCGACAGAAGGTGTTGATCCTCGCGCCGATCAGGCGTGGACAAAATGGCTCGCACGCCGAGGTCTTCGCGCGGATCGTGCGTGACGGTTTCGTGCGGGCGCGTGTCGATGGGGAACTGGTCGATGCCGCTTCACCGCCAAGTCTGGTCGCAACGAAGCCGCACTCGATTGAGGTCGTCGTCGATCGGCTCATCATCAAGGAAGGGATTCGCACGCGGTTGGAAGAGTCGATCGACCTCGCGCTGGAGCTTGGTCAGGGACAGTGCCTGCTCAGTCACGAATCGGATGGCCAATGGCAGGACCGGCTCTACAGCAGTCGCCTCGCCTGTGCGACGTGCGGCGTCAGCTTCCCGACGCTGGAGCCGAGTGACTTCAGTTTCAACAGCGTTCGCGGTGCGTGCGCGACGTGTCACGGCTTGGGCGTTGTGGCGACGGCAATCGAGGGCGTGGAAGAGGCGTGTCCGACGTGTGTGGGACGCCGCCTCGCGCCGCTACCTCAGTCGGTGTTGATCGCCGGACGGTCCATCACAGACATCGTGGCCCTGCGAATGGATGAGGCACTCCGGTGCATCGACGAGTGGTCGAAACTGCTCATCGGGAAGCTCCCCGCAAACACGGTTTCTGGCGAGGAATTGCAGCAAACATGCTCCCCGTGGCGGATGCAGCCAGCATCCGAACTAACGCTGGCTGCGTCAGCCACGGCGGTTATTCCTATGCCGGCTCTTATTCAAACAGTCCGGGAGCTGACGCCACCGGGCTCACCTGATCCGTGGAATGACGTGGCCGACCAACTCGCCGCGCGGCACATCCTGCCCGAGGTCGCATCTCGGCTGCGGTTCCTCGTTGATGTCGGGTTGGACTACCTGACGTTGGACCGCGCGGGCGAATCGCTTTCGGCGGGTGAGTTCCAGCGGGCGCGATTGGCCGCCAGTTTGGGAAGCCAACTGACGGGAGCGTGCTACGTCGTGGATGAACCCACGGCCGGACTCCACCCACACGACACCGGTCGTCTGTTGCAGACGCTGTTCGATTTGCGAGATCAAGGAAACACGGTCGTCATCGTCGAGCATGACCTCGGCGTCATCCAACAGGCGGACCATGTGATCGACATCGGACCAGGAGCCGGTGCGCACGGCGGACAACTCCTCGCGACTGGGTCGCCCAACATGATCGCACTCGATGAGAATTCGATCACCGGTCGCGCGCTGCGTCGTCGTAGGACGGACGCCTCGGCCGTCCCGATGCGGCCAAGCGACACCACTCCATTCGAGCCAACATCGTGGCTGACGCTCTCCGGTGTGACGCAACATAACCTGCAGGACGTCACTCTGCGTCTGCCACTCGGCGGGCTGGTCTGTGTCTCGGGTGTGAGCGGTTCGGGAAAGACCTCACTCATTATGCAGACGCTGGTCCCGGCGATCCGTCGCGCGCTGGGCGAGGCCGCGCCCGTATGCGGTTCGTTTCGCGAGTTGCTCGGTGTCGAAGCGATCACGCGCGTGGTGCGAGTCGATCAGATGCCGCTCGGGCGTTCGGGACGATCCACTCCTGCGACGTATTCCGGTTTGTGGGATGAGCTACGACAGGTCTTCGCGAAAACGAAGGAGTCACGTTTGCGGGGTTTCACCGCGAGACGCTTCAGTCCACAGAGTCTCGACGGACGCTGCTCGCACTGCTTAGGACGCGGCACGCTGACACTCGACAAAAAGAGTCTGCTTGACTGGACTCAACGGTGTCCCGAGTGCAACGGCGCACGCTTCAACCGGCAGACGCTGGCGGTGAGATATCGCGGGCAAACCGTGGCCGATGTCCTCGACATGAGCTTTGAATCCGCCGCCGACTTCTTCGCGAATCTGCCACGACTCGCGCGTTCGCTCACCCTGTTTCGTGATTTGGGGCTGGGCTACCTGAAGCTGGGACAACCGGCGACGACGTTGTCGGGGGGCGAGGCTCAACGAGTGAAACTCGCCTCAGAACTGGTGACTTCGCACGAGACGACCGCCACACTCTTTGTCCTCGACGAACCGACCTCGGGCCTGCACGCGTCTGACGTGGCACAGTTGCTTCAAGTCTTGAAGCGGCTCGTCCACGCGGGACACTCGGTCCTTGTTGTGGAACACAACCTCGAATTGCTCGCCGCCGTAGACTGGCTGATCGACATCGGCCCCGACGCGGGCGAGCGAGGCGGTCGCATCGTGGCGGAGGGACCGCCGAGCGACGTAGCAAATTGTGAATTGAGTCACACGGGGAATGCTCTGCGTCAGATGTTTTCCATATGCGGGTTTGGATCGCCTACTTCACACGAACCCGAAGCGTAAGCGAGGAGTGCCAAGTTCTTCCTCGCTTACGCTTCGGGTTCGCGTCGGCGAGTGCCACCACCAAACGAAACAGCCCGATCGAACTGTCGATCGGGCTGTTGTTTTACGACGTGCAAGTCGCTGGCCGAACATCACACGGTGGTGGCTGCCGCTGCGGCTGCCGCGTGATCCCAAGCGAAGAGCTTAGAATCAAGATTGGTGAGGGTGACGAAGCCCTTTTTGTCGCCCGGCTTCAGTTCGACGCCGGTGTCCGCCAGTTTCTTGGCGAGCGGTGAACCTTCTATGATCATCCCGTCGTCGGGGATCGTCCGCCACCACTGCAAGTGAGGCCAATCTCGCTGCACGTTGGCCAGCACCGTCTGAAGCGTCTTGCCAGCAACACCAGGCTTGAAGCCCGCTCGAGTGGCGACTTCGGTGTACGTGGCGTACTTGTCGACTCGCTTCAGTTCCCAGACCACCTCAGCCACATTCTCTGCGCGAACGGATGCCATTGAGTTCTCCTGCGTCTTCGCCTCGCATCCTCACTCGGTCAGCACGATGAAGCGTCATCGGCCTCAACCTGTGTGGATTGTTCGGCATACTTGGAAAAAATGAGCGGCAAACAACGTGAGTTTTTGCTCCACGCTCCCGCCGCCGTACAGTTCTTTGGAAGTTGTGTGTAGGCTACTCGACGGGGCTATCAGCGACAACCCACTGAAACCACGACCGGCTTGCCGTTGGTGGTCATCTCCGATGTGAAGCGAAGCCAGAAACAAGTTACTGAATAGGCGAAAAGGATCGGCGAGTGAGGCATAACGAAGACTGTTCCCACGATCATGACCACGACCATGAAGACCATTCCCCCGCCGAAATCCCCTTCGGGGGCGATGAGATTTATCGCAATCACGGGATTCGATTCTGTCATCCCGGCGACTGGACTGTGACCGAAGAGGCGGGGCCGGATGTACTCACCATCTCCATTCAAAGCCACGGTACGTCGTTTTGGACACTGACCCTGTTTGAAGATGCTCCCGATCCGGCCGACATTCTGGAGACGGCGATCACGGTCTATCGCGACGAATACACGGACCTCGACGAGTCTGAGCCTCCAGAACTGTTGCCTGTCCCTGTCGCCGGGCGCGAGATCGACTTCGTCTGTCTCGACTCCGTGAATTGGGCCACTCTGATCGCCTTCCGAACAAACCGGCGCACGGTGCTGATCGTCTCTCAAGCCACCGATTTTGAGTCGAAGCTGACGCGCCCCGTGATGGAGTTGATGACCAAGAGCTTCTCGTGCGAAGAGGGCTTGGCGCTCAATGGCGGGGAGCCGGATGAGATCGATGGACTGGACGACCTCGAGTTGCCCAATCCCCTCAATTGAGCGTGTTGAAAAGCTTAGGGTAAGCGTTTCGCATGCCCGTGTCGCTCTTAGCAAATCATGCGTAATTCAGACACAGAAGGGTCGCCTGTGCGACGGCTTCCCTGAGCGGCTTGGCGTCTGGAGCGCACGGGCGTGTATACTCCGCCCGCCTTGCGCCCACCCCGCATCAGTCGATCGCGACATGAGTCCCGTTCGGTGCGTCTCTCGCGTCGAAGAGCTTGGCATGGATGTTCTCTCTCCCGGTTAACGCCTCAGCACAGAAGGCCAAATGGATACACCTATCGTCGATCAGTCTTACGTTGTCCGATATGGAACGACACGCATTTTGGGCGAGTTCTCGGCGCGGGGTCTCGCGCCGCTGCCGCGCGGAGCGTCGGTCATTGTTCGCGGCGAACGTGGTCACGAATGGGGAACCGTTCTGAGTGCCGCGTCGCAGCAAACCCGAACCTATCTCGGTGCCTCCGACGAACACGGCCGCATCATTCGACTGGCCAACGATGACGATGAAGCCAATCGCGACAAAGCGATCACGTTCGAGAAGGAGGCGTTTGCCGGATGCCTCGCTCAAATCCGCGAACGCAATCTGCAGATGCAGCTGGTTGACGTGGAACAGGTCATTGGTGGCGAGCGACTCGTCTATTACTACTTCGCCGAGCAGCGGATTGATTTTCGAGACCTCGTGAAGTCGCTCGCCAAAGTGTTTCAGACGCGGATCGAGATGCGTCAGATCGGTATTCGTGATGAGGCCAAGCTACTCGCCGACTACGGCGACTGCGGACAGCCGGTCTGCTGTAACACGTTCCTGCGTGAAATGCCGCCCGTCTCGATGAAGATGGCCAAGCTGCAAAAGGCGACGCTGGATCCCTCAAAAATCTCCGGCCGTTGCGGCCGCCTCAAGTGCTGCCTGAGGTACGAGTACGACACCTACGAAGAGAGTCGTAAGGAACTTCCCCCCGTCGGAGCGACCGTGGTCACGAAGCAGGGAACCGGCAAGATCGTCGGGCAGGAGTTGCTCGCGCGGAAGTTGATGATCGCCTACGAAGGCCAGCGTCACATCATGACCGACGAGCGGGACATCCTGACCGTGGTCAGCACGAAATCCACAAAGCCCAGTCAGCCTCCCGCCGACAAGCGCGACGGTGGCGAGGCCGGAGTCGCTCCGGATCCCCAGCGTCGCGAAGACCGTCCGCGAGACAATCGTCCGCGCGAAGACCGCCCCCGTGATGATCGCCCCCGCGGCGATCGGCCTTCTCGCACGGAGCAATCGCGTCCGGATGGTCCTCGCAATGAGGGATCGCGCCCCAACTCCAATCCGTCTCCACCGGATTCGCCCAGCGATCCTGCGTGACAAACGGGAACGCCCGACCCTGCCCGCTCAGGGGCGTCGCCTTGAACCTGCAGGGTGTGACCAGCGGCGCTTCGCCGCGCTGGCCCACCCTGATTTCTCGATGTTTCCTGATGGTGGGCGGGCTTTTGAAGCGACCTGGTCCCACCCTACTCTGAAAAAGGCGATGGCCCTGCCACCCGCTCGCCCGCCACTGAAACCTGTCTCCAGAAGTCGAACTCCGAGGGCTGTCGCATGTCGTTCAAACATTCTCTCCGACTGAGTTGTCTGGCAGCCATCGGGGCGCTGTGGATGAGCGTCTCCTTCGGCGCAGACGACGTGCCGCTTGCGGAGCAATACGGCTTCAAACCGATTGAGGCGTTCAAGCTTTCACAACGCTCGGCCAACCTGCTGACGGGAGACTTGAATCACGATGGGCTGACCGACGTGTTGCTCGTCGATAACAGCAAGAGTCGGCTCGATCTGTTGATTCAGCGAAAGGCAGCCCCCGCAACGCGCGAGCGGAAAGCGGGAGCGACCGACGTGAACGTCGTGGAAGATCACTGGCGGTTTGAGCACATCAAGTTGGCGGTCGATCAGGAGGTTGCCGCCGTCGCGCTGGGCGACTTCAACGGCGATGGTCGCACCGACATCGTCTACTTCGGCAGCCCCGATCAACTCGTCATCCGCTTTCAGCCCGAGGCGGGACCGTGGACACAAAAGCAGCAGCAGCGCGTTCCCGATGCCGCGCCGTCGCAGTGGTTCATGGCGGCGGGCGATCTCGACAGCAACGGCTTGGATGACTTGGCCATCTTGGGGAAACACGAAACGATCCTGTTCATGCAGACCGCGAAGGGCGTGCTGGCTGAACCGAAGAAGCTGATGAACACCTCCGACAAACTGGGGCTGGCTCAGATCGCGGACCTCGACGGCGACGGTCGCAACGATCTGTGTTACCTCGCCGGTGAAGGGCTGACGCGGTCGCTCGGCACGCGATTGCAGTTGGCCGACGGGCAGCTCGGTCCCGAGTACATCTTCGATCTCGAACGTCCGCGAGCCGTGTCGCTGCGTGACATCGACGGCAAGCCGGGGCACGAGATTCTGGCGATCGACTCGCGCACGGGACGGATCAAATTGTTGAACGTCGAACGACGAAAGCCCGCTGAAAACGATCTGCCCGAACGACTCATCCAGTTCGGCTTCGGCAAGCAGGGTTCGGGGCGAGACCGTGATCTCACTGCGGCCGATCTCGATGGCGACGGACTCATCGACCTCGCCGTCACCGATCCCGATGCCTCGCGCGTGTTGATCTTCCGCCAGCGGGCGGGCAGCGGCCTCGATCTTGGCTCACCATTTCCCGGCCTCAGCGGTGTGGACCAGATTCGCGCGGCCGACTTCGACGGTAACGGCAAGGCCGATGTCGTCATTCACAGCGGTCCCGAAAAGACGCTCGGGCTGAGCCGCCTCGACGACGGCAGGCTCACGTTTCCCGAGTCACTTCCCATCGAAGCGGACTCCATCGGACTCGAACTCACCGACCTCGATGGCGACCGACGCCCCGAAGTTGTGTTCCTCGCGAAGGCCAAGAAAGACAAAGGTTCCGAGTACTCATTGCAGGCGTTGAAGCGTGCCGCGAACGGCGAGTGGCAACCGCATTCGTTCGGCGGCAAGACGGCCATTCCGCTCGAACTGAAGGGAACTCCCGAGAAGCTCGTGCAGGGTGACTTCACTGGTGACGAGCGGCCTGAGTTTCTGGTCTTTCAAGGAACGAAGCCGCCGCAGTTGTTCGGCCTCAGCGACGAAGGCGTTCCGACGGAGATCGTTGTCAGCGGCAACCTCGGATTGGGTGCCGTCTCACCAGGAGCGATCTCGTTCACCACGCTCGGTGAGAAAAAGGGTGTCCTCGTCGCACAGGACAACTTCGCGCGGTTCATGGTTCTCGGTGACAACCGACGCTGGCAAGTGGCCGAACAGTTCAACGCGGGCGAGTCGAATTCGAAGATCGTCGGTGCGACAACCCTCGAACTCGACGGCCAACCCGGAGCGGAGATCGCGCTCGTTGATGCAGGTGTCAAAAAACTGCGTGTCCTGCGACGTGGCGAGACGGGCTACTCGCAATGGAAAGAAATCGACATCGGCGACTTCCCGTTCAAATCGTTGAAGGTGGCCGACTTCAACGGTGACAAACGGGACGACTTGTTGCTGTTCGGGGCCGACAAGTTCGCGGTGCTGTACGCGGGCGCGGCGGCTCCCGCGTTGAAGGAACTGGCGTCGTTCGAGAGCCAGCTTGAAAAGATCTACCCAACCGATGTCCTCGCCGGAGACGTGAACGGCGACGGGAAGACCGATCTCGTCCTGACCGACACACGCAGCCATTTCATCGAAGTCCTTCAGTACCGAGCCGACACCGGATTGAAGCACGCGTTGTACTTCCGCGTCTTCGAGCAGAAGTCCTTCCGCAACGAGGATGAAGCGGGGGGAGACGCCGAACCGCGCGAGGCTCAGATCGCCGATGTCACCGGTGACGGACTGCCCGACTTGCTGTTGCTTATTCACGACCGGCTGTTGCTCTACCCGCAAGATGACGGCCGCGAGACAAAGTAACGAAACCGACTCGCTTAACCGCGCAGGCAACGCCCCGGGCATCGTTCGGCAAAACCACTTCTATCGCCACTCGACGTGCGGGGCGTTGCCCACGCGGTTAAACGACGCTGCGTCAATCTCAGCCGTGCGAGGGATATCGCCACCGAAGCATCCGCGACGCCTTCAATGGCCGTTCGAGCCTTCAATGATCGCGAATCTGCGGCTCTGAGTGTCTGACCTTGCGGACTCGTTCCGCCCCGTCGATTCAGAACAACTCGTCAATCGGCTTGCCGAAGGGAAGAACGGGGTGAGGGCGGCCAGCGTGGTCGGTGTAGTTGATCGTGGGATCGACACCGAGGTGGCGATAGACCGTGGCGAGGACATCCTGCGGGTGCTTTGGGTTGTCTCGGACGGTGGCGGCTTGGGAGTCGGTCGAGCCGATGGCTCGGCCCCCTTTGACTCCGCCTCCCGCCAGTGCGGCGCTGAAGGCGCTCATCCAGTGATCGCGGCCAGCGGTCGCGTTGACTCGCGGCGTGCGGCCGTGCTCGCCCCAAGCGACGACCAGCGTCGTGTCGAGCAACCCGCGCTGGTCGAGGTCTTCGATGAGCGCCGAATAACTTTGGTCGAATGGTGGCAGGAAGCCGTTCTTGAGCGACCAGAAGTTGTCGTCGTGCGTGTCCCACCAGCGCAGATCGACGGTGACGAGGCGGACTCCCGCTTCGACCAGCCTTCGCGCAAGAAGTAGTCGCTGGTTCCAGCCGGGGTTGTCTCCCCCTGCTCTCATCCGGGGCGTGTATTGCGGGGGATAGCCGTAGCGGTCGCGAGTCACCTGCGATTCGGAATCGAGATCGAAGGCCTGTCGCACGCGGGGGCCGGTGATAATTTCCCACGCCTGACGCTGGTACGAGTCCATCGCGCCGAGCGTTCCCGTGTGATCGACATCGCGGCGAATCCGATCGAGCGCGTCGAGCAACCGACGGCGATCGGCCGTCTGGTCCACGGCCACTCCCTGCGGGACGGCGAGATTCGGAACCTCAAACTTCTGCCCCTTGGCTGCCGGGTCGGCCATCGTTTGAAACGGTTGGCACGCCGCCCCGAGGTACGCCGATCCCGTGCCGGGGATCATGCGCGGGACCATGACATACGCCAGCATCGTCGGGTCGATGTGCTGCAGTTGTTTGGCGACGACCGACCCCATGCTGGGATGCGCGTTCTCATTCTCGACCTTCCCCGGAGCGTGTCCCGTGAAGACGACCTGATCGCCGCGTGAATGACTGACATCGCCGTATTCGGGCGGATGCTGGAGGCTACGGACGATTGACCACTTGTGCATGATCGCGGCGGTCTGCGGCAGGAGTTCGCAGATTTGAAGGCCCGGCACCGAGGTGGGGATCGGCTTGAACTCGCCCCGAATCTCGACCGGTGCGTCGGGCTTCATGTCCCACGTTTCGAGCTGACTCGGCCCGCCCCGCATGTGCAGGATGATGACCGAATTCTTTCGCCGGGCCGCCGGATTCCGGGACTCAGCCCGAGCCTGCGATCGCAACACGTCGGATAGACTCAGGCCCAAGCCACTCAGCATCCCGACATTGAGCAAGCCGCGACGATTGATGTGGAGATCGCGTGAATTCATGAACGTATTCTCTCGATGGTTGAGCGGTGGGAGGGCGAGGGCACGTTTGTCGCGAGGCGGGGAGCGAGCGGATTGTCGTAGTAGTTCAAATATACCTCACACGACTCCAATATGAGAGGTTTCCGTGCGGAGCGGCGTCAGCCCCCCGGTTCTTCTCAAGAGGGCTTACGCCCAAGAACCGGGGGGCTGACGCCGCCCCGCTCAGATGTCTCATCGCTGGCCGCGCGAGGTACAAGCCAATTCGACTTCGTGACACGAGCATCGTGTCCATCAACGACAGCTATGGTTTGTTATCGACCTTCCAGAGCTGCTCGATGAGGGCGGCGATAGCGGGGTCGTGGGCTTTCAGTTCTGCGCGATGGAACGGGAAGAAGTCGTTGCGAGAGAAGTACGCTTCGGTGCATTCCGCAAAGTACTCCTTGTGATTGGTCAGAGCGTAGGCTTTGTCGAGACGCTTGCGGCCCTCAGAGTCTTGCCGCTGGACTTGGTCATACGTGCCGCTCGCTTTGGCGTTGTCGTAGGCGGCAATGATGCGTGCCTCGTCGTTGCCGAGAACGCGGTCGTGGTAGGCGTGGGCGAGTTCATGCAGGGCGAAGTTGGGCATCCGGCGCGTCTCGGCCTCAAAGATGCGGACGTTGGTGAACTCGACCCCCTTCGCCATCGCGGGGTCGCGTTGGTGCTCGCGCAGCCAACCCGCATCGGGGTGATATTCGGCGCGGGGTGGAACGCCGAGGTACTCGGGCGAGAAGTAGAGCTTCACTTTTTGCAGTTCGGTGACGGCGGTCGCCGGAACGACGCGCACGATCTCGTCGAGCTGTCCCTGGAGCAGTTCGAGGGACTTGGCGGTGAGAGCCGGTTCCGTGGCGAGGAGGTCTTTGCTCACGAGTACGCTCCAGCCGGAGACGTTGCGCGTCTCACGCGAATTGGCGTGGCGGCTGCGAGCCTCGGCCTTGGCTCTGATCTCAGCCTTGATATTCGCGAGGCGATCGGGCCACTCAAACTTGGGGGCCTGGCCGGGGTCGTATCCGGCCAGGTGACCGGTCAGCCGCGTGGCGGGCTTCGTGTAACGCAGCTCAGTATCGCCGAAGACTTCGCGGCACAGCGCGGCGAGGCCGGGGTCGTATTCGATGAGCTGCGATCGCAGATGAACGTGGTTGTGATCCGTGTCGTTGATGCGGTTGTTGTCGAACCACGATTGCACTCCCTCGGCGAAGTATTCGTGGTGGTTCACGCTGGCGTACTTCCCCTTCCAGAGACCGGATTTCATTGCGTCGGCATACGCCCGTTCCACGCGCGCATCGAACGTGGGATCGACGTTCATCATCCCGCGCAAATGAATGTTGTGCGCGAACTCGTGGATCAGGATGTTTTCCTTCTCATACGGATCGCCGGGATAGCCGAGCAGGTTCTCTTCGGCGCACGAACAGAACGGATCGGTCTGACTGCCGCCCAGGCCACGGGCGCGCGCGTCGTAATACTCGCGACCGGTGAACTTCGGAAAATCGGCGTGCGGCTTCTCTCCCAACCACGCGAACTCCGGCTGGTCGGTGGTGAACTCGTTGTGCGCGATGAGGCACATTCGCGAGCCGCTTTTGATCATCGCCGCCCGAACATCGGGCCGCTTCGCCAACAACATGTCGATCAAGTAGACCGCCTCTTTCAACGCATACGGGTTCACGTTGGCCGAGGCCACGACGGGATAGCCGTGCGCATCCGCCCGCTGCGTGTAAAAGCTTGGCACGCCGTCTTTCGCCTGTGGGTCGTAGCGGTACGCCTGAACGGCGATCTCGGACGTGACGCTCACCTCTGGCTCGCCT
Organism: Schlesneria paludicola DSM 18645; assembly: GCA_945862235.1. Taxonomy (GTDB): domain Bacteria; phylum Planctomycetota; class Planctomycetia; order Planctomycetales; family Planctomycetaceae; genus Schlesneria; species Schlesneria paludicola_A. Next base: position 19,276 of record CAMAYU010000032.1, read on the forward strand.
TTCTCACCTTGAAGGGCAAAGCGATGACCGAGAGTCGTCTCGATCACGAGATTCTTCCCGGTGGCGATCGTAGCGTGCTTCAAACGCTCGGTGTCACTCTTCAGCCAGAAGACCTCCGCGGGGTGAGTGCCACCGTTGATGATCTGCAACTTCGGACGAACCACCGGTGCGGCGTCAGCTCCGAATGTGGAGAGGCAGAGATTCGCGAGAACGAGGGACGCGATACATCTCACGCGACACAAAGTAAGAGGTTTCTGAGCGGGGCGGCGTAAGCCCCCCGGCTCTTGGGCGTAAGCCCTCTTTGGAAGAACCCGGTGGCTTACGCCGCCCCGCTCAGAAACCTCATCATGGACCGCGCGAGGAATCACAATCGGCAGAACGGATGTTTTCAAGAGACAGTTCCTTTTGAGGCCGACGCGACCGAAGCGAGACAGTCAGAGTCATAAGGCGAGCCGAAAGAGAAAGCAGACCGGTCACTCCGTGACCGGAATCTTCGAGTCACGGAGTGACTCGTCTACTTTGGGCCAGAAATTTGTTGCCGGTCGCCTAATCTCACATCAGTCGCTCGTTTCGGGTTTATTCTGACAGCACGGCCTGAAGCGCCGTGCGTAGCGGGTCGCCGAACCGAGGACCTCCGCCGACGAACAGACGCGCCACTTTGCCGTTGCGATCGACGAGGACCGTTTGCGGGATCGAGGTCGCAGCGTATTTCTCGGCGACGCGGCCGTTGTTGTCGAGGGCCACGGTCGTGGTGAGCTTCAAGTGTTCGAGAGCCGTCTTCACTTTGTCGGGCGTCTCTTCGAGATTGATCGCGAACAACTCGACCCCTTGATCGGCGAACTCATGCGTGACCTTGTCGATCTGCGGCATGAATTGCAGTCACGGGCCGCACCACGAGGCCCAGAAGTCGAGGACCACAATCCGGTTTTTGTGTTCGGACAGGCGGAATTTCTTACCGTCGAGCAGGTCGAGTTCAATCTCGGGCGCGGGCTTACCGAAGAGCGCCGCGTCTTGACCTTCCAGCCCTTCGCCTGACCCGACGTTGCCAATTCTTCACAGATTCTTCACAGAAACTCCCTGAATATTCGCGCATTTCGGCGTCTTGAGAAATGTCACTCAACGAATTGCCATTGTTTGGTGATCGCCATCAGAAAAAAAATGGCCGCCCAAACGGACGGCTCATATATTCCCCAGTGTGTTTAATTCACCAAAATCAAGAGCGATACATACAGTATTTCGGGGGAATGATCAGAACATGGATAGGTCTCAATTGATCGAAAATGAAAAGCGGCCCGTGTCGCGCAGAGACGTTCTACGACTTGGAGCGTCAGCTCTGGCGGCGACGGCTTTTGTTGGAATCGGCAGTCACGAATCGGGGGCGGCCAAGGGGCCGGGCAAGGGCGGAGGAAGTGCGACCGAAAAGTTGGGCAATGGCCCGACGACGCCATTTAAGTTCGTGCCATTTACCCAGAACTTGCCGATCGCTCCCATCAAGCAGCCGCTCAGCGTGGGCACTCCGCCTGCGGGCTTCGTTCCCGGCGAGGTCTTCCACGGAATCGCTCCCGAGTATTTCAACATCGGTTTCGATCGTTCGGCCTACGAGTTGTACCCGACCAAGTTCTAAGAGATGCGCATGCGTCGCGGGACGCAGGAGATTATTCCCGGTGTCCGGACACCGATCTGGGGATATGACGGCATCTCGCCGGGGCCGACCTTCAAGACTCGCGTTGGCGAACCTGCGGTTATTCGGCAGTGGAACGATCTTGACGAGGAAATGTCCGTCCACCTGCATGGCGGTCACAACCCGGCCCATTCCGACGGACACCCCGCCCATTTGGTCCTGCCCGGCAAGGCGCGAGACTACTACTACACGAACTCGGTTCCGCGAGTAGGTGATGGAAAATCCGGACCGCTCGATTTTTCCGAGTCCCCCTCCACGATGTGGTATCACGATCACGCGATGGACATCACGTCGCACCACGTGATGATGGGCTTGGCGGGACTTTTTCTGGCGTTCGATGAGACTGAGCAGGCACTCATCAACAGCAACGTGTTGCCCGGCGATCCGTGTGACATTCCGGTCGTTCTTCAGGATCGAACACTCAACGCCGACGGTTCGATCTTCTTCGATCCGCTGAACCACGATGGCCATCTCGGTGACCTGATGTGCGCCAACGGAAAGGTTCAGCCGAAGTTCCATGTCCAGCGCCGCAAGTATCGCTTTCGTTTTAATAATGGATCAAACGCGCGTTTTTATGAGTTGCGGCTCAGCAACGGTCAGCCGTTCATTGGTCTCGGAACTGACACGTGGTTGTATCCACAGGCCATCGAACGCCAGACCTTGCTGCTGGCAATGGCCAACCGGGCCGACGTGGTGATCGACTTCACCAACGCCCCCAACGAACTGTTTCTGGAAAACATCCTTCCTCAGCAGGACGGTCGTGGTCCAGGCGGAACCCTTACGGATCGCAACACGCAGATTCCAGGATTTCCGCTCATCAAGTTCGTTGTCGAGGGACCACCGCAACCCAACAACGCGACGGTCGAGGTGGGAACGCCTCTGCGCCCGCATGTCCCGATCCTGGCGAGTGAGATCGTTCGCACTCGCACCTTCGAGTTCGTGCGGCGCAAGGGGGCCTGGCAGATCAACAACCGATTCTACGAGCCCAATCTGGCCGACGTGTGTCCTACGATCGGTTCCGCAGAACGCTGGATTCTGAAGAATCCAGGGGGCGGATGGTGGCATCCCATCCACATTCACCTTGAATCGCACCAGATTCAGAGCGTCGATGGTCAGATTCCGCCACTGGAAAACCGCTTCAAGAGCGATACGGCGCTGCTGGGCGCGGGCAGTGAAATCGAGATCTTCATGAAGTTTCGAACCTTCAAGGGCCCGTTCGTATTCCACTGTCACAACGTGGATCACGAGGATATGCGGATGATGTTCACTTTTGATCCCCGCGTGAATCCGACCGAATCGCCACAGCCGATTCAGCAGTCGTTCCCCTAGCAGGCGGAACGATGCCTGAGTGCGTCCCGCGGGTTGCGCGGGACGCACCATTCCAACGCCCGATGCTCAACCGTTCGAGTCGAACGTCACCGCTCTTGTTGGTGAGTTGCAAGCCACCCAGCGTTTGGGGCTTCGCAGTCGTGACCGTCGGATCGGCGAGCTTCACTCCACCAGAGGAGAAGACCAGCAACTGGCCTTTCGGCTGATCGAGGAACGCCCGCAAATGAACGCGGCCCGGTCCCGACTGAGCCGGCTGCAAGCTGGTGAGATCGGCTTCTCGTTCGGTCTCGCGCTGCACGATCAGTTCGTTCTCCCAGACCTCGAACCGGAACGCTCGCAGCGCCGATTTGGAGTTGCTCGTGCGCAAAGCCAACTCAAAATCCGGTTTGCCCTTCCACGACAATTCGAACTCGATCCGAGCCAGCGTGGGAAGCTTGAGGTCATGCTGCAGAATCGCGCCGCTCTGGTCTGATCGGAGATGCCCCGACTCTTCACGCCAAGCTTTCGCCGTGCCCAAGGTCGCCCAGCCTTTCAAGCCACTTGGCCCAGAGAACAAGAGTTCGGTGCCACCCTGCCAGCGATACATCCGTCGCAGGAGCGACTTCTCCACATGCAGCCGCCCAATTCCCGAGACCTCAATCGCCGCTGCGTCACCCTGCAATGCGACGAACGCCCCAAACAGCATGTCGCTACCCGCCAGCTCAAAACAGTAGGTCCCCTCGGGCTGAGCCAACTTCGCGGGGACCGGGAATTGAATCGTGTTCACCGTTTGAGTTGGGAACTCAAACGGAGCCAAGAACGCCGCTGACTGCCAGGCCAGCCGACCGCTGCCTGGTGAGTCCGCAAACCGTCCGGTGGCGTAGTCGCCGTTGGTGAGATGGATCAGGGCCGAGGCGACGTTGTCTGTTGGTTCCGCCGCGTGCGTCTCACAAGCCACCGAGATAACGACAACGAAACAGACGAGCCACATCAGCCAAGTGAAAGTTTGTGTAACGGACTTGCTCATCACGCGGGCACTCCAGTCGATGGTTGGCAGGACGCTGTGTTCATCGTTCATAGATCGGCAGGAACCGGTAATTCAGCGCCAGAGACAGCAGCGACAACGACGTGCCCACGGTGGGACCAAACTGGCCTTGGAAGCTGCCGTCCTTCAGTTGGGGCGTTTTGAGTTGTCGCACCAACAGCTTGACCCACTTTTTCCACGCCTCGACATCCCCCTGACACCGCGATTGGGCTTGGTCGTAGCGCGTGTACTCGGCGTAGTGCTGTTGGGCCGTGTTTTCGAGCCGCTGCGTCAGATAGAACAGCGTCGCCTTGAACTGTTTGAGATCCTTCCGCCGCGCCACCGAATAGACGAGCGTCGCGATCGAGATGCGAGGGAAAGACTCATCGAAACCTCCGAAGCCGCCCGAGTACCCGACCTACCCATTATCCGATGTCATGGACGTGAGGTACTTAATCGCCTTGTCGGTCACTTCATCGGGAACTTCGATTCCGGCATTCCGCGCGGCCAGCAATCCGACCAGCACCGCGCCGCTGACCGAGGTGTCGGCATCGTTGCTGTTGGGCGAGTACCTCCACGCTCCGAGCGAGTTCTCGTTCTGAGATGTAATCGCGGCGCGAACCGCCAATTCCAGCGACACGCCGATCGACCGCCTGTTCGTCTCCGACCCCGTCCACAAATTGCGGTCGTCCTCCGCTCCATACGCTTCGGCCAGTGCCAGCATCGCGAAGTTGTGGTGATACCTGCTGTTTCCGAAGAAGCCCGTTGCGGCGTTCTGCTGCGAGATGATGCTCCGCAACGCCTTCCGCACAGGATTGCTGTACAGCCCGAAGTTGGGGTCTTCACCGGAAGCCAGCAGCACTATCAGCGCCATCCCCGTGGCACCCGGCCCGTCCTGCCCTCCCGCTTTCCAATCGCCCGCTTCCGTCTGAAAACTCACGAGGAACTGCAGTCCGCGATCATAAATCTCACGGACATCGCGCCGGACCGCGTCACCAATCTTGATCGAGGGCGGCTGAGCCATCACGCGCGAGGGCATCGCCAAGCAAGCCGCCAGCGCGATGCCGTGAGCCAGCAATGCGACCCGTAAAATGGACACTCCTGCCCGTCCGGTTTTCGTTTGGAAAAGCGGTCGGGCAAGAATGCCCATCCTACAAATCGAACCGTGTTCGCCGCTCATCGCGCCTTTCCCTTTCGAGGTTGCGCGGGCGTCAACGCATCCGCCGGACGGTCTTCGCTCGCTTCGAGAGCGGCTTGAATTCGCTGTCTCGGTTGCTCGGGCTGCAAGGCATCAGCGGGGGCCTCGATAAATTCTTGGATCGCATCCTCATACTCGACGGCGGCATCCAAGCCCCCCCCCCCGGCGAACATATTTTGGAAGGTTCTCACTCTATTCAAAATGCCGCTCTTGTTGCCCTTCGGCTCATCAATCACACCGGTCTGCACGAGGCGAGCTTTCACGCTGCGACCTTGATTGAGCTGAGGCTGCAGCGGCTTCCACTGGCGGTCGTCGAACCGCGGCTTGACCCTCCTGATGGAGAGTTGCGCCAGCCGGTACAGCACCAGGTAATTGTCGTACCGGCCGAAGATGTGCAGCGGTTGAGTCTCCTCGACCAACAGCTTGAGCAGCGCGTCGTGCTGCTCGCTTCGCAGCGCGACCGTGTTGCTGATCGTGATCAGCGAGGTTTCAATCGTGGCTCGATAGCGGAACCGCCGACGCTCTTCGACGACGACGCGGTACTGAGCCTGCTGCTCGTCGGTCAAAGTCTTGCGCAGTGACTTGCCAAACAGCGAGGCATCACCGAACAGCCCCGCCTGCGGCTTCTGTTGCAGCGGGCTGATCTCCTGCCAGATGTTTTGGAACGCGTTCTGATCCTTTCTCACCGCGAGAAACTTCTTGCGAACGACTTCCACGTCATCGAAGAACCGCTTCATGTCGCTCCGCGCGGTGAGCGTCATTTTTTTCTGTTGCTCGTCGATGAGCTGGCAGCCCCGCACGAGTTCATCGACCTTAAGCTTCAGTTCCGAAGCGATCCGCGCCCGCCCCGCTGCCGGTCCCTGCACTGGCTTGGCCGCCCCTTGCTTGACGACTTTCGGTTCCGCTTTGGCTAGCTTCGCCACGACGGCTGGCTTCGCCTTGAGCTTCGGCTCGTCGGCCCGACCAGCACCGGGAACGAGGGTGACGGCGAGCATGGCGATCGACGATGCACTACAGAGAGTTGTCTTCATTCGTGCTTGCCCCTTGCTCGACCTTGTTCAGCAGAGCGATCTCCTTGGCGAACTCTTCCTCGCCATCGGGCAAGTCGATGATGCGTATATTCAGTTTGGCGACGCGCTCGGCCAACTCGTGCTGAGTCAGGCTGAGTCAGGCTGAGTTGCTCCGCGCGCTTCGTGAACTCGGCCTTTGCCAATGCGGGACGAGCCTGTTCGGCGACGCGAGTCTCTTCGCGCAGATTGACCTCGGCCTCCAAGATGTGCATCGCTTCCAAGACGAACGACGGCGGCAAACTGCTCTTCGATTTGCAGCCGGGGCACTTGCCCGCACAGGCGGGATCGACCAAATCATCAGCCCAGCGTTCCATCGTGTCCGACCAGAACTCGGCCTAAGCCATCGACAGACCGGTCTCGACATTCACGTCGTCACTCAGTTGTCGCAGGCTGCCGACGGCATCCTGTTCGCGCATCTCATCCAAGACCGTCTTGAACCGCTGCATGTGTCGCCGCTCAAAGTACGCCTGCATGTCATCCATGATGTTCGAGAGGTCTTGGCTGCTCTTCGTCTTCTGCTTCGAGACCTCATCGAGAACCAGCTTCGCCGCGCCGCCCGATTCGCCGCGCAGACCAAACGTCCCGCCGACTTGATCGTTGATCTTCCCGGCGATGACGTACTGCTGCCGCGCCGCCGCCTCTAGCTACTTCACGAGCGTGCTTCCCTCCAGATTGGTCAGCACTTTGTCCAGCTCTTCCGCGATCTTGTCGAACTCGGCCAGCAAATCTTGTTGAGCCGTGATTGCTTCATCGAGCTTACCACTTGCGGGTGGCGGAGGCTGTTTTTTCGCACCGCTTCCCGCGACCGTCGTCACCCGCAGCGTGAGCCTTGGCTTCGATTAGCTCTTGCTCGGTGCTTCCTCTTCGCCGTCCGCTTTTTTGCCGGGCTGTTGTGACGATTCTTTATCGACGACGATCGGAACGACTGGCTGCGGCGGTGAGGGTTCACCAGGCTTTCGGGCTCCCGGTCGCGTGTCGCGGATTTGACCGGCGGCCGGTGCGGGCTTCGCGGGCGAGTTCGCAGCAACAACCAGAGCTTGCGACGACTGCTTCAACAGGTCGGCCACGTTCGGCATCCGGTTCCCCGAGATGTCCTTCAGAATCTGGAGCATCTCGGCCCACTTCTCCAAATGGCCGACGCCGAACTCGGGGTTCCGCATCGCCTGACGAACCCGTTCCTCGCCACCGTTCACGAGTCCCGTCAGCCGTCGTCCGTTGGTTCGTTCGGCGGCCGATTGAGCCTCGATTTTGCGACAATTGTCCGGCTCATCGAGTTCTTCCGCCGTGAGCAATCGCAGTTGCTGGTTTGTGTGATGGAGCTGCATCTCGCGATCGCGGACTTCGTGCGACTGGCGATTCCATTTGCTCAGTCGCTCGGTGATCCAGATCGAATGCTGATCGGCACTCAGGACATACAGCATGTAACTGGGCGAGTATGTGCGCGACCGGCTGGGGAAGTCGTCTTCCACGAACAGCCGTAAGTTCAGCGGCTACGGTTCGATGCCCAGCGTCTTCGCGCTGAAGGTGCCGACCAGTTCGAGCAGCGCCTTATCGGTCGCTCCCGCCGCGAGGATCTGTTCCCCGGCCGACTGAAGACACTGACGCCCGATTACAAACGCAATGGCACGACGACGCTGTTTGCCGCCATCGAACTGGCGCACGGCAGGATCATTGTCAAGTGCCTGCCACAGCACCGCGATCAAGAATGGATCAGGTTCCTGAAGAAGATCGACGCCGAGACGCCGCCGAACCTGGATCTGCATTTGATCGTCGATAACTACGCCACGCAAAAGCATCCCAACGTCGTGAAGTGGCTGAAACGTCACCGGCGATTTCACCTCCACTTCACGCCCACCTGCAGCTCGTGGCTGAACGTGATCGAACGCTGGTTCCGAGACATCACCCAAGACCGCATCCGCAACGGCGTGTTCCGGAGCGTGGCCGAATTGGAGCAGGCAATCCGCGACTACATCGCACATCACAACGCCCACCCGAAAACATTCGTTTGGACCAAGAAAGCGGAAGACATGCTCGCCAAAGTCGCGCGTGCCCGATCCGCACTCAATAAGATCCCATCTGAGTGAGACGCTACACCAGCACTTGCTGTGTAAGGCCAGCCGAACAGAATGAACTAGTGCGCCTCTCACGGAGTTCTAGCACCAGCGGGGCTGATTGGGTAAGACGGGCAGCCGCAAGGAGGATTGCCATGAAGTCTTACTCGATCGATTTGCGTGACCGATCAGACTGGCAATTACAGGACATCGCCACATGCCGGCCGGGGCTTGGCCACCGGCGATTTGGATGGAGACGGAGATGAGGACATTGTGCTCTCGCATCAAAACGAGCCGGTGGAAATCTTGTCGAACGAGTCGCTCGAACGTGGCCATTCACTGGTCGTGCGCGGGATCGGAGCCTTGGCCATCGCCGAAGTGCAAGACCGAAAGCTGATGCTCCAGATTCGCAGCAGTACCAGCTATGCTTCGTCGATCGATACCCGACTGTTGTTTGGCTGCGGTGCCGCTCGAGTTGTCGATTGAGTTAATCGTCACTTGGACATCAGGGCGCTCGATCCGGTTGACAAACGCTCCCAGCGATCAGATCGTGACGGTGCTTGAACCAGATGCTCTGCGAGGCGACGGCACCTGCCCGTGAAGGTGATTCCGCAGCGGGCGAGCAATGATCGGCTGCACAGGCAACTGTAAAACGACGATCTGAAGTCGTCAGCGGCCACGACGCAATTGTCTCGGGTGCGATTTGTCTGCGTAAGGGCATGACCTGTGGATAGTCGAGTGCTGAGATTCATGGTGAGTGCGTTGGTCGTGTCCGGCCTACTCGTGGGCGTGAGCCTGTTGGCAATGAGGTTTTTCCGTCCGTCGAATTTGACGCTTGCCGAAGGACTGCGCCGAGTCGAGAACGTCGATGCCGAGGGTGTCGATCTGGTTGAGCAGGCCCTCCTGCGGAGCGGAGCCCGGGACGAAGCGGCTGTTGTAAGAAGTGCGTGGCTGGTTCGTCGCGCTCAATACCGGCAGGTGCTGGATCGCCTGACACCCGACATGATTGCGGGGCCATTGAGGCCACACGTGCTGCGACTGGCGGGTGAATGCCTGTTTAAACTCGGCCAGTTCGATCGGGCTGAGCCGCTACTCATCCAGTTGGTGGCCGAACATCCCGACGAAGTCGATGCCCACCGATTCCTCGCAGCAATGTTCTACGATCTCGGTGCGCCCGACTTGGCACTGAGAGCCCTGAATCAAGTTGTCAGGTTGAAACCGCTCGATTACCGACCGCACCACTTGGCGGGAACCATCCTGACAGACAACGAAAATTTCGTGATGGCGGCGAAGGAGCTTCGGCTCAGCCTTTTGAAGTCCCCACCCGAAGAAGTCCGACAGTTGATACAAGGAGAGTTGGCACACGTCTTGATTAGTCTTCGAGACTTTCAAGGAGCGCTGGATGCGCTGTCGGGCATCCAGCCGTCTCCCGCTACCGACAACCAGCGAGCCGAGTGTTTTTGGAGTCTAGGCGAGGTACTGAAAGCCGACCAGTTGGTGGATGCAGTACTGGCCAACAATCCAGAGCATGTGAATTCACTCAAGCTCAAAGCCCGATTCCTCGAGGATGCGGGAAAGGGAGAGCAGGCCTTGAAATTGTTGAAGAAATCGCTGGTAACAGAGCCTTTCAATCTCAATGCGCGTTATCAGCTTTTGCAACTGTATGGCGTTCTAGGAAAAAACGAAGAGAGAGCCACCGAGTTAACCGAGTACAACCGGTATCGAGAACTACAAAGTCGATTGGTTGAACTCAATCAGCAGGCGAATGCAGATCCAGGTGCCGTCGCTCCCAGACGCGAGTTGGTGGAAGTCTGTCAGGCGCTCGGCCGCCAGAAACTGGCCGACATGTGGCGGCGAGCTGCTGAATACTGTGATCGCCGTCAACATCCCCCAATGACACCGAATGCCCCGCGGCCTTCGACCGACATCAAACCGTGAACGACCGTCCCTCGCCATTCGTTACGACGCGATCACTATCAGGCTCGTTGAACCGTCCGAGAATCAACGAATCTACACGCTAACTCTTGGTCACAGTTCCATCGACCGTCGCAGCGAATGGGGAATGGTGTATCGGCGAAAAAGACTCTGTCATGAAGCGGAACAGAGGTTCATTCTGTATGGTCCAAACTTGGGGGGAGACGTCGCCGACGGGAATGCCGCGCATTTGATCGTTGAGCCGAACAAGATTCCTCCGTTACTTGACCTTGTCAGACGCCGCCTCAACTACGACCAATTGCTGATTGGTTTTGATCGGCCCGGCGATTTCCTGAGCCTGGCCGCCCAGCCATTGGATCGACACCATGTCGACGGTATCGACGGAACCCAGTCCGAAATACAACGGCAGCAAACTCTGTGACAAATAACCGGACTGACCGTCGTGAACCTGGGTGAAGGTCTTCTCTCCGGCCATGACTTGAACCTTGGCCCCCAGCCCGTCCCTGTTCGAGCGTGTCCCCTGGAGTTGAACCTTGAGGTACCTCAAGTTGGAGGTTTTCTCACTCAGGTTACTGACCAGAACGAGCGGAGGACTGTTGAAGTCATTGGTCACGATGTCCAAGTCGCCATCCTGATCGACGTCGAACAAGACTGAGGAGCGCGATCCAAGCGCCGCCCACACGGCCACGCGACCGCTGCACCCCGCACACGCTTGGTGGTCCTTGTTGGCACCGGAACAATCGAGTTCAAACCAGGGGGTCGCAGTCTTGCGATCTCGTCGCGGCTCGACACCGAGGATGAATTCCGCATCGCGAAAACTCTGCCCTCCGTCATTGAGCAGTAACGAATTAGGATGGTAGCGAAATGGGTAGTTCATGCACGAAGTGATGAAGATGTCTTGATACCCATCCGCATTCAAATCGCCGACACTGTGCCCCCACGGCCAGTATGTCTCGACGTTAATTTGGTCAGAGATCTCGCGGAACTCATCGCGTCCCTGTTTCTCATAAAAGGCATTTCCCAAGACATTGGCCCGAGGATCGCGACCGAGGAAGTAAGACTTGGGCATCACGTTGTCGGGTGGTTTGAGTTTCTCACGGGGACCGATGATTTCATCCTTCAGGTGCCACATGTCCGCATGCATGTTGGTCGTGAACAGGTCCATCAATGCATCGTTGTTGTAATCAAACGACTTGACGCACATGCCTCCCCACGAGGCGCGAGGGAACAGTTTCTGGCTGCGGAGTTCGAATCGTTTGCCCTCGACGTTTTCGAAGTACTCATCGTTTCCCTGCATGCTGACCACGTACAAGTCCACCCAACCGTCGTCGTTCGCATCCAGCGGCGTTGCGTCGCCGGACCAGTTCGCATGGAGCAGCCCGACCTCTTCGGAGACGTCTTGAAAACGATTGTCGCCCTCGTTGTGATACAGGATGCTACGTTCCGAAAGGTGTGGAAACATGTGCCCCACGAACGCATCCGACCTGCCGACGAAGTAAGGCGACTCGTGTTTGACCGGATCGCCGCTGTAGGCCACGGTTTCGGTGGTGAATTTTCCAACATTGGTTACGAACAAGTCCAATCGTCCGTCGCGGTCGTAGTCGAAGAAGTCGGCACTGGAGGAGTGACCCTTATAGGCCAGTCCCGCTTCGGCACTAATATCTTTGAATTCGCCCTTGCCGTCATTTTCAAACAGGACGTTGCCGTGGCGTGTCGTGGTGACGAACAGGTCCGGATCGCCATCGTTGTCCGTGTCGGCGAACGAGGCGGAGACTCCGACGCGGTCTTTCAACGCGAGTCCGGCGCGGTCGGTGATGTTCTCGAATCGCCCCTGGCCGAGGTTTCGCCACAATTCGTTGCCGCCGACCTGGCTAACAAAGTACAGGTCGTGCAAACCATCTCCATCGATGTCGGCGGCGGCGACACCGCTGGCATGGTCGTAATGGTTTCGTTTGAAGTCCCGGGCAGCGTCGGCGACGGCCCGATTCTGAAAGCGGATCCCACTCGACTCGATCCGGTCCTCAAACTGAAAGTTGTGAAACGCACCGATCTCAGCAGCCGTGGCGAGTTGGGCAACCCGACGTGGTTCCAACCAGGGCGGATCGAATACGTCGCTCGGCACACCGACCAGGGTTGGCTCGCCCGCAGTCGCCCTGAACTCGGTGAGCAGCGACTGGATGTCCGACAGCAACTTGCGAATGTCGTCATCTGCCAGACCGTCATAGTATCCGCGAATTCTGGACTGTTCATCGACCAGAATGAATCGCGGACTGTGTGTGATCGGCCCCGAGGAATCGTTGGCCGAACCCGAGACCGGCAGCTTGAACCCTTCCTTGCTGATCTGCCAGAGTTCCGGGCGCGATCCGGTGAGGAACTTCCAATGGACGGGGTCCGCATGGTGTGCCTCGGCGTATTCACTCAGACGAGTGACCGTATCGTTCTCCGGATCCACCGTGAAACTGACGAGCCGAACTCGATCGCCATCGGGCCAACGCCGGGCACGCTGTTGAAGTTCTTCAAAACGCGCCGTCTGGCGAGGGCACGTTGCCGTGCATCGGGTGAACATGAAATTGGCGATCCAGATATGCCCCTTCAGATCCTGGCTGCCGCAAGCGGCACCCGTCTGATCGGTCAACGCAAATTCCGGCGATGCGAGCAGGATGGGTGGCGAAGTCGGTTTTGGACTCGGGTTGCCTTCGGGTGACGGGGCGTTGTTCGTCGCGACAGGCGGAGTGGTCGGCGGCTTTCCGACCGGACCGGTGACTTTCGATGTCTGCCGACTACAACCCATGAACGCGATGGTCATGAACAAGACCCAAAAGAGCGCGAACTTAACTCTGCCATGTTTTTGGCGGCTCAGGTCGGAGGATTGGTAGACGCGAATCATGGGCTCGTTTTCTGTTTGAGGCGGGAACTCACAACGGCTTCCGAGTGAATGGTCTATGGCTCTGCAGTTTGAGCCAGTTGAGAAAGTCTTCTCGCGGTTCGACGATCAGATGACCTTTCAACTCGGGATGCGGATCGCCACACAACTCATCACCCAGCAGGGCAAATTGTCCGGCTTCCCGGGGGTGAAACGACATCCGAAACTCGAGTGTGGGGATGGCCATCTCTTTTAATCCGAATTGCGGCACCTCCATGACATAGACATAGTCCAGACTCTTCAGCAGCAGAACCACATCGGTCCCTTGGGGGACATGCACGTTGCGAACGGCCAACAGGTCGTCGTCTGTGGCGAGCAAGCCATCTGCACTGGGATAGCGCACTTCCCAGCGATACTCGTGGCCCGTGACCTCGATGCAGTACGGTTCGTGGATGGCGGCCGGAATTGATGGCAAGCCGAGCGAAGTCGGCGACCGTGAGTCCGACACCGGATCGCTGGTGTTTGAGCATCCTGCAGAAACAGCCAGCAACACGGCGAAAGCAACAATCGGAAGGATGCGGACCAAAGTGGGAAGCATTCAATTTCAGGTTGGTCAAGATTTTAGCCGTGACATTCTATCACATGAAAATGAATTCGGCCCTGATCGGGATCAATGGCGAGTGGCAGCCGCTCACCAAAGCCCGGTTCACCGCCGATACCAATCACGGCACCAACATTGACGCGGGGATCGACTCGAACCGTTTCTTCCTCGCGACGGGCGGCGACATCGGAAATAAGACGGTCCCACTCCGAGAGCAGGTGGAGTTTGAAGACCAAAGCGATTGAAAATCAGATCATTTCCGGGTCGCCGCCAAACGTGCGATGTCGCCCGAACATCGTTTCGCCCCTCCCCGGAATAGACGCTCTTTGTAACAATGCGCGCCTTGGCATGTGTTATCGATTTGGCGCAAATCTTAAGCGAGTTCGTTCAAATCGCCACCGCACCCGGCACGCTTCCCATCCCCGGAAGGAACCCCCGTGTAATCCCGAAATTTGACTGAGGCCAAAGGGTAGCGCATTTGTTGCCGCCATCAACGCCGATCGCCATACTCACCACCGGCTGCTAAGCGATTCTTGCGTGAAACCATTTGACCTAAATCACGAGCAATCGTCGTCGTGTACGCATCCATGTCCAAGCAATTGTCGTCAAGTTCAAACGGGTTTTCAATTTCTACGCAGGCTTCTTCCATGCCGCACAGTCCAAGTGAAACGATTGCTACAAGGACCGGCGTCCACCATCCGATCCGGGCACACACCGCAATTGGCAACGTCGTGAGATAGACGAGTATTAGCTGTTTCAACATCGCTACAAAGACGAACGGTAAAGGCGTCTTCAGGATCTTTTCACAGCCTCCCTGGGAATCAATCATTCGCGAGAGTTCACCTTCCATCAACCGGACCATTTGCGAATCGAGCTGTCCGAGTTGATGGTACTTCCCAATCCATCCGGAGACCGCAGCACTTACCGCAACAGGGCGGTTGCTGAAATGTTCGGCGTCGCGACACACTGCATCCGGCAGAAAGCGATCCGCCTCGATCGTGTCGTGGTCTCCCTGCAATGCTCGTCTCAGGCAGATCACGTAGCCCGAAATCAATTCGGCTAATTCCGTACCACCAGTCGTATACTCGATGCCAATCCGCCCCAGATTTCGGCTGGAGTTGATTAACTGGCCCCAGTGTGAACGCCCTTCCCAAAAACGGCTATTTGACGCATTCATACGGAACACGATCATAAAGCCCAATAGGGAGCCGAGTACCGCATGGCTTGTTGGATCGAGGCCAGCGAATTTCCGCATGGACTCCCAATGCTTCCCAGACTCATAGGTTGCCTGGATCACAGCGGCAATCAAAACCAGAAGCAGAATCCGCGGCGCGACTTTCGGAAGACACGTGCCACGAAACGATAAAACGGTCTTTCTCCAGTTGAGCCGGTCATAGTAGATCATTCACCACTCCTTGGGCTCCATTGGCAGCGGACTTTCTCGCAAAGTCACTGCCTCAAGGCCTGAAAAGGATTCACCTTAGAGCAAAGCGGCCGAAATTCAAGGCTGCACTAAATCACGGGTCACGGATTGTGGATTGCCCGCGTGTATGTCGAAAAACTTCGACGGGTGCCCAGTCGGGGCTTTCCCGAACTTCGCTTCGTTCGCCACTGGCCGCGAATTGGGCGAGGGCGTCAAGGCTGACCTGGTAATGCTGCCGTTCGCGTGTCTGTGAACCACTTGCCGGGCTGCGTCCCCGAGTTGCGGTTGACCGTAGGTAAGGAACAACTCGCCGTTCATCGCGCCGTGGATCACAAGCGGAGTGGTCCGGCCGGCCGTAACGCACCGACGAAAGATGTCCTCTGTCAATGTCCGTGAAGGACCGAGGAGACCACCCGCTCGGACTTCGGCCCCAGCCGTACAGTTGAGCCATCGTCGTGTTGACTTCTGTGTTCATTGAGGAGGAGAGTCGCTACCCGAGTTGGCCCAACCTTGGTGTTCAACAGGCGGCACCCCAGTGAGGCCGCAACTATTCACGAACAACGATGGTACGGCCTTCGTAGAGACGCAGCGTGACCGGGCCTGTTGAGCCTTTGATGGCGGCGTGGAACTCGGCAGGCGTTTGGACGGGAGACTTGTTGACGTGCGAGATGAAGACACCAGGTTGCAGGCCCGCCGCGTGAGCGGATGATTCAGCGGCGACCTTGCTGACGAGCACGGCACGGCGGTAAGGAGGCAGTTCACGGTGGACGGATTCGGGGGACCATTTCAAACGTCCGGTGGGATATTCGACCGAGAGGCCGCGCCACGGCGCGAATCTGGGATTCGTTTCGATGATCCCCTCATCATCCGCGACGGGCCACTTGCCGAGCCTGATTTTGACTGGAAACGGCGTCTCGCGACCGCGTCTCCAAATGAGAACTTCCAGTTCGGTCTCGGGAGCGTGGAGTCCGACGAGGCGCATCAAGTCGTGATCCGAGAAGACTGGCTCGCCAGCGATCTTGAGGAAAACATCGTCTTTCTCAATTCCCGCGCGATCGGCCGGTGAGTCGTGCGAGATCCCTCCCGCTTTTGCGGCAGAACCTTGGTTGGCAACGATGCCGAGATCGCGAAACTCACTCGGCTTCACATCCATCGGCTCGAGGCCCAGCATTCCATATTCGACTTCGTGCCCAACGACCAACGATTTCACCAAGCGGCGTGTCAGGTCATCGAATGGAATCGCAAACCCTGCCGATTTTTCGTAGCCCTCGACTGCCGCGAGCGAAGTCGTCAGCCCAATCAGCTCGCCCTTCAGATTGAGGACCGGCCCGCCGCTTGTGCCGAGGTTCAGCCGTCCATCAATCTGCAAGATGTTGCCCAACCGGTAGAGCATTTTGGATGCCCCTGTCGTCGTCCACGGCAACGGTCGCCGCGCGAGGTTGCTTACCATCCCCCAACTGGCGCTGGCTGAGCCATCGCGTGCAATCGCGTGCGGATTTCCGAGCATCACCACGAACTGTCCTTTGCGAGTAGCGGACGACGTGGACCAGTCCAGCGGCTTGAGATCGCTGGCATCAATCATGGCTTGGGAGAGATGCAGTCGCAGTACGGCGAGATCGCAGCGCGGATCGGCAGCGATGATCGATGCGTCGCAACTGCGACGATCCGCGAACCTGATGAGGAGCGACGTGCCATCCTCCGTCGAGTTCGCGGGCGTCACGGGCCCACCACGTACGACATGATAGTTCGTCAGTACCAACCTCTCGTCGCTGCCAGGGGCCGAGATCACGATCCCCGCTCCAAACTCATTCGGCTGGTAGTCCGGGTCTTCGGAGTCGGCTGGCGGAAGTTCCTCGCGCCGCCGCATTCGGTCGAGCGGGTTCATTCGGCGCAATCCCTGATCGTGGGGATCGGGCTTGATCCGCGCGATGCTGACCACCGATGGCTCGGCCCGCTCAACCAATTTGACGACGGCTTCCTCCAAGGCGAACGCCGGGTCTTGTGCCGAGGCAACTCCGCCATGCGGGTTCAGCACAATCAGCAGCACCACGAAACAAGCACGGCCGGTCGTCGCGAACATCACTGGAACGCAGCCTCTCGGTTGATACGGCGGACGGGTGAGCACGGAACACGCTGACACTCACCCAAAGCGTATGTGAGGAAGCGTGTCTGTCTCTCGTTTACGCGTTGGGTTAGCGACGTGTTGAAAACACGTTGCACAGGCGGCTCGCCTGTGCTTTTTAATTCCAAAAGTGAGCAGGCGAGCGGCCTACTCTACGTTGTTCAACAGCCTGTCAGTGTCAGCGTGTACGTCGCAGGATGTAGGACGGGCAGGAGTGCCCGTCCTACATCGCCATCGAGTCGAACGAACGAGGTCAGTCGCCGCCACCGCCCGGCATAACTTGTCCGCCGTCCAAGTACGCCTGCATCACTTTCACTTTGAGGTCGGTCACAACCTGCGGATTCTCTCGCAAATAGTTGCGAGCCTTGTCGCGTCCCTGCCCAAGCTTTGTGTCGCCATAGACGTACCACGAGCCACTGCGGGTGACGACTCCGAACGACGCGGCCAGATCGACCATGTCGGCTTCGTAGCTGATGCCGCATTCGCCGAGCATGTCGAACTCGGCCTGTCGGAACGGCGGAGCGACCTTGTTCTTCACGATCTTGGCCCGCATTCGGATACCGATGACGTTGTCTCCGTCTTTGATTTGCGTGATGCGGCGCACGTCGATACGGCACGAACTGTAGAACTTGAGTGCCCGGCCGCCGGGCGTCGTTTCGGGGCTGCCGAACATGACGCCGATCTTTTCGCGAATCTGGTTGATGAAGATCACGATCGTCTTTGACTTGGCAATGACACCCGTCAGCTTCCGCATTGCCTGACTCATCATGCGGGCTTGCAGACCGACGTGCGATTGGCCCATCTCACCGTCAAGCTCCGCCTTCGGGACGAGGGCCGCAACCGAGTCGATGACGATGATGTCCACCGCGTTCGACTTGATGAGCATCTCGGCGATCGCCAGCGCCTCTTCACCCGAGGACGGTTGGCTGACGAGCAGGTCCTCGAGGTTCACTCCCAGCTTCTTCGCCCAGAGCGGGTCGAGAGCATGTTCGGCGTCGATGAACGCAGCGATCCCTCCGAGTCGCTGAGCCGAAGCGACCGAGTGCAGGGCCAGCGTCGTCTTACCGCTCGATTCCGGGCCGAACAGCTCGATGATCCGTCCGCGCGGCAAGCCCATCCCGCCGAGAGCCAAGTCGAGCGACAAACACGCCGTCGGAATCCCCGACACGGTCATGTTGGACGCCTCGGACAGCTTCATGATCGAGCCTTTGCCGAACGACTTCTCGATCTGCCCGAGCGCGTTCTCCAGCATCTCTTTGTCATTGCCACTGGCAGCCTCTGCCCGGGCCGATTTCGACTTGGCCATAACGTGATCCTTCATGTAATGCAGTGAGCGAAAGGCTGCGAATTTCGAGCCGGAAATGAGAGTCGAACCGTAGGCTTTCAGAGGGTGTTTCGCAAGGCTCTCAACGGCTCACACAGGGCCATCGCCTTGTTGGAGCGGCGAAACTTGTAGGGTGTGACCAGCGGCGCATCGCCGCGCCGGCCCACCATGATTTCACGGCGTTTCCCGGTGGTGGGCCGGCGCTCGAAGCGAGCTGTCCCACCCTACAGTGATAAAGGCGATGGCCCTGCGGCTCACAGAACGCTGGAACGCAGTGAAAGATGAGCCTGAAGCGGAAATCAGCGAGATCACGCCAGCCAGTGCTGCGCGCCATCCAGCACAGTCGCCTCCAACAGTGGGCGATGCGGGCCGGAGGCGAGACGCCAGTGCAGAGGGACCGTTTCCGTTTGAAACGAGTCGGGTGAATCGACGGCCAACTTGGCGACGAGCGTCAGTTGAGAGTTGGTCAACCGGTAAAGCTCCAACGCCCACGGATCGCGATCGATGATGAGGAGTTCGCGTGTGCCGACGCTGGCGTAGAACTCGATCTTCTCCCACGTGCGGTCTTTGGGACTGGCGATCTCAACCGCCAGATCGGGACCACCCTGCCAGTGCGTTCGCCGGTTGATGGCCGTTGAGTCGTTGAGGAACACCGCCACATCTGGACAGCGGTAGTTGTCTTTCCAATCCTTGTTCCGGTCTGAGATGTTGGTGCCGGGACGAATTTGGCCCAGTCCTCGCTCACCGATCACCATCTCAAAGATAAACGTCAGACGCGAGACGATGGACTGGTGTTCG
Organism: Schlesneria paludicola DSM 18645; assembly: GCA_945862235.1. GTDB lineage: Bacteria > Planctomycetota > Planctomycetia > Planctomycetales > Planctomycetaceae > Schlesneria > Schlesneria paludicola_A. The sequence continues at coordinate 38,674 of CAMAYU010000032.1, forward strand.
TCGTTGGACTGAGCATTCATGACGTAGATTCCTTCCCAAACTTCATCGTGACGGTCTTCACCGCGCGCGCGGCGACGGCGGATCAAGCTGCGTTCAAGATCGGGATCGGCGATGACGGCGTTCATGGTTCGTCTCCGGAATTCATGCCAACAGGCTCGGCAGCATCACACCAACTCGGGCATCGCCTTCCAAGCATCGACGAGCGGGTGCGGCCGTCCTGCGAAGTCATTCAGCGTGATCGCGTGCGGGTCGATGCCGAAGTGTTTGTAGAGCGTGGCGTGAACTTCGCCGAAGTGGATCGGGCGGTCGATGATTTTCGCACCGATGCGGTCGGTCGAGCCGATGACTTGGCCGGTGCGAAAGCCTCCGCCCGCGATGAGGCCGTTGCCGACCTCGGGCCAGTGGTCGCGACCAGCTTCCGGGTTGATGCGCGGTGTGCGACCGAACTCGCCCCACGCGACGACCGCCACGTCCTGGTCCATGCCTCGTTCGTGCAGGTCGGTGATGAGCGCGTGCATCCCCTGATCGAACATGGGGAAATGCGTGTTCTTGCACTCGCTGAAGTTGCTGCTGTGGAAGTCCCAGCGGCCGAAGTTCAGTGTCACCACGCGAGCACCCGCCTCGACTAGGCGGCGAGCCATCAGGAACTGCTCCAAGTTGCGAGGTGCCCCGTCACCGTAGTTGTTCGGGTCTCCCTTGCCGTACTTCGCGCGAACGGCCTCGTCCTCTTTCGAGATATCGAGCGCTTCGACCAGCCGGCTCGACGTGAGGATGTCCATCGCCTGCGAGTTGAGCGAATCGAGTCCCTCCATCATGCGACTCGCGTCCGCATCGCGACGGAAGTGATCGAAGCTGGCGAGGAGCTGCTTGCGATTCGTGAGGCGATCCGAGTCGATGCCGTTCAGCGTCATATCGGCCTTCGCGGGGCCGGACGGTCGAAACGCCGAATGCGTCACACCGAGATACCCCGGATGGCCGGGCGAGCCATACGGAGGATGCCCCGCGTTGGGAGCCAGCCCCAAAAACGGCGGCACCGATTTGTTCGTCGCCCCCATCACCTTCGAGATCGTCGAGCCGATCGACGGCCAGCCACCGGGAGGCTGATTCGTCGCCTTGCGGCCGGTGTAACAGATGAACGAGTCATGATTGCCATCGGGCGAACCATAGACAGACCGCAGCGGGATCAGCTTGTCCATGATCGACGCGAGCTTCGGCAGATGCTCGCAGATTTGAATCCCCGGCACGGCGGTGTCGATCGGACGGAACTCACCCCTGATCTCCGAGGGAGCATCCATCTTGAGGTCGTACATGTCCTGATGCGGCGGCGCACCGACCATGTAGATCATGATGACCGCCTTGTGCGACTTCTTGATCCCAGCAAGCTGCTCGGCCCGCAACAGCCCCGGCAGCGAAAGCCCTCCCAAACCAAGGGCACCAATCCGCAAGGCATCGCGCCGAGTCACTCCATCACACAAACGATGAGCAGCACCGGGAACAGTCAGCATGGTGAAAATCCTTCGTAGGGTAAGCGTCTCGCTTGCCGATCTTACTCTTCACCGCCGGATGACAGGTGAATTCCAGAATCGCAGGCAAGCTCATTGAGGAGGGAGGTCTTGCGACCCAATCAGGCAGGTCCATCGCACCGGCAGGTCCATTCCAAGCGGCCACCGATGCTGAGCGATCCTAATCCATCATCGACACCCCGGCCAAGTCCGATTGATCTTT
>CAMAYU010000033.1 GCA_945862235.1 Schlesneria paludicola DSM 18645
CGCTTTGTTTTGGTGCGTCTCGAAGACTCGACGACACCCTACGCTGAAAAGGGCGATGGCCCTGATTCTCTGGGCGAAGAGAGAATTCAAACGACTCAGCCTGTCGCTCACGTTGCGGGCTGATGTCGTTGAGGCGTCCTGAAAACGAAAGAAGCGTCTCATTCAGACGCTTCTTGGTGTGGCCCTGCGTTGTGGCGAAGACTTAGCGTGCGGAAACGCCATCCGACGAATCACTGATGTCGGACTGCTGCGGCTCTTCGACCACGGGTTTAACTCCGACAGCCTGGTCCGAAAGGCTTTGTACTCGACTCATGCCGAGGACGGACAGAAGAAAGAATGCCATCACAGCGACACCAATGAGGAGGTAGCTGATGCTGCCGTCGATGCTGTTCTTCTTCAGGTAGACGGGTTCGTCGAGTTCGCTCGGGCTATCGAGCATTAACATGGTGTTCCTTCCACTTCCTAATTCGCTGGGAGGGGGTGATCAGCCCAGCAGTTACCGAGTCTCGATGTGATCGCGATTTTGCGGTGCCATTGAGTGTCAAAACGAATTGACACTCCGTGAAGCTGCAATTCACGGGCCATTTGGTGGTCAGCAGCGAGAATCATGGCCTGACCTCGTGTAACCCGTGAATTCAACAGGACTCTTCGGCTTTCCGTGAACGACGACAGGCCTGTCTTAGAATCGAACGGGTGTTGCACTTGTGAAACGGTCGTGTTGACGTTCGTCAACATCGGATCTGTTGGCGGTCACGTCTTAACTGCAATCACGGGCGAGCGAGACGCTTACCCTACGTTTGTTGTCCTACTTCTGCTCCGCCGTCGTTGCGAGGCACCAGAGATGGTTGTACGTGCGGAGGTAGATTGCTCCGTGAGCCGGTGCGAGTGACGCGAGGGTTCGCTCGGGAATCTTGTTCCGCGCGAGAATCTCCAGCTTGTCGGGCTGAGCGGCGAAGACGACCGTCTCACCGTCGAGGCTGGTTGTGTACAGGCGACCTTCGGACAGGACGAGGTTGGCCCACGTCGATGATGTCGCACGCTCGGTCCACAGAATCTTGCCAGTCTTCCATTCGATGCACTGGGCGGTACCCGGCTCGTTCACCATGTAAACGTGATCGCCAACGATCACGCCCGAACCGATTCGTTGCGGGGCACTCGGATGCCGCCACAGTCGGTGTGCGGCGGTGATGTCTCCTGCCGCGTTCGCGCCGTCGGGACCGAGTGGTCGCAGACCGAGCCAAGCGTTTTGGAAGCCGCCCATCGCGATGACGACCTCGGGCGAGACGAGTGGCGTCGTATAGACGAGGCTGTCGGTCGCCTTGTCCTTCGACAGACCGGCACACGTCCACAGCACCGCGCCCGTTTGCGGGTGGTACGCCTTCACGACGCCGGGCCAACTGAGAATCACCTCGTCGCGCGCGCCGATCTTCGCGACGACCGGCGTACTCCACGAGCCGATCCATTCGGGCTGGCCCTTGTCACCGAGCTTGCCTCCCGGCTCATCGGCCCGCCAGGCGTCCTTGCCCGTTCGCTTGTCCACGGCCAGCAAAAACGTCCGCTCGCCGGGGCCGAAGTTGAGGTACACCAGCTCGCCATGAATCACTGGCGATGCCGCGTTGCCCCAGATGTGATGACACGGGCCAAGCTCGCGCTGCCATTGCTCGTGGCCATCGAGGTCGTAGCAGAACAGACCGGCCGAACCGTGTGAGACCACAATCCGCTCGCCGTCGGTCACGGGTGAGGCCGAGCAAAACGGGTTTGTGTTGTGTGTCGGTTCCGTCGCGGTGAACTCGACCGACTTCTGCCAGACCTGTGATCCATCCTTGCGGTTGAAGCAGATCAGCGATCGTTGCTTTCCCTTGTCGGTCGCCTGTGTGAGATAGACGCGATCGCCCAGAATAATCGGCGTCGAGTTGCCCGGCCCCGGCAGCGCGATCTTCCAGCGAACGTGTTCCTCGGGCGACCACGTCAGCGGCAGCTCGACCTCGCGTGAAACACCGTTCGCCGCCGGCCCACGCCACGAGGGCCAGTCGTCTCCCCACGCGAAACCGATGAAACCATGCAGCATCCACGCCGCAATCAGGCAACCGACATGACACACTCGCACCATGATGACATCTCCCGACAGACTGGTGATCGACACGAACAGCCACTTCGCTTCCCGCGGCACTTCGGTCGGTCACGCTATCGACTTGGCTGACCGATGTCGTCCCACGCGGAGTCGCTTCGTACCACTCACGTTTCGTTCCTTCGCGTGCTGCTTCGATTTGAGAGTTGAGACGATTTGCAAACGTCGAGCCATTGAATCGCACGCTGCCGGTTTTCCCCGTGTCCGCCCGTGTTCCCCGTGGTTCTTCCTTGTGCAGCAAGCAGCAACCACGGGGAACACGGGCGGACACGGGGAAGAGTGACGTGATTCCGCTTCGGGGCGATGCGATGAAAATGGAGCGACGGGCATTGGATTGATAGACTGCGACCCATCTTTGACCAGCTTGGTGGAGTGCGTCCGCGACGTGGGAACTCTGTTGTGAACATTGGCGTCCGATGGTTTAAAACCGCCCTTAGCTGGCAACGATCTGTTGAAGAAGGTGTCCGGATGTCCGGTTCACTTCGCTTCCTTTCCTCAATTCAGGCGAGCGATCTGCCATGCACCTGCTTTTCGTTGCAACAAACCTTGTCGCGCGCAGTCGATTCGTACTGACGCTGCCGATCATGATCGCGTGGTTGAGTCTGACGTTTGTCGGCGTGGTGTTGGGACAGAGCGATGAACCGCCACGGCTTCCCGTTCCCAAGACAGAGGCACTGCGCGCGGCCGAGAAGCAAATTCGGGAGATCTTTCAAACCGAGTTCGCCGCCGCGAAGAAACCGGCTGAGAAGGCGGACTTGGCCGGGAAGCTGTGGAATCACACAGTGAACACCGACGAAGATGCCACTGCGCGGTACGCCCTGTTGGACGCGGCTCGGGTCTTGGCGACTGAGGCGGATGCCAACAAGTTCGCCTTCAATGTGATCGAATCTCTAGCAACGCAGTACGAGGTCAACGGGTCGGAACTGAAGATGGCGGTCCTCGTGGCCAACTCCAAAGGAATGCGAGACGCGGCCGAGCAGGTTGAGTTTTGCGAGTTGATTCAAAAGGCGATCGAGTCGGCGGCGCGTGAGGAGCAGTTTGAAGTCACGTCCAAACTGGTGCCGCTGCTGTTGGTCTCGGCGGGCAAGCTGAAGGACGCCGCGCAGCGGAAGCCGTTCCAGACTCGTCACGCCGAACTGAAGCTGCTTCAGCCGCAATGGGCTGCCGTCGCGAAGGCCAAGGTGACGCTCGCAAAGTCGCCCGAAGATGAAGCGGCCAATACGAACTATGGTCGTTATCTCTGTTTGACCGCGGGCGATTGGGACAAAGGACTGCCGCTGTTGGCGCGCGGCACGGCCACGAAGTTGACGGCCGTCGCGCGACAAGATGTCGAGCAGCGAACCACGCCGGATGAGCAGCTTGCACTGGCCGATGCGTGGTGGAATCTCGCGCAGTCCGAGTCGGGGATTGAGAAGCAGCAACTGCTGCTGCGGGCGAACGACTGGTACACCGCGGTCGCTCCCGAACTGAAAGACTTGTTGCGCACGAAGACCCATCAGCGGATTGAGTCGATCAAGAAGCAGTATCCCGAGGCGGTCGAACTTCAATCGCGAGTGCGCTCGCTTCGCGATGGGACGCTCGTGCTGAAGGGCTTCGGCCTGTCGTCTGGGACGTCAAAGTCGAAAGGAAAACCAGCGGCCCCGTTTACTGGTGAGCTGGATCGCGAAATGGTCCCGAAGCTACTGAACGCGCGCGTGCAAGTCGGCATCAAGACGGTGGGACAGGACAAGTTGACGTTCGTGTCGCGCGCGACCGTGCTTCCCGAGACGCCGTTCGCGATCACACTCGTCAGCATGAATTCCAAGTTCGTGGGGCATGACACGATTGTGACCGAAGACTTTTTGAAGATCGCCCAGCTCGCACGACTCGAAAGCCTGCACTCGCACGGCGTCGAGTTCCCGGCGGAGTTCTGGAAGGAATTCCCGTCGGCTGAAACGCTGACACAACTGTCGCTCGTCAACGCAGGAGCCAGCGATGCGACCGTCGCGACTCTGCCGAAGTTACCACACTTGAGAACGCTCGATCTCTCCGACTCGACAGTGTCCGACGTGGCTCTCGAACGGATGGCCACGTTCCCGTCGCTCGAATTCTTGGGGATCAGCCGGACGCGCGTGACCGCGCGCGGGATCGAGTTTTTGGAAACTTCGCAGCTCACTCAGTTGCGTGCGGAGAACCTCAACCTGAAGGATTGGGACTTGGCGGTCTTCGCCAAATTGGAACATCTCAGCGAACTGAGTCTGGCCGACGAATTACTCACCGGCGAAGGCTTCCGCTCATTTTTCGAGTCGCTTCCGTTGAAGCGACTCAACCTGCGCAGCGTGCGATTGAGCGTCGCGGGCGCGACGCGGATCGGAGAGATCGCCTCGCTTCAATCGCTCACGTTTCAGGAAGTCGCGCTCGACGAGGCCAAGCTCAAAGCGTTGTGTGCCGAGTCGCGAGTCGAGTCGCTCGGCATCAATGACTCGACGCTGCCCGAAGCTGCGCTCCGCCATCTGACCGCAAGTTTGGATTTGAAGTCGTTGAACTTGGACGGGACCAAGGTCACCGGTGCCGGATTCAAAGGGATGATGCCGCTGCGGACGGTGACGCAAATCTCGTTGAACAAGACTTCGCTCGACGACGCCGGGCTGTTCCATGTCGCGCGGGCCTTCCCAAACGCGACTTCGTTGTTCCTGAATGAGACGGACCTCACGGATGCCGGGCTGAAGCCGCTGCGTAGTCTGACAGATTTGAATTCGCTCGCGCTCGGCCGCACGCGCGTGACGGTCAATGGACTCACGTCGTTGGAGTCGCTCGCGTCGTTGGACACGCTCGTGGTCCCCGCCAAAGTCTCACCGACGGAAGTCCGAGCCGCGTTGCCGCAATGCCGCAACGTGTCAGGCTACTCGAAGTAGACGAACACCAACCCGCCGCGTGAGCGAGGAGGCGCGGTCCACTCGCTGCGTCGATTTCCTCGCTCACGTTCCTCGCTCACGCGGCGGGTTGGTGTTCATTCACTCACGTTACTTTGCGAGCCGGTCGTGGAAGCGGAGGAAGCCGCTCTCGATGAGAGTGAGATCGGCACCGAAGGCGGCTCGAAAATCTTGGAGGCGTTCGGCGGCGGTGTAGGGTTTGAGTGGGTCTCGCGCTGCGATGGATCTCAGGTAGGCGGCGAGTTCTGCGGAGCGGCTTTCGGCGAGATAGAACGTCAGTGCCCACGCTTCGCTGTAGGCGTCGAGAGCCGCGCGTTGGAAGGCGCTGTCATTACGAACGAACGACTCCAATGAAGCGGGAACGCGGCGTTGACGGCGGTAGGTTTGAAACCACTCGAACCGCTCGGGGTTGATCCGATCGAGGGACGAACCGCCCGATTGTTTCGCGCGGATGCCGTCGGACTCGAACAGCGTGGCGAGTCCCTCGACCACCCATTGCGGACTTTGCCCGATGCGCGAGTGGACTCCCGTGTTGAAGGCGACTTGGTGCGTGGCCTCGTGAATCACGGTGTCGTTCGTGTCGTCATCGCGCGTGCGCCCGGATGTGGTTCGGTCATACAACGCGACGCGGTTCGACACCGGCAGGTAAAAACCGACAACGCCCGGTTTGGGGTTCGCTCCCTCGGCGCGGCAGTACTTGGTGAAGCTGGCTTGATCGGGAAAGACGACGGCCACGAGCGGGAACTCCGGCTCCTCCATCCGAAATCCGCGGGGGACGAAGTACGAATGGAACTGGCGGTAGACCTGCTCGAACAGCTTGGCATAGCGCTCGGCCGACTCATTCCGAGCGACGACGATGTAGTGCGAGGTTGCCTTCACTTCAAAGTCGCGGCCGAACTCGGTCTTGAGTTGATCGCGCAGTTCGAGCGACGGAAACGGACGGAAGCGGGGATCGACTTCGCTGCAATCGTCCACGTCGTCCATGCGCACCCGCGACATCCGGCCGTCGCGTTGGAAGACCCAGCAATCGCGATCGTCGGCCGCGACAATGCGTCCCGAGAACTGTTCCTTGCCGACTTTGATCTCGATTAGTGAACGAGGCGGCTCGGCCCAGCAGGACGTGTTGGTTCCCAGTCCCGTGATGAGGAACGCCACCACCAACAACGACGTTGTCTTCACCGATCGATACCTCACGCAGCGCAAAGCGAGATGTTTCCGAGCAGGGCGGCGTACGCCGTCCGGTTCTTTCCATGAGGGCTTACGCCCAAGAACGAGGGGGCTTACGCCACCCCGCTCAGATGTCTCATCATTGACCGCGCGAGGTCTGATCTGCATGACGTGCCTCCGAATAATTCCGACTCGCCCCGATGAAACGTAGCTCACGTCTCGCCGCGATCTGCGGGACGATTGATGTTCGAGGGCCGTTTCCGTTCATTCCACGGCCTCAGTAGACTGGTCCCGCCTTGGAAGGAGTGCTGTTGTGAGAGTCGTGTGTCATGTGCTGGTTGTGACGTTCGTGCTGGGCCTCGTCGCGCAGGGGTCGCGCGCGGCTGAGGAACAATCCGCTGTGTCGCTGCGAGTCCTGGTGGAAGCGCGGTTGGGCGAGTTGGATGCTCACAGTTTGGCAGAGCGTTCGCGGGCCGAACGGCAGTTGCTCGACCTTGGTCCCGACGTGCTGCCGCTGCTCCCCGCACCCGATCTCGTGCGCAGCTCTGCCGTGCGCGAAGCGGTGAAGCGCGTGCGTCGGCAGCTTGAACAACGTGCCGCACGGGAGTCGGCTTTGGCGTCGCGCGTCACGTTGCACGGTGAGTGGACGATTGAGTCACTACTGACAGAGCTGTTCCAGCAGACTCGCAATCGAGTTGAGTTGTCGGATGCCGCACGCAGTGCCGTGAGGGCCGACGCGGCGCGGCAAACGCGGAACTTCGAGTTCGACAAGCGACCGTTCTGGGAGTGCCTCGATGAAGTCTGCCAGCGGTGGCAACTCCGGGCGGAGTTCGATGCGCAACGAGCCGGGTTGTTGCTGACTCCGCGCCAACCGAGTGACCTCGCCGAGTTGGCGGTGCAACGCAGCGGGCCGTTTCGACTGGCAATCCACTCGGTCGAGGTCCGGCCTGTCTTGGGAACGCCGGACCGCCGCTTGTTGCGTGTAGCGGGCCGGCTGGCTGTCGAACCGCGCGTCCGGCCGCTGTTCCTGCATTTCGCGGCGGGTGATGTGCAGGCCATCGCTTCAACGGGAGCTGCGGTTGCTGCGTGGAACCCGGCCGCAAAGTACGAACTGCCCGTTAGCGATGCCGGTCGCGTTGTGCCGGTTCAGTTTGACTACGTGCTACCCGCGTCCGTCGCATCACCCAAGAATGGCAAGCCGGATCAAGCGGCTGCGACTGCCAATTTGAAGTTCGATCTGAAAGGTCGGATCGTGTTGCAACTGGCTGCCGGGACGGAACGAATCGTGTTTGACAAGACCTCGCAAACGGCGGGGACCGCGCGGCGTCGCGGGGGCGTCACCGTGCGATTGCGCGAGGTGAAGTTCGAGCCGTCCGCCACCGATTTGCTCCGTGCGGAGATCGGTGTCGCGGTGAGTTACGACGTGGGTGGTCCGGCGTTTGAATCACACCGAACGTGGATGTTCCACAACGCGGTCTATCTGGAAACGGAGGCCGGGCAGCGAATCGACTTCACGGAATACGACACGACTCAACAGGGAGACGGCGGCGTGTCGGTCGGCTATCGCTGGGAAAAACTCACCGCTCCCGCGACGCGCTACCTGTTCGTCTACGAAGCCCCGACCTTGATCTTGGACGTACCACTGGAAGTGAAGCTCGACGGGCTGAAGGTTCGGCTGGAGTGACCAACGTTACCGGTTGTGCTGATTGTGAACGGTCTCGACTCATCACAGCCTGACGCGCAGGCGAAGGGAGCGTGAGCAACAAACGGGACTTCGCTTGCGCGTCAGGCTGTGATGCGGCTGGGCGTTCTGTCTGTTGTAGTGACGAGTCATCCGGGCTGGACGATTCTCGTCGGTCGCACCAGAAACTACTGGCGATCCGTCACTGACGATTTTACGCTACGCGGCCGACGCTCTGAGAAATCTCATCGCGAAGAACGGGGGCACTGGTAAGGTTGGGTCGCTCGTTCCGCCGATAAAGGTTGGAAAAGACCTGAGGTCTCGAGTCGTCGTTGATGTCAGTCGGTTCTAAAAGACCTGTTCGTGTTTCCGGATGGGATCTTAAGAGATCGGCCTTGCTCTCCTTTGTTGCCGCACCTGCTCCGTTGCCACACTTGCTCACATTGAGTCACCGACATGGACAACAAGAAGTTTTTAACCGTCGCCGAAGTTGCCGCCGAGTTCGGGGTCGATGAAACGGCGCTGCAAGGTTTCGTGGACTCGGGTGAAGTGCGGGCGCTCGCGGATCGCGGCACGTGGAAGTACCGCCGCGACGAACTTCAGGCGTTGCTCGATGCGGGCAAAGTGGCTCCGCCCAACGACGAGATCTGGTTGGATGACGCCTCGTCGAACGACGAGATTTTGAATGTCGGTGCGGACGCTGATGATGAGTTGTCGTACATCGAACTCGATGAGGATGCGCTGGCCGAACATGCCACGATGATCACGAAGAAGAGTCCGTTCGAGGATCGGACGCCCGTCGATGAGATGAGCAATCCCGAAGATTGGTTCGCCCCCTCGGACGCTCGCGAGATGAGTTCGGAAGTGACGGATCCCTCGCAATCGGCGAGCGATGTTCGCGTCTACACCGGCGAACTGGATCCCGATGTTGCTCGTTCACTCCAATCGAGTGACAGCGACGTGCGGCTGGCTGACGACGCGATTCTGTCCGACAACGTACTCGACTGGGACGAGTCGGCGAAGAAGGGCAACCGCAGCGATGTCGGCCTTTCCGGAGTGGCGACCAGATCCAACCGGACCGACAGTGACAGCGATGTCCGGATCGCCCCGCGCATGTTGGATAGCGACAGCGACATTCGGATCGCGTCGAGCAAGCCTGCCAGCGACAGTGATGTCCGGATTGCAACGGACAGCGACAGCGACGTGAAGATCGCCGATAGCGAACCGGTCGCGGTGTCCGACAATTCCGGGATCGTGCTCGACTTCGATTTCGGTGCCGGAGCGACCGTGTCGGCGTCCGGATCGTCGTTGCGACTGCCTCAAACGGCGGGCATGAACGAACCGTTTTCGGATCAGGATGGAGACGAGATCGAACAAGGCTCCGGAATCTGGTCTGGATCGGGGGCGCTCAGCGGACTGGGTGACGACAGCGATGCCGCACTCTCGGGTGTCGCAAGTGACTCTGACAGTGGCAGCGCGTTGCGGCTGGGTGCGGATGACAGCGGGATCAGCTTGTTCGGTCTCGATGCCAGCGGGATCGCCTTAGATGGGGGATCACATCTGGGAATTCCCGGAGCAGGAAGCTCGGTCTTGTTGGATGGCCCCGGTTCCACGCTGGGTGGTTTGTCCGATGACAGCGGCGTGAGTTTGGCGCCTGCCGGTGATAGCGGCCTCGCGCTGCAGGCGGGATCGGCAGCCTCCGTCATGGACGATGAAAGCGGCATTACGTTGGGCATGGATGACAGTGGTCTGTCGCTGGAAGCGGATGACAGCGGTCTGTCTTTGGAATCGTCCGGCGACTCTGGAATCAGCCTCTCATCGCCCGACAAGACCCTGTCCGAAGGAGACTTCACGTCGTCGTTGTTCGATGACGACAACGACGCGGGGCGAACTCAAACGCTGGATATCTCCAACCAGTTCGATGACGACTCCTCGTTCGACATGAATCTGTCCGACGTGGAACAGACCGCTGAGTTTCAGATTGGCGATGAAGATGACGTTGAAGAGACCGCCGCCACGGTCGTCAAGAAGGGACGAAACAAGAAGGATGGGCCGGGCTTGACCGAGGCGTTCAAGCTCGATGATTCGCTGGAAGTGGAAGACCTCGACATCGCCGACGAATTGGAAGCCGGAGTCGATGCGGAAGACGACGAGGTTGCCGAAATTGAAGAGGACGAAGTCTTCGATGCCTCGGAAGAAACCTTCAGCGATGAAGTGGATGCCGTCGAGGACGACGATGGCGAAGGGTACCTCACGGCGGCTGCAGGAGCCGCCGCTGCGGCCAAGGCACTCGGTCCCCGCGAACCCTCCTGGGGAATGGGGATGTCCGTCGGTTTGATCGCCGGTTCGCTGTTCCTCGCGGCGAACGGGTTGATCATGTGGGCGGGGGTCTCATCCATGTGGGACGGAGCGGACCCAACGGGTCCAGCGGCCAGTCTCATTGCACAGTTGGCCGGGATGTTTTGAGCGGTTGATGTCTCTCGCGCGGTCGGTGGCCGGGGTTGGAGTGTCTTTGCGAAACCCCGGGGCTTACTTCGCAAAGACTCAGTCCAGCCCCGGCCACCCAACCGCGATGGTCAACGCGCGGCCTTGCTCGACGATGGTTGAGATGCCTCATGCTCGTCCCGCATCTGTGGTGTCAGGACGGTTCGGAAGCCGCAGTGAAACGTCCCGGACAAAACATCGCCCTTCATCCGTGCCGAGACTCGATAGCCGGTGCAGTAGTCGTCGCTGCACATGAATGAGCCTCCCCGCTGAATGCGTTTGGGGATCGTCGGCTCATTGGGGTCGAAGCTGTCCTGGGGTCCGGTCGGATTGCGGCTGGGACTGATCGTGTAGTAGTCCGGCCGATACCAGTCGTGGCACCATTCCCAGACGTTGCCCGACATGTCGTACAGGCCGTAGGCATTCGGCGGGAATGATTTCACGGGCGAAGTTCCCTCGAAGCCATCCTGCACGGCGTGCTTTTCGGGGAACGTTCCCTGCCAGATGTTGTTCGCCCACTTCCCATCGGGATTGCGGTCCTTGCCCCACGGATACTCCGCCCCTTCAATGCCGCCACGAGCCGCCCGCTCCCATTCGGCTTCCGTGGGCAAGCGTCGTCCCGCCCAGCGGCAATACTCTTGAGCGTCGTCCCACGACACATGAATCACAGGATGATCTTCCCGTCCTTCGATCGAGGACTGCGCACCCAGCGGGTGTCGCCAGTCGGCTCCCGGTTCGTACTTCCAAACTTGGTAGGGCCAGTTCGCGAAGTCCTTCCGCAGCGTGCGCATGTCGAACTGAGGATTGAAGCAAATCGACCCCGGCACCAGCATCGCGTCATCAATGACAGTGCCGACTGGAACTTGAGCTTCGATGTCTTCCCGCTTCGGCTTCCGTTCGGCAATGGTGACGTATTTCGTCTCGCTGACGAACTTCGCAAACTGAGCGTTCGTGACCTCGGTCTCATCCATCCAAAAGCCGTCGATGGCGACTTTGTGTTCGTGCCGTTCGTCTTCATGAGGACCGTTCGAGTTTCCCATCCGAAACGCTCCGCCCGGAATCCACTTCATGGCAGGGGGGGAGTCGCCGGGAGGATCAACGACAACTTCCGAGGAACTCGAAATGGCACCCGCTTTGGCGACTGCCGGATCGGCCGATGACCGGCCGCGACCACTGACCGGCCCGATGACCGCCATGACGACCACGCCAATGGAAACCACAACCGCCAGCGCGAGAACCCCGTACTTAAACATTGATCCACTTTCCAATCCCGAACTCTGCGGTGCTTGACCTCTGGGTTGAGCACGACAATTTTTGCCGATCACCTTAAACCTCGCGCGGCACGAAGGTGAGAAGTTTCCGAGTGGGGCGGCGTAAGCCCCACGGTTCTTCCGAAGCGGGTTTACGCCCAAGAACCAGGGGGCTTACGCCGCCCCGCTCAGATGTCTCATCACGAATCGCGCGAGGTATAAACGAGGTCGATCCCACACAACTACCGCTTCACCGCGTGCATCGCGAGGTCCGCGATCATCTGTTTCGTGGCCGCTTCGCTCGCCGCCTCCCACTGACGCGGGCCGAACTGCTCGGCAAACGTGCCGGTGCGGTACGCGAAGTTGATCCCGCGCGAGTTGTTGATGAGCGCACCAAGGCCCTCGCTCGCGAAGGCCGCCGCCACGTCGGCCGCTGCGCCTCCCTGACTGCCGTAGCCGGGAACGAGCAGCGGGGCGTGAGGCATCGCCGCGCGCAGCTCGACCAGTTCCTGCGGGTACGTCGCACCGACGACCGCGCCGACACAGCCGTAGCCGTTCTCGGCCGTCTGCGCGGCGAGGTCTTCTACGACTTGAGCGACATGCCGATAGATCGTCTGTCCATCGGCGACGCGATCTTGGAACGAGGCCGAGCCGGGGTTGCTCGTCTTCACGAGGACATAGATCCCCGCACCGCGCTCGACCGCCACCTTCACAAACGGTTCGAGCGTGTCCTTGCCAAGATACGGGTTCACCGTCAGAGCATCCGCCTGCCACGGAGCCGCGAGCGGATCGGCTCCGGCGAGGTACGCCTTCGCATACGCTTCGGCCGTCGTTCCGATGTCGCCACGCTTGGCGTCGCAGATCACGATCAGGCCTGCTTGCCGCGCGTAACGGATCACGCGTGCGAGAGCCAAGCAGCCATCGGCTCCCAACTCCTCGAAGAACGCGGCCTGCGGCTTCACCGCCGGGACGAGTGGCGCGACGACATCGATCAGTCGCACGCAGAACTCTTCAAACGCCGCCGCCGCACGCGCGATGGGGTCGTCGTGCAGGTCGCGCGCGTGAGTCAGCACATCGGGCGGTAGCCAGTCCAGCCGGGGATCGAGTCCCACCAGCGCGGCCGTTCCTTTCGCACGCACCGCCGCGTGCAATCGCGATGCGAAATGAAATGTTCCCGTCGTTGTTGTCGCTACGCTATTCGCCGTCACCGAGTCCATCGCGTCTTCCTGTTTGAGTCGTCATCCCAATCGTCACGGTCATCCACTTCATCGTCGCCATCGGCCTCGTCTGTTGGAGCTGGCTCGATGTTCTCCACCATCTCCGTCAGCGCGGCCATCGCGAGTTCCTGCCGCCGCTGAATCTCGGAGACGAACCAAAACGAAGCGGCCGCTTCCAACCACAGGCCACCGATCAGGCCGAGATACGTCACGACCATCCGCCCCCACCACTGGTTTTTGCCGAGCAGCCAAGCCCCGAACACAATCAAACTCAACGCCTGCAAAAACTGCTGCGTCCGCTGCGGGTAAGCCATCATCACCGGCAACAGCATTCGAGCCAACACGATCATGGCGACGATGATGGACGCCGTCGTCATCCACAGCGGCGAGCCGAACAAGCGGTTGGCTGGGTCCAAGTCGATCATCGTGAAGTTGTACGCCAAGATCAGCAGTAACACCGCCTGCTGCAGCTTCGCTCCCAGAGGCAGCGCGCGAAGGAACCAGATGACGCGACGCATGGCAGTGTTTTCTCTGACGGAGTGAATTCGCCGACTCTACCCGATGGCATGTGGTTGCCCCAGACCCCATCCAGCTCGTCTGGATGGTGAATCAGATGATCTGGCTGCGATGTCATTCGAGCGTTTCGTCTGATTTCCCATCCGGACAAGCTGGATGGGGTCGCCCGCCGACACACGCCACCCTACGCGATCAACTGTGGAATGACATGGGCCGGTTCGACGCCCGTCAGTTTTTGATCGAGGCCCTGATACTTGAACGTGAACCGTTCGTGGTCGAAGCCAAGCAGATGCAGCACCGTGGCGTGGAAGTCGTGGACGGGACACGGATCCTTGACGATGTTGTAGCTGAAGTCGTCGGTCTCACCGAAGATGGTCCCACCCTTGGAACCGCCCCCCGCCATCCACATCGTGAAGCAACGCGGATGGTGATCGCGTCCGTAGTTCTCGCGCGCCAGACCTCCTTGCGAGTAGATCGTTCTCCCGAACTCACCGCCCCAAATGATGAGCGTCTCGTCGAACAGGCCGCGTTGCTTGAGATCAGTGATTAGCCCGTAACAGGCTTGGTCCACGTCCTTGCACTGGCTGGGAAGCCGACCCGCGACGTTGGCGTGAGTGTCCCAGTTGTTGATGTAAATCTGCACGAACCGCACGCCCCGTTCGACCATCCGCCGTGCCAACAGCACATGGTTGGCAAAGGTCCCCGGCTTCTTGGCTTCCTCGCCATACAGTTCGTAGGTTGAGGCCGGTTCCTTAACGATGTCGGTCAGTTCCGGAACGGACGCCTGCATTCGGAACGCGAGTTCATACTGCTCGATCCGCGTCCGCGTTTCGGGATCGCCGAGCGAAGCCAGCGTCTGCTCGTTCAGTTGCCTCAGTCCATCCAGCGTCTTACGGCGGATTTCTGAAGGGACACCCGCCGGGTTGTTGATGTACAGGATCGGGTCTCCCGCACTGCGGAACGGTGTGGCCGAATGCTCGCCCGGCAGATAGCCCGACTGCCACAAGCGGGCCGAGATCGCCTGCACCTGCTCGGTGTTGGTCGGTTTTGCGACGAGGACCACAAACGTCGGCAGGTCGTCATTTAACGAGCCAAGCCCATACGAAGCCCACGCGCCGAGGCAGGGCCGTCCCGTGATCTGATTGCCCGTCTGCATGAACGTGATCGCCGGTTCGTGATTGATCGCCTCGGTGTTCATGCTGCGGATGAAGCACATGTCATCGACGACCTTCGAGGTCCACGGCAGCAACTCTGAAGTCCACATCCCGCATTCGCCATGCTGCGCGAACTTGAACTTGGACGGAGCGATCGGAAACCGCGCCTGCCCCGAGGTCATCGTCGTCAGCCGCTGGCCCTTGCGAATCGACTCGGGCAAGTCCTTGTCGTACCAGTCGTTCATGAGTGGCTTGTAATCGTAAAGGTCCATCTGCGGCGGCCCGCCGACCATGTGCAGATAGATCACATGCTTGGCCTTCGGTAGATGGTGCGTCTGAGGCAAGAGACGAGCGGAAGCTGCGTCCGCCCCGAACGCCCTCGCGCCGCCGCCGCCGCCGCCCAACAAAGACGCCATCGCCGCCGAGCCGAGCACATTCGAGCCTTGCGTACAAAAATGCCGTCGCGTGATGTTGTGCAGGCACTGTTGGAAATCGTTCATTGTCGTTGCTCCTTGTTGTTTGGTTCACCTGCTGAGCGAGTGCCCCGCACTTCCCAATCGCCTTGAAAACCTCATGACGCTTTCGTCACCGCACTGCAAATACTTTGAACCCATTGTTGGTCGAATTCACCGAGTGCGGGTGCTGGCACCGGGGCTTCGCCGTAATTGATCGAGCCGAGATGAACGCTGAGGTCGTACGCCGAGGCGAACGCGGCGGCGAGATCGAGAGGCAGGTCGGGACGACCGGGACCGACGGGAAGGCCGATGACGGGGAGCGGGTCTTGCAGACGCAACGGGAAGCCCTCCTCATGCCGCCCCATGCCGTGTTTGCGGGCGACAAAGATGAAATACGGGGTGGGAGCCAACTCGGGGAACAGTGTCCGCGACGGATTCTCACCCGCGCGCAGCAGGTCGATCTCCATGAAGTGTGTGTACGACGTGAGGAACCGCATTCGTTTCTCGCGGTAGGTCGGCGCGTAGCTGCCAACCTTATTGGCGAAGCTGAGCAGTTCGACCACGGCTAGGACTCGCCGAAATCTGTCGGCCTCACGCACCACGAGGTAGTCCTGCTTGTAGGTCTCGGACAACTCGGGATCGAGTACCACTTCATGCACCGCTTGAGGTTCGGCCAGCGCCACAGCCGTTCCGCCACCCGATGACTCGGTCCAACTCGACACACTCAGTTCCGGCCCTGCGAACACATCCGGTTCGCCCACCAACACCAGTTGCCCGGTCGGCTCGCGCTGATAGACGCTCCGCTCGACATCAATCCACAGTCCGGCATCGCGGGCATTGGGAAGTGCTTGTTCAGCCAGCTTCCGAATGAACCAGCCGTGGAAACTCTGCCACTGCGGATTCCGTTCGAGGTACGGGTCCATGCCGGGAAACGGTGAGTTACGCATCATCGGAGAGTCTCCTTCACTTGTTCAAGACTTCGTCGAGATTCAGCACCTCGTTCGCCAGCATTGTCCAGGCGGCGAGGGGCTTTGGATCGAGAGTCTCGTCGGGCTTGGATTCGCCTGTGGTGATGAGGGCCTTCGCGTCCGCTTCATGCTCGCGGTAGTAGGCGACGAGTTCCGCGAGTGAATTCTGAACGATTGGCAGTTCATTCGTTCGGAACGGGCGGGCGAGGAGTCGCTGGGCGAGTTGATCGAGTTGCTGCTCGGTCGTGCCGCCCGACTTGAGGACGGTCTGGGCAAGATGCCGGGCCGCTTCGATGAACTGGGGGTCGTTGAGTGTGACCAGTGCTTGCAGCGGCGTGTTGGTGCGTTCGCGGCGGACGGTGCAAGTTTCACGCGCGGTGGCGTTGAAGATTTCCATCGAGGCCGGTGGGGCGGAACGTTTGATGAACGTGTAGAGACTGCGTCGATAGAGGCTTTCGCCGGTGTCCCGTTTGTAGTCGCGGGTGTTGCTGCCGAGCATCGCGACCGCTTCCCAGACTCCTTCGGGCTGGTAAGGCTTCACGCTGGGACCGCCCAGCTTGGGGACGAGCAGGCCGCTCGACGCCAGTGCGTAATCGCGGATCATTTCGGCATCCATGCGGAAGCGCGGGCCGCGCGACAGCAATTTATTGGCCGGATCCTTTTCAAGCTTTTCCTGCGTCGTGACAGCCGCTTGGCGGTACGTCGCCGAGGTGACGAGCAGCTTGAAGAACCGTTTGATGTCCCACGGTCGTTGCGGGTTCTTGGCGAGGTCGAATTCGGGAACAAGAGACGGAGTCCCCTCTCGGAACTCGTTGGCCAGCCAGTCGAGCAGTTCTTGGTTTGACGGCAGCTCGCCGCTGACACCGAAGTCTTCCGACGTGCGGACGAGGCCACGGCCGAACAACTCCTGCCAGAAGCGGTTCACGGTGACGCGGGCGGTGAGCGGGTGTTCGGGACGCAGCAGCCAGTTCGCCAAGCCGAGCCGGTTGCGCGGCTGGTCTTCCGACCACGCGGGCAGCACCGCGGGCGTTGAGGGTTTCACCTGATCGCGTCGCTTGTCGTATTCGCCTCGATGCAGCACGAAGGCCATCGCCCCTTCTCCCTTTTCCTGCATGACGTGGGCGATCGTTCCGCGACCGCGCAGCGTGGCCTCTTCGGCGGCGAGGCCGTGTACCTCCACCTGCCGCTCCTGATAAACCTTGTCGAGCGCCGTCAGCCACCAGTCGAACAGTTCGTTCTTTTCGGCGTCGCTCCGTTTGTCGGCGGGCTTCAGGGCCAGAGACGCCGCGCGAGTCGAACGGGCGAGCCGCTGCACCTCACTCGCGTCGAGAACTTTCTCATAGATGCGCAGGTCTTGCAGCGCGAAGTCGTTCACGCGCGAAGACGACGTTCGCTGAGCCAGCTTGAGCGGTACCTTTGTCTTCGTCGTGGACTTGAGGACGTTGACGGGATTGGTCGTCGGCTGAGGCGTTCCGTCGTAATAGATCTTGATCCCGTCAGCCTTCCCCGATCCGTCGCACGTGACGAGGACATGGTGCCACTCGTTCACCTTGACCTCAGACGTGGCGACGGTCTTCAGGGCATCGTCGGGCCACTTGCTGACGACGTGCATGCCGATGCGGCCTCCTTCGAGCCAGATGTCCCAGCCGCGATGGCCGGTGTCCGCTTCCTCCATGCGGGCGATCAGCGATCCCGTCACGTTTCGCTTCTGAATCTTGACCCACATCCCGCACGAGAAGGCTTGGTTGATGTCGAAGTTCCCGACCTCGGGCCATTCGATCAGCGTCTCGGGTTGGATTTTGAGAGCCTTCGCGCCGACATGGCCTTCGATCCAGTTGGCCTTTGGCACGGCGATCGTCTTCGCCTGACCGGCGACCGTGACCGACAACTCTTCTCCTTGACCTTCGTTAAACGGCGCGTGCAGAACCAGCTTGTCGGAGGGGACGGCGGCGGCGAACTGTTCGGGCGTCGCGGCCGTCAACCACGTCTCGAAGTCGGGCCGAGCCTCCTGCTTCCGGCCCTCCAGCAGAGTCTTCGTGGAAGCCAGGTCCTTGGAAACGGCTTCCCATTTCGGACGATCTTCCGGCTGCGGGACGACGATCACGGGCGGCGTGTCCTTGATGTTGCCGTCCATCGCCGCCTGAGTCGTGTTGTTGAAGAACGCGGCCAGTTCGTAGAACTCTTTCTGGCTGAGCGGGTCGAACTTGTGATCGTGACAGACCGCGCAGCCCGCCGTCAGGCCAAGCCATACCTGTGAGGTCGTCTCTGTCCGATCGCGGTTGTAGAGAACGAGATATTCCTCGGCGATCGCGCCCCCTTCGCTCGACGTGATGTTGCAGCGGTTGAAGGCCGACGCGACTTGCTGGTCCAGAGTCCGGTTCGGCAAGAGGTCGCCCGCAAGCTGCTCGACCGTGAACTGATCGAACGGCAGGTTCTTGTTGAAGGCATCAATGACCCACGCGCGGTAGGCCCAGTTCTCACGGTAGTTGTCGAAATGAATGCCGTGCGTGTCGGCGTAGCGAGCCGCATCGAGCCAGTAGCGCCCGCGATGCTCGCCCCAGTGCTTCGACTCCATCAGCGTGTCGATGAGCTTTTCGTAGGCGTTCGGAGCTGGATCGGCCACGAACTGCTCGACCACTTCCGGCGCGGGCGGCAACCCGATGATGTCGAGACTCAGCCGCCGCGCCAGCGTCCGCCGATCGGCCTCCGGCGCGGGACTCAACCCCGCCGCTTCGAGCTTCGCCAACACGAACCGATCAATCGGATTCTTCACCCACGCCTCGTTCTTGACATCTGGCAATGTCGGACGAGTCGGAGCGAGAAACGACCAGTGCTGCTGATACTCCGCCCCCTGCTCGACCCATCGCGTCAGTACATCCTTCTGAGCGACCGTCAACTTCTTCTTCGTGGCGACCGGCGGCATGACCTCGTCGGCGTCGAGCGACAAGATCCGTTTGATGAGTTCGCTCTCACTCACCTTCCCCGGCACGACGGCCTTCTTCTCAACCGCCGCCTCGCGCTTGTCGAGCCGCAGCTCTCCCTTGCGAGCCGCGCTGTCCGGCCCGTGGCAAGCGAAGCAGTTCTCCGCCAAGATCGGCCGGATGTCGCGGTTGTATTCGAGCGGCACATCGGCGGCAGCAACACGACTCACGCCGATCACCACCACGGCGCTGAGGCACAACAGAGAACAACGGCACGAACGCAAAGAGTCACGGGTCGTAAGCATGAAGCAACGTTCTGCAAGTTGAGGAGGGAGTGTGCGATGAGGCTTTGTCTTCAATCCAGCCGGCAGACTTTAGCCGTCTGGCGGTCGCGATGAAAACGTCGCAATCCACAATCCTTTTGCCTCACCTGTAAGCCGGTTGTTCGCGCGTGAGACCGCTCCTAGAATCGGCCTCGAATTCGGCCCACACGATTTGCTCACTTCAGGATGTCGCCATGTTTCGCGTGACCAAAGAGATCGACTTCTGTTACGGACACCGGCTGCTCAATTACGACGGCAAGTGCAAGCACCTGCATGGCCACAACGGCAAGGCGGTGATCGTCCTCGAAGGGGCGCAGCTGGACCATCGTGGAATGGTCGTCGATTTTTCGGACATCAAGAAACACGTCGCCGGTTGGATCGACGCCAATCTCGATCACCGCATGATCCTCCACGAAGCCGATCCGATCGTGCCGATCCTGCAAGACATGGGTGAGCCGATGTTCCTTGTCTCAGAGAACCCCACGGCGGAAAGCATCGCGAAGCTGATCTATGACTTCGCCAAGTCGCATCGGCTGCCGGTGAAAGAGGTCTCGCTGTGGGAGACTTTCAATTCGTATGCAACGTACCGCGAGGATTGATGCGGCACGCTCCGATCATGGGAACGCATTTCACAACTAGCCCGACGCGCGAGCGAGGGCTTCGCGGTCATTTCACGCGAAGCCCTCGCTGGCGCGTCGGGCTAGTTGTTCCTCACTTCCTCCGCATGGACCTACTTTCAGGGTAGCTGACTGTGACTGACCTTGTGACGTTGAATGTCTCCGCCGCCGTGCGGGATCGATACTCGGAAGCCTCGAAGACTCAAGAGGCCGCGCTCTGTTGCCCGGTCTCTTACGACCCGCGATTTCTCGGCGCGATCCCACGCGAGGTCCTCGAGCGAGACTACGGCTGCGGCGATCCGTCGAAGTATGTGCGACCGGGTGACGCGGTCCTCGATCTCGGTTCGGGCGGCGGGAAAATTTGCTTCATCGCGGCGCAGGTCGTGGGACCGACCGGTCGCGTGATTGGCATCGACTGCAATGAAGACATGCTCGCGCTGGCCCGTCGGTCACAGCCGGAGGTCGCGCGGCACATCGGCTTTGAAAACGTGAGCTTCCGCAAAGGGCAGATCCAAGATTTGAAGCTCGACTTGGAGCAACTTGAAGTGACGTTGAGCATGGAGCCGATTGGATCGAGTTCCGCGTGGCTGCGCGCTCACGAACGCGCCGACGAGTTGCGAAGGACTTCGCCACTGGTGGCCGATGAATCGGTCGATGTCGTCGTCTCGAACTGCGTCTTGAATCTCGTACGTTCCGAAGACCGGCGGCAACTCTTCAGCGAGATTCATCGCGTGTTGAAAGTGGGAGGCCGCGCGGTCATCAGCGACATCGTGTCGAACGCCGACATTCCCGTGGCACTTCAAAATGACTCGACCCTGTGGAGCGGCTGCTTAAGCGGTGCGTTCCGTGAGGACGGGTTTCTCGCTGCGTTTGAGGCCGCTGGATTCGGCGGCTTGGAGATTCTCGAACGTCAGTCCGAGCCATGGCAGATCGTGGCAGGGATCGAGTTTCGGAGTCTCACCGTGCGCGCTCACAAGCTGCCGCCGAATTGCTGCGCCGACTGGGATGGCTCAAACGCGACGGACGTGGTGTATCGCGGCCCTTGGAAATCGGTGCAGAACGACGATGGTCAATCCTTCTCGCGCGGCCAGCGCGTCGCGGTCTGCCAGCAAGTTTCCGACACATTGCGGCGCGAACCGTATGCAGGCCAGATGCTCTTCATCAACGAGGTCAGCTCCTGTTGCGAAGGGACTTCATGCTGTGACCCACCATCTCAGATCGAGACTTTACCCCGCGCCGACTCATGGACGATGCTACCGCTCGCCACGGACTCGAACTGCTGCGGTCCGACCGGATGTTGTTGAGTCCCCACTTGGGCGTCAGCCCTATTTCGTGTTTCTGAGCGGGGCGGCGTCAGCCCCCTGGTTCTGAGTTGAACGAAGCAGGGCTGACGCCCAATGGCACTCACTTTGTCATTCACTCCGTGAGCGGCACGGCGCTAGCCGCCGGTTCTTTGCTTGGAAACACAACTCCGTTTACCGGCGGCTAGCGCCGTGCCGCTCAAAGTGAGTGCCATTGGGCTGCCGCCCCGCCGCCCCGCTCAGATGAGCGCCAGCCTGCAATCAGATCGCGTCTCTCCCGCGAAAGCCGCCGGTCGAGGCGTGTTTGTTTTGAAATCGTGTTTCGATCAAAAAACATTGGCTACCTTCGTCTTGACGAGAAATCGGCCGTGTGCAAAATGCCGCCGCCCCGCTGAGTCTGTCGAACATTAGCGGGCGTCTGTGATTGCGAGAGTCTTGGATTGGCTCGACGCGAACGGACACGTTGCTCGTTGAGCATGATCCCATCCCTTCGGCCACGCAAAGGAGTGCATTCGCCGTGAAGAGAACCATTTTTGGGGCATTCGCCCTCGCCCTGCTTGCAGGCGTTCTGACTCTGAGTGGCAATGCTTGGAGCCAAAACAAGGAAGCCGCCCCGGCTGCTGCTGCGTCCAACAACGCACCGCACAAAGTGGGACTGATCGACATGGCCCACGTTTTCAAGAACTACAAGAAGTTCGAGAGCCTGCGTGAAGAGCTGAAGGAAGAGATCAGCGCCAGCGAAGAAAAAGCCAAGCTGATGCAAGCCGAGTTGGGCGAGATGCAGAAGACGATGAAGGGCCTCGCTGAAGGCGGCCCCGAATTCACGAAGGCCGAGCAGGTCATCGTGAAGAAGGCCGCCGAGTTCGAGACCTTCCGCCGCAGTGCGTCGCGCGACTTCCTCAAGAAGGAATCGCAGATTTACTTGCAGGTCTACAACGAGACCTCGGATGCCGTAAAGCGCTATGCCGACTTCTACAAGTACACGCTCGTCATTCGCTTCAACCGCGAAGAGTTGGACACCGAGAATCCTCAGAACCTGCTTCAGGGGATGAATCGTCAGGTCGTCTATCACAAGCCCGAAGACGACATCACCGTCTCGGTGCTCGACTACCTGAACCGCAAGTACACGCCAGCGGCTTCGGCTGCTCCGGCTGCTGCTCCTAAAACGACGAAGAAGCCTGGCACTTCGCCAAACTGAGCCTCGCTCGTCAGTGGGATCATTGCCAGCCGACCCCGGTGATCACTTGCCGGGGTCGGCTGCATCTTCGCACAGCCGGTCGCGCAGGGGTCTCTCCGTAGGATGAACGCCTCGTCCGTTCCGGCCTGTTGTTGTGACTCGGACGGACGGGGCGTCCATCCTAGGTGCGGGAACGAGATCGCCTTCCGCACGCCATCGACCCCGAGACACGGAGGAGGGAACTTTGCACTCGCGACTTCAACGGACCATCGCGCGTCCGGCCGAGTTCCACGGCTTTGGCTTCCTGACGGGGGCTGATGTCGCGCTCCGCTTTCTTCCCGCAGACGACGGAACGGGCATCCGCTTCCAACGCGTCGATCTGCCGGGAACCAAGCCGATCCCCGCGACTCTCGCACACGTCGTCCCGCGACAACGCCGCACGGCAATCTCGAACGGAGCCGCGACAGTCGAACTGATCGAACACGTCATGGCCGCACTGGCCGGATTGCAGATCGACAACTGTCTCGTGCAACTCAACGCCAGCGAAGCACCGGGCGCGGATGGATCGAGTCTCGACTTCGTTCACGTCTTGCTTGAGGCCGGCATCGTCGAGCAATCCGCGCGACGCGAAGTTCTCGTCCTGAGACAGCCTTCGCGCACTGCGGCCGAGGGGAATCAGTCCGAGATCACCGCCGGTCCGGTCTTTCGCCGCACGCTCGTCATCAGCTACGAACTCGACTACGGCCCGCGTTCGCCGATCAAGCCGCAACTGCTGACGTTCGAGTTCTCGCCCGAAGCCTTCGTCGCCAACTTGGCATTCGCTCGCACGTTTGTCCTCGAAGCCGAGGTCGCCGCGTTGAAAGCTCAAGGTTACGGCAGCCGCGTTACCGAGAAAGACCTGCTGGTCTTCGGCCCCGACGGCGTGATCGGTAATGAACTGCGAGTGGCCGACGAGTGCGTGCGCCACAAGGTGCTCGACTGCATCGGCGACTTCGCGCTGCTCGGCTGCGACATCCACGGTCACTTCCGCGCGTATCGCTCGGGACACAATCAGAACCACGCGATCTGCCGTCAGGTATTGGCATCGACAACACACGCTCATCCGCTCTTGCGAGCCGCCTGAATGGGATCTCGCGCCGTACTCCCTCAAAAACCTTAACGTGACCGGCACAAGAGCGAACTAGGTGAGCCGGGTGGCGTCAGCCCCCGGATTCCGAACTGTGAACGCAAGAGTCCGGGGGGCGGATGCCACCCGGCTCACCTCTTTTGTCGCTAACGTCATCCTCGACGAACAAGACTTCCGAAGGACTTACTCATGGCCCATCGCATCTCGCCGCTCGCTCACATCGACCCGCAGGCTCAACTGGGTGACGACATCGACATCGGCCCGTTCTGTGTCGTTGGTCCTCACGTGGTTCTGGGCAACGGCTGCAAGCTCGACAACAACGTGACCCTCACCGGACATACGACGATTGGCGAGCGAAATCGTTTCTTCCCGTGCGCCGTCATCGGGGGCGAGCCACAAGACTTTTGCTACGCGGGTGGGCCGACGAAGGTCGAGATCGGTGACGACAACCTCTTCCGCGAGGGCGTGACCGTGAATCGTGGTGCCGACAAGGAAGATGGCATCACGCGGATCGGCAACCGCAACTTCTTGATGTCCAACGCCCACGTTGCTCACAACTGCCACGTCTTCAACAACACGATCCTGACGAACGGCGTGCTGCTGGCAGGGCACGTTCACGTTCACGACTACGCCATCGTCTCGGGCAACTCAGCCATCAGTCACTTCTGCACGCTGGGGACCGGCTCGTTCGTGGGCGGGATGTGCCGCGTCGTGCAGGACGTGCCGCCGTACATGATGTCGATCAGCGCGGATGATCCCGAGATCGCCACGATCAACGTGGTCGGTATGCGCCGGCGAGGCATCTCGGATTCCGCGATCTCGCTCGTCCGCCAAGCCTTCAAGCTGATGTATCGCGAACACAAGAAGATCGAAGAAGTCCGCTCGCTGCTCGTCGAGAAGTCGGACGGCGTGATGCCGCTCGAACTGATGACGCTGCTGAACTTCGTCGAGTGGACTCAAAAGGGCAAGAACGGTCGCGGCCGCGAGGCGTACCGCAATCAACCTGCGGCCGAGTCCGAACGCCGTGCGGCGTGAGACAGGCGAAGCAGGGGACAGGATGCAGGGATTAGTTTCTTCACGTGGCAGAGCCGCCATCAACAAAAACAGTGAGAAGTGCAAAATGATTCTGGACGAGTCACTTCTGCAACTTGCACTTTGCACTCATCCAAACGTCTTCGGACGATGCACCGTAGCGACGAACAAAGAATCTAAAACCGCTGTCACACGATGACGTTCCATTTCCATTCTTCTATCCACTGCCCACTCCCTCTTTCAAGATTCTCACCATGCCTCGGTTGCGATTGGCGGTTGTCGGTGTCGGTGCTCTCGGACGACATCACGCGCGGATTCTGAGTGAGTTGCCCGATGTCGAGCTGGTCGCTGTGGCGGACAGTCGGTCGGAACAAGGGGAAGAGATCGCGGCCAAATGTCGCACGCGCTGGGTCGCCGACTACCGCGAGTTGCTGAGTCGCGATGTGATCGATGCGGTCTCGGTCGTCGTCCCGACGGTCGCCCATCGCGCCGTGGCGGGAGCGTTTCTCGAAGCGGGCATCCCTGTGCTGGTCGAGAAGCCTCTGGCGGCCAACGTCACTCACGCGAGAGAACTCGTCAGGCTGGCCTCGCGACAAGGGACACTGCTCCAAGTCGGGCACATCGAGCGATTCAACCCGGCGTTCCAAGCCGCCGCGCCGCTGATTGTCGAGCCGAAGTACATTCGCGCCGAACGAACCAGCGGCTACACGTTCCGCTCGACCGACATCGGTGTCGTTCACGATCTGATGATTCACGATATTGATCTCGTGCTGTCTCTCGTCCGCAGTTTACTCCGCAGCGTCGAAGCATTCGGCACGACAGTCATGGGTGGTCATGAAGATGTCGCTCAGGCCCGTCTACGTTTTGAGAACGGTTGCGTCGCGGACCTGACTGCCAGCCGGATCAGCCCGACAGCGGTTCGATCGCTTCAAGCGTGGTCGGCCAGCGGCTGCGTGACCTGCGACATGCACACGCGCGAAGTGAAACGGTTCGCGCCCTCAGACGCTTTGAAGTTTGGACCGGCTCCACTCGACTTGGCTCGCCAACCGGGAGCCGACATCGAGCAACTGAAGAAAGACGTTTTCGGTCGCTTCGTTTCGGTGGAGTCTCCGACAATCAACGCCTCCGGCCCCGACGCCCTCACGCAGGAGTTGATCGAATTCGTCGATTGCGTGAGCCACGGTGGTTCGCCTCACGTCGATGGCGAACAAGCGCTGCAGGCGATGATCGTCGCCGACGCCGTCTTGCAAAGTCTGGCAGCTCACGACTGGAATCGGCTCAGTTCTTCGATCTCTCCCGCGTTTGCCGAACCCGCTCGCCGCGCGGCGTGATCTGGCTCCGTCACACCAACCCGCAGCGTCGGCGAGGATGTTCGCAGCATCTCGACAACGATGTCCGAAAGTCCTGGGCCTTCGCAGCACCATGAGAAGTGATACTGTGAAGTTTGCTCCGGCCGTTTAGTCGGGAAGTGCGGATGGACACAATCACATCATCGGCGGTCGAGTACCGGGAACGGAAACTCTGCCGATGGGGTGTGTTGTGCTCGCATAAGCTTGTCGATCCGTTCGACAACTTCTGGATGAATGGCGGCGACATCGTGAGCCTCCGCGACATCGTTCTTCAAATCGTAGAGTTCGATCTTCCACGGCTGGCCCGGTTGTTTGTTCTGCGGTAGCAGCTTCTGGACGACTCCCTTCCAATCGCCCATTCGTAACGAGGCTTGTCCGCCGTAACCAGGGAACTCGCGATAGAGGAACGGACGCGGCGGCTGTGTCTGGCCGAGCAACGTTGAGGCGAAGCTGATGCCGTCGAGATCGCGGGGCGTCGCACTGGCCGCTCCTGCCAGATCGAGCAGCGTGGGTAGCCAGTCCTCAAATCCAGTCACGCGATCCGACGTGATGCCGCTCGGGATGCGCCCCTTCCATGCGGCGAGCGTCGGCACCCGGAAGCCGCCTTCGTACAACGATCCCTTCCGACCGCGCAATGGCCCGGCCGACTCGAAAAACTCGCAGTCGGTTCCGGCCAGCTTGTCATACAGCGGCCCATTGTCGGAGCTGAAGACGAAGATGGTCTGCTCGGTCAGCCCCAGTTCTTGGATGAGAGCCACCATCTTGCCGACATGCAGATCCATCCGCGTGACCATCGCCGCATAGGTCGCTCGCGGCGCGAAATTGGGGACGTAGCCACGACCGCCCACATAGGGTGGATCATCCGGAAACGTACCGTCGTACTCTTTCAACGCGTCGGCCGGAGCTTGCAACGCCAAATGCGGGATCGTCGTCGGTGCGTAGAGGAAGAACGGTCGGTCCTTGTTGTCGCGGATGAACTTCAAGGCCTGCTCGGCGATGACATCGGCCGAGTACACCTGACCGGTGAAGCCCGTGTAACTCTTGGGGTCGAGCGGATCGGCTCCGTCGGGCAGCTTGGGTTGATGACCCGGTATTGCAGGCGAATTCAACGGAAAGCGTTTTTCATCGTCCCACAGTGAAGCGGGATAAAAACTGTGCGCGACCGCCTGACAGTTGTAGCCGAAGAACCGGTTGATCCCCTGCTGGAGTGGCCGCCCTTCGGACTCCGGCCCGCCAAGTCCCCACTTGCCAAACGCCCCCGTCACATAGCCCTGGCTTTGCAGCAACTTGCCGAGCGTCACAGTCTCAGCGGGAATCGGGTACTGGCCCTCGGGCTTCGCTTCGCGGTTGTTCCGGATGAACGCATGTCCCGGATGCTTGCCCGTCATCAGCACACATCGCGACGGAGCACAGACCGCGTTGCCCGAGTAATGCTGCGTGAACCGCATCCCCCCGGCGGCCAGCTTGTCGAGATGCGGCGTGCGAATCTTTTTCTGTCCAAAGCAGCCAAGATCACCGTAGCCCAAGTCGTCCGCCAAGATAAACACGATGTTCGGCTTGGCTTGGGGATCGCGCTGCGCCACGTTGTCGGCCAACAGCGAACGCGGCCCCGCTGTACAGCACAGCCCCGCGACGGCGATCAGTGACGTGAGGTACTTCCAACTTCGACCAGTTTTGATCATCGGGATTTCTCCGTTCAGACAGTGGCGTTGTTCACGCGGAGCGATGAAGGCTACTTTCAGACAATCCCAATGCGCGCGACCCGACAAAAATTCGGGATCGAGTAGTACAACGCAGTCTGGCACGCGACAGGTTATCGCGGTCACGCATCGATGCAATCGACTCGTCAGCTCACCGCGCAAGTGTGTGGTCACTCTGCGAAATCAGTACCATCCGCCCGACGCTTGGAAACGTCCCCACTGTCAGCAATGTCACTCTCGACTGTCACTCGATGCTAACGCCCGATCACACTGCCACCGATCACTCATTTGCCGCGCGGTCTGCAATGGCTGGCAGTCGTCCCGCTGCGCGGGCGTTCATTCGCCCAACGCTGTTGTTGGCGGGTCTTGCACTCGTCACCTGTTGCCGATTCGCGGATGCCTCAGAGCCGATCGCGCTCCCCGCCACTTGGCTGATGATCGCGTTGCTCGTTGTGCTGGGTTGGTCCTGTTCGCGTGCAGTCGCTCTCGGCTCGAGCGCGATCACACTGCTCACTTGGAGCGGGATCGAAACGTCTCGCACAGAAGACTGGTCGCAGCTTGTGTTCGGTCAGGCGATGAGACTGCTCGTCGCACTGTGGCTGGTCATCTGGATGAATCGCCTACGCGAGCGGCTCGCGGAGTCCCATCGGTTCGCTCGGCTCGACTCGCTCACCGGGCTTTCCAACCGGCAGGCACTCATCGAGGCACTCGATGCGGAACTGAGCCGCACTCGCCGTTTCGGTCGGCCCTTCACGCTCGCCCTGTTCGACTGCGACGGCTTTAAGGGGATCAATGATCGAGGTGGCCATTTTGCAGGCGACATGGCGTTGCGGCAGATCGGCGTCGCGCTGCGACAACACACACGCCCGTACGATTGCGTCGGCCGGCTTGGAGGCGATGAGTTCCTGCTGGTCCTGTCCGAGGTCGATCACGAGCAAGCGACACTGATCGCCGAAAGATTACGAGCCGCACTGAGACACTTCGTCGAACGTAATCACCCGTCACTCACGTTCAGTCTCGGAGTCGTCACGTTCCAAATGGGCGATCTCGACGGGGAAGACTGCATCCAACACGCAGACGAAGCGATGTACGCTGCCAAGCGCCGGGGACCGGATCAAACTCGCTTCGAGGTCGTCCACGTCCCCGCAGTGCGCACGCTGCCGCTTTCCAGGTAGGGCGCAATTCCAACCGCGTTAGGCCTCAGCCCAAAAAAGTTCAGGGCGGCGGAGCTTCGAAGGAGATGTCGTCCTGATTCTGCCGTTCCGCATTGGCACCGTCATCATTACGTCCATTCGCACCCACGCTGTAAATCAGGAAGCCGCTCTCACGCACGACGTATCGCAGCGGCTGGTCATTCATCCGATCCGTCGGCAACGCGGCGAGGTACTTCGGAACGAGATCATCCAGTCCCATCGGATAGCCACCCCGTTCCGCTCGACACGCGGCGAGGGCAAAGCCGACTCGAACGAGGTCGCTCTTGATGCGGACTCGGTCGTCGGACTTCAGAGCTTGTGCGAAGACGGGTTCCATCATCGCGATCAGAGTGTCGCTCACCGAGTTACTAATCGCCTTGCGAGGACTGATCACAAACCCCGCCACCAATCGGAGTGGCTGGCGGTTGGTCTTCGCTCGCTGGTTGAGATCGGCACTCAACTTGTCCAACGC
This sequence comes from Schlesneria paludicola DSM 18645, assembly GCA_945862235.1. Lineage (GTDB taxonomy): Bacteria > Planctomycetota > Planctomycetia > Planctomycetales > Planctomycetaceae > Schlesneria > Schlesneria paludicola_A. The sequence continues at coordinate 29,144 of CAMAYU010000033.1, forward strand.
CTCACGCCGTTTCTGATTGTCCTTCAGTTTCATCGCCGCGATCGAGTCATCAAACCTGCTGTTCACACGACGTAGTGTCACGTTCAAGTCGAAGCCCGCACCGACGGACGTGGATTGCATCGAGTCCAAGCAGACCAAGCGTTCGCCAAGCTGAAGCACCTCGACGACAGAGATGATCTCGGGCAACGCGGTGTGGTCAGCCAAACAGAGCCGAGCCTGCTCCACCGACAGACCGTGAGCGATCAATGCGGCATCTCCGGCGGTCGCGGCGGCATCAACAGCCACGGCGACAAGAAACACGATCGTCGATTGCGGTCGCTGCCCGAGCAGTCGAGCCAATCGGTGACAGGCCAGCAGGTCAGACCACGCACCGGCAACATCGTCTTCCCCCAACCGAAACATCGCGCGCGTGACGAGTAGCCGAGCCGCCTCACGCACGCTCTGAATGTTCGATTCGCCCACCGCCAGTTGTTCCGCTTTGACAAGTGGTGCATAGAAGTTCGACCGCTTCGTCGCGGCCTCGATCAACTCCAGCGGTTTCTCGTTCGCCGCCAGCCACTCGGCCGCCAAAGGACATTCGTCGCGAGTCCACGGTCGTTGTTGCGCCCGTCGCAATTCGTCGAAGATCGTCGCTTGTCGTTCGGCAACGTCAGGGACTCCGCCCAGCTTTTGTTGTGCGAACGCGGCTTGGTTCACAACGTAATCACCCCGCTCGGGAAGCGGCTCAATTCCCAGCCACTTGAAGTACCGCACTCGCAGATGTGGCGAGATGGCTGCGGGACCGAACGCCCGGTCAAGCAACACGGCCGCGTTGTTGTCCGGCGACACCCCCACCGAGAGTCGTTCGTGCAAAGCCGCTTCGTAGTCGATCAGCCCCTCAGTCGTCAGCGGCCCGTTCACAAACGTGGTCTCCGGACCGACCACCAACTTCGAGCCGCCGAAAAAGTCGAAGCACACGAGCGCCAGCCACACGAGGAAGCTGAATCCAATGAGGGCTCCCAGAGTTCGCAACACGGACCAACGACGTTCAGCTTCCACGAGACAGCAATCCTCTAGCGTGACATTCCGAAAGTGACGCCGCAGGAACGCTCGATCGCTGCTTTGGATCAGCCGCTATGACCGAACAAACTTCCCCGCGAGGGCGTCGCGTTCGATGTCGAGCAGCTTGTTGAGTCGCCTCACGTGGCGTTCTTCATTCGTGAACTGAGCGTTCACAAACGCGCGGACCAATTCGACCGCGACCTCATCGCCGACGATGCGTGCTCCGAGACAGAGGACGTTCATGTCGTCGTGCTCGACTCCCTGATGTGCCGAATAGATGTCGTGGCAGACTCCCGCTCGAATGCCTGGGATCTTGTTCGCCGCCACGCTGATCCCGACGCCGCTCCCGCAGAGCAGGATGCCGCGCTCCGCCTTCCCGGCGAGGATCGTCTCCCCCACCACTCGCGCGAAGTCCGGGTAATCGACCGAACAATTCGAGTCGGTCCCACAATCCACAACCTCATGCCCCGCCGCCTGCACGACAGAAGCAATGCGCTGCTTGAGCGGGAAGCCGCCGTGATCACATCCGAGGGCAATACGCATGACTCAAAGTTCCGGTTCTTGTCGGGAGCTGTGCCAGATAGTGAGGATTTCGACTCGCTGCTCAGACTCGAAAACTTCGTAGAAGATGCGGTACTTGCCAGAGATCGTTTGTCGGATATCTCCGATCAAGCGACAGCGGTATCGCGGCCCCATCTGGGGAACGGTGCGAAGTAACTCGACTTGAGCACGAATTCCGCGAACGACCTTCGCTGCGGCCTGTGGGTTGTCAGCCGTGATGTAGTCGTAGATGGCCTCGAGGTCACACAGGGATCGTTCGATCCACGTTACTTCGTAATCCATGATTCCATCCGCCGGCAGGCTTCCTCGTGCGAGATAACTCGTCCGGCGGCCGAGTCAGCCTGCGCCTCCTTGAGCGCCGCGAGAATCTGCAGTTCCTCGATGGCCTCTGCCAACGTGATCTTGTCGGGCATGTCGCGAACGAACTCCGTCAAGAGTTCTTTTGTCGAGGTCACGGTTTCAGTGGTCATGACTGGTCTCCTTCGGCCCGATTATGGCAGGTCGCTTTTGCCCATCAAGTACTTGTCGCACTCTCGGGCAGCTCCGCGGCCTTCGTTGATGGCCCAGACGATGAGGCTTTGGCCTCGGCGGCAGTCGCCGGCGGAGAAGACTCCGGAGACGTTGGTGTTGAAGGTGCCGTGCGTCGCCTCGTAGTTGGACCTTGGGTCGAGCTTCACGCCGAGTTGTTCGGCCACTGGCGATTCGGGGCCGAGGAAACCGAGCGCGAGGAAGACGAGATCGGCCGGGATTTCTTTCTCGGTGCCGGGGATCACCTTGAACGGCGGAGCGGGTTCGGCCTTGGCGATCTTGAGGGCACGGAGTTCGCCCTTGTCGTTGCCGAGGAACTCCACCGTGGTCGTGCTGAACAGGCGCGGGTCTTCGCCGAAGACCGCGGCAACTTCCGCGTGGCCATAGTCCACTCGGAAGATGCGCGGCCATTGAGGCCACGGGTTGTTGGCCGCTCGTTCTTCAGGCGAGATCGGGACGATTTCGAGATTCACGAGGCTCTTGCAGCCGTGCCGCATCGACGTGCCGATGCAGTCGTTGCCGGTGTCGCCGCCGCCAATCACGACGACGTGCTTGTCCTTCGCGCTGATGTACTTGCCGTCGGCCAACTGCGAATCGAGCAGGCTCTTGGTGTTCCCGTGCAGGAACTCCATCGCGATGTGGATTCCCTTGAGCTGCCGTCCGGGGATCGGCAGGTCGCGTGGCTTGGTCGCGCCGGTACACAGGACGATGGCGTCGTATTGCTCGCGCAGGTCCATCGCGCTGATGTCGCGTCCAATTTCGGTGTTCGTCTTGAAGTTGACCCCCTCGGTCGCGAGCAGGTCCACGCGGCGCTGAACGATGTGCTTTTCGAGCTTCATGTTCGGAATGCCGTACATCAGCAGACCGCCGATTCGGTCGGCTCGTTCAAATACGGTGACTTCATGCCCGACGCTGTTGAGTTGCGCCGCAGCGGCCAGCCCAGCGGGACCGCTCCCCACGATTGCGACTCGCTTGCCGGTCCTCTTTCGCGGCGGATTGGGCAGAACCCAGCCCTGCTCGAACCCGTGGTCGATGATCGAACATTCGATGTTCTTGATCGTGACGGCCGGGTTCGTGATCCCCAACACGCACGAACCCTCACACGGCGCGGGACAGACTCGCCCGGTGAACTCGGGGAAATTGTTCGTCTTGTGGAGCCGATCGAGCGCCTCACGCCAGTGCCCGTGATAGACGAGGTCGTTCCACTCGGGGATCAGGTTGTTCACCGGACACCCCGCCGCCATGCCTGCCATCAGCGTGCCGGTGTGACAGAACGGCACCCCGCAATCCATGCACCGTGCCCCCTGAGTCTTCAACTCAGACTCGGGCATGTGCTCATGAAACTCGTTCCAATCGAGAATGCGCAACTTCGCATCCCGCTCATTCGGAACCTGACGGAGAAACTCTTTAAAACCGGTTGGCTTGCCCATTTGAATACCAAGAAGAATTGAACCACGAAATACACGTAAGACACGAAAAGGAAAGCGGGAGAATCAAAGGACGATGCGTTCGAATTCGACCTTGGGATAGTGGTTGAAGTTGACAGCAGGCCGAGGCGAAGTCCCGTTCCCTTCAAATAGTTTTGAACCTGTGCGCAATGAATGTCGATCCACTCTGAAACGGCTTTAGATTTTCAAGACGATCTTGTTGTCGATGATGAAGTCCGGCTTGTAGACCGACTTCAACTTGCGGCCTTTGTCTGTCAGCGGCATCTGAGCCTGAACATGAAAGGGTATGCCCCTCAGTTCTAATTCGATCTCCAAGCACTCCTGATACACATCTTCCAAAAAGCCGCATCCCTTGTCTTTGTAAACCTCGAAGCACGCTCCCTGTACTTCATACGACTCTTTTGGATAGACAATCTCAGCCATTACTTCACCCGCGCACATGGAAGGGTTTGGATCCACCAAACACACGAAATACTCGAAAGGAATACCAGGTCAAGGGCGAAATAATTTTGGCGTCAACCTTCGTCGCACTACCATCACGAGTAAGCACGCCGTCCCTGCCGCTTTAACATTTCCCCTCGGTCTTACTTTTTCTTCGGCTTTAACTTTCGCGTATTTCGTGGTTCAAAGTCTTATGCCTTTGCCAGTTCCTTCTTCTGTTCGGCGAGCGCGCGTTTGTAGTCGATGGGCATGACCTTCACGAAGTAAGGGAGTTCGTCGTCCCAGTTTTGGAGGATGTTCGAGGCGACTGTGGACCCGGTGTGTTTGTGGTGTTTAGCGAGGAGGTCTTTCAGGGTGGCGAGGTCTTCGGGGGCGATGACCTTTTCCAGTTCGACCATCTCCAGATTGCAGTTGCCGAGCAGGGCGTTGTGCTTGTCGTAGACATAGGCCGCGCCGCCCGACATGCCTGCGGCGAAGTTGCGACCGGTCGGGCCGAGGATCACGGCGCAGCCGCCCGTCATATATTCGAGGCCGTGGTCGCCGACACCCTCGACGACGCACGAGGCACCCGAGTTGCGAACGCAGAAGCGTTCGGCAGCGCGACCACGGAAAAAGGCTTCACCTTCAGTCGCACCGTACAAAGCCACGTTGCCAATCAAAATATTGTCTTCGGGTTTGAAGGTCGAAGCGGCGGGCGGGAAGACGATGATGCGACCTCCCGACAAGCCCTTGCCGACGTAGTCGTTGGCATCACCTTCGACTTCGATTGTGATACCCGGCGCGAGCCATGCGCCGAGGCTTTGTCCGGCTGAGCCCTTGCAGCGGATGTGGATCGTCCCATCGGGGAGACCATGTTCGCCCCACTTCTTGCTGACTTCGTGGCTGAGGATCGTTCCCAGTGCGCGGTCGATGTTTTGGACTTCGATGTTCAGACGAACCGGCTTCTTGTGGACGAGGGCGTCCTGTGCTTCGCGGATCAGTTCGTTGTCGAGTTGGTATTCGATCCCGTGTTGCTGCGCGATGGTGCAGTAGGTCTGGACATTCGCGTGCGGCTTGGTTGCGGGCGTGAGAATTTTGTCCAAGTTGAGATGCTTCAACTTCCAGTGCGTGATCGATGTGTCGTACTCCAGCACCTCGCTGTGTCCGACCATCTCGTTGATCGAGCGGAAGCCGAGCGACGCCATGATCTCACGGGCCTCTTCGGCCACCATGAAGAGATAGTTGATGACGTGTTCGGGCTTGCCGGTGAACATCTTTCGCAGGACGGGGTCTTGCGTGGCGATGCCGACCGGGCAGGTATTGAGATGACACTTTCTCATCATGATGCAGCCCAGCGTGATGAGCGGCGCGGTGGCAAACCCGAACTCTTCGGCTCCGAGCAGACAGGCGATGACCACGTCGCGGCCCGTCTTGAGTTGGCCGTCCGTTTCGAGACGAACTCGGCTGCGCAGATCGTTGAGGACGAGCGTCTGATGTGTTTCGGCGATGCCCAATTCCCACGGCATCCCGGCGTGCTTGATGCTCGTCAGGGGTGAGGCTCCCGTTCCGCCCGAGTCTCCTGAGATCAGGATCTTGTCGGCGTGACCTTTCGCCACACCGGCCGCGACCGTCCCAACGCCGACTTCGGAGACCAGTTTCACGCTGACTCGGGCCGACGGGTTCGAGTTCTTCAAGTCGAAGATCAGTTGCGACAGGTCTTCGATCGAATAGATGTCGTGATGCGGCGGCGGGCTGATGAGGCCCACGCCGGGAGTCGAATGGCGCGTCGCGGCGATGATCTTATCGACCTTGTAACCGGGGAGTTCGCCACCTTCACCGGGCTTGGCTCCCTGCGAGATCTTGATCTGAAGTTCATCGGCGTTCGTGAGGTAGTAGCTCGTCACGCCGAACCGTCCCGACGCGACTTGCTTGATGGCGGAGCGCTTCGAGTCGCCGTTGCCCTCGGGCTTGAAGCGTTTGTAGTCCTCGCCCCCTTCGCCGGTGTTGCTCTTGCCGCCGATGCGGTTCATCGCGATGGCGAGCGTCTCGTGAGCCTCGGCCGAGATCGAGCCGTAGCTCATCGCGCCCGTGCAGAAGCGACGCACGATCGACTCGACGGAATCGACCTCTTCCAGCGGAACGGCCGTTCGTCCCGTCTTGAACTTCAGCATCCCGCGCAGATGGCATTCGCGCGTCGTCTGTTCGTTGACGAGCTTCGAGAACTCGCGATACGCCAGCTTGTCGCCTTGTCGCGCGGCCTTCTGGATGTTGGCAATGTTGTGCGGATTCCAAGCGTGCTTCTCGCCGGACGAACGCCAAGCGAAGAGGCCCATGTTGGGGAGGACCGGCAGGTTGTGAGCTTCTCGCGTCGGATAGCCCTGCTCGTGACGACGGACTGTTTCTTCGCCGAGGATGTCGAACCCGACGCCACTGATGCGGCTGGCCGTCCCTCGGAAACACTTGTTGATGACCTCGTCGCTCAAGCCGACCGCCTCAAAAATTTGAGCGCCCTTGTAACTTTGCAGCGTCGAAATCCCCATCTTGGCCATCACCTTAAGGATGCCTTGCTTGGTCGCCTTGCGGTACGCGGCCGTGATCTGATCGTGAGTCCAATCACCGCCGAGTTCCCCGTCGTCCTTGAGTTGCCACAGGGCTTCGAAGGCCATGTACGGATTGACCGCATCGGCGCCGAAGCCCGCGAGCAGACAGAAGTGATGGACTTCGCGAGCCTCACCGGTTTCGATGACGATGCCGATGCGAGTCCGCTCTTCGTTGAAGACGAGATGATGATGAACGGCTCCCGTCGCGAGGAGCGCGCTGACCGGCAGACGGTTCGGACTGGCGAGCCGATCCGACAGGATGACCAAGCTGTAGCCGTCCTTGATCGCCTGACGGGCCTCGCCGCAGATGCGGTCGAGCGACATCTTCAGGCCCGCGACACCGAGGTTCTTCGGATACGTGATGTCGATCGTCTTGGTCTTCCAGCCGCGATAGTCGAGATGCTTGATCGTCGCCAGCTCTTCGTTGGTCAGGATCGGGTGCGGCACCGCGAGGCGATGACACTGCGCCTCGGTCGATTCCAACAGGTTCCCCTCGGGACCGATGTAGCATTCGAGCGACATGATGACTTCCTCACGCGTGCTGTCGATGGCGGGGTTCGTCACCTGCGCGAAGAGCTGCTTGAAGTAGTCGTAGACGGGGCGAGGCTGATCGCTGAGACACGCCAACGCCGTGTCGTCCCCCATCGAACCGATCGGGTCCTTCTTGGTTGTGATCATCGGGACGAGCATGAACTTCAGCGTTTCGGTCGTGTAACCGAACGACTGCATGTGCGCGAGCAACTCGTCGCCGATCATCCGTTCTGGGGCACCGACCGGCGGCAGTTCGTTCAAGAGCAGCCGTTGGTTTTGCAACCACTGCTTGTACGGACGACGGTTGGCGAAGTCCTTCTTGAGTTCTTCGTCGGGGATGAGCCGACCTTGCTTGAAGTCCACGAGGAACATCTTGCCCGGCTGAAGGCGGCCCTTCTCTTTCACATTGGCCGGGTCGATGTCGAGGACGCCGACTTCGCTCGCCATGATGACGCGGTCGTCCTTCGTGACGTAGTAGCGGCTGGGGCGGAGGCCGTTGCGGTCGAGGGTCGCTCCAATGACGTTGCCGTCGGTGAACGAGATCGACGCCGGGCCGTCCCACGGTTCCTGCAATGCCGAGTGATATTCGTAGAAGGCGCGCTTGTCCTCGGGCATCGAGTCGTGGTTCTGCCACGCTTCGGGGACCATCATCATCACCGCTTCGGGCAGACTGCGACCGGAGGCGACGAGCAATTCGAGCGCGTTGTCGAAGTTGCCCGAGTCCGAACAGTGCGGCTCGACGATCGGGAAGAGTTTCTGAAGGTCCTTCCCGAACAACTCGCTCTGCATCATTCCTTGCCGCGCGAACATCCAGTTGCCGTTGCCACGCACGGTGTTGATCTCACCGTTGTGTGCGATGTACCGCTGCGGATGGGCGCGATCCCAGCTCGGGAACGTGTTCGTCGAGAAGCGACTGTGAACCATCGCCAAGTGCGACGAGTAATCTTCCTCTTGCAGGTCCTTGAAGAACGGCATCACTTGCTCGGACGTGAGCATTCCCTTGTAGATCAGAATCTTCGATGAGAGCGAACAGGCGTAGAACTGCAGCGCCTGCTCCAGCTTCCCTTCGCGGATGGCGTGTGAAGCCCGCTTGCGGATCAGGAACAGTTGTCGCTCGAACTCGTCCTGCGAGATGCCCGGCTTGGCCGCGACGAAGAGTTGCTCGAACGCGGGGGCGGCGGCGCGCGCGGACGGGCCGATGTCGGCTCCATCGGCATCGGTCGGAACGTTTCTCCAACCGAGCAGCGTCTGGCCCTGCTCGAAGATCAGTTTGTTGACGGTCTCTTTGGCGATCTGACGTTGAGCCGGATCGGTCGGCAGAAAGACGAGTCCCACGCCATACGTGCCGAGTGCTGGCAGCGCGACGTTCAGGTCAGCCTGCACGACGCGCGAGAGGAAGTCGTGCGGAATGGCCGTCAAAATCCCGGCCCCGTCACCGGTGTTGGTCTCGCACCCACAGGCCCCTCGGTGAGCCATGTGCTTGAGCATCCGCAGAGCGTCATCGACGATCTGCCGAGACTTCTGCCCCTTGATGTGCGCGACAAACCCCACACCGCACGAGTCATGCTCGTTGGCCGGGTCATACAACCCTTGAGCCTTCGGCGTGCCGTCGGAATGAAAGAGTTCAGGGTTGCGAGTGAAGAGGGGCGTGATTTGTGTGTCGTTCATGTCTGTCATCTCATTCATCTGGCATCTCATTCATTTGGACTGCGGCAATTCATCGCCGCTTTGGTTTCTGTCTTTTGCTGTCTTCGTCTTGCCTTCTGCCTTGTCCCCTCGCCCCGGCTCTGCGGGGAGAGGGTGAGGGGTTCATCTCACCCGGTCATCAACCAAATGATTCTCCAGTTGGAGTCCCGGCTCACCAAAAATGTCTCATCGAGAACCGTGTGAGGTATTTCGCCCCTTCAGGGCTGGTCGTTATAGGGCTGGTCGTTTTGCGGTCGAATCTCACGGCTGACGCCGTGGGCTTATTGCTGTCGCCCCTTTGGGGCTGAATACACAAAGTCGAAAGACGGAAAGAGCCCCCCTCACCCTAGCTCTCTTCCCGCAGAGCCGGGGCGAGGGGACTAAGCAAAGGCAGAGGAACAAAACTCACCGGGCAATCGACTTGGTTTGCGACGCGGCATCCGTGACTGAACGGTTACGGGACCCGGCCGCGTCGTGCGATTGGCCGGGACCGGAGAACGTCTCCGGGTCTTGTTGCAGAAGTTCCAGAAAGCGGGTGATCGCCGTCGTGAACGGTTTCGTTCGCTTATGAATCAGGGCGAGACGCCGGAACCACGTCACGTCTTCGAGCGGGATGGCGACGAGTGAACCGAGTTCCGCCTCACGCCGGACGGTTGGGACGGGAAGCAGTGCGATTCCAGATCCGACTTCCACGGCGCGCTTGATGTTCTCGATGTTGTCGAACGCATGGACCACGTTCACGTGAACCTTCGCCTGCTTGAGCCACTTGTCGGTCTCGGTCCTCATTTGCAGATCGGCCGTGAAACCGACGAGGTTCTCACCTTCCAGCTCTTCCGCCTTCAACCAGTCTCGTTTGGCGAGCGAATGTTCCGGCGGGACAACCACGACGATGGGCTGGTCCTGCCACGGGATGCAGTTCAAATCCGACCGCTTCGGCGGGAACGACATCAGCCCGAGATCGACCTCTTCCGAGACGACTCGCGCCAAGACCTCTTCCGGGTGGAGATACTGCAAGTCCAACGCGGCATCGGGATAAAGCCGCTCGAACTCGCGGACATACCCATCCATCTGCAAGAGACCGACGGAATAGATCGCCCCGACTCGAACCGGCCCGACCACTTTGTCTCGCCGTTGCAGCACGCGGTCTTCCAGACGACGGTACTCGTCCAACAGCTGGCGGCACCCGGCGTAGTAGATGTGCCCCTCGGGAGTCAGTTCGAGCGGCCGAACCGATCGGTTGAGCAGCTCGCAGCCCAAATGTTCCTCAATCGACTTCACGATTTCGCTCGCGGCGGGCTGGGACATGCCATGCGCTTTCGCCGCCTTGGAGAAACTCCCCAAGTGCGCCACTTCACAAAAGAGATCGAGATCGCGGAGGTGCATCGGTCGAGGGAATTCAAAAACAGGGGTGTCCGGTTCCGGTGGACCTATCTGAACGCCAGATACTTCCCCCGAGAGACTATCGCCAATAACGATGCGGGATCGTACTGAGGCCCAATACCGCCAGTCAACGATATCGGCAGACAAAATAGTGCCGTGCGATCAAGGCGGTGTGAGATGTCGGATGGCTACGAACCGGTGCGAAACTGCCCCACGTTTGTCCTTAGAAGCGGGGCCGCAATCACTTCCCGAGTGTGGCTGGGGTCGGCGCTTCGCGGCCCCCAGCGAAGCGGGATTCACCCCATTCTGGGGGCGGCGAAGC
>CAMAYU010000034.1 GCA_945862235.1 Schlesneria paludicola DSM 18645
ATCGATGACTTCGCCACCTTCGACAAAACCTCACCACGATCTCGCTCCTTCAAACTCAATCGCAACTGCGCCATCTGTCCCCCAGAAACGTCACCAATGTGACATTTCTAAGTTGGACAACATGTGACATTTCTAAATTGGTACGACAGTGCCCGGTCAGGTCTTGGTTGTGGGGTTGATGGTGGGTGGCCGGGATTGGGTTGTCGCGAAGATACGGCCACGCAAAGCCGAGACCTTGCTCACGCGGCGGGGTGGTGGTGGCAATCTCTTCCGGTCAGTCAAGCCGAACGGATTGCTCCGTGAACGTTGACGTGCGCAGACTCAACCGGCGTGCCTGTCGCGACGACCTGTGAATTACTTTTCACCGGTGATGCGAACTGTCGTCGATGCTCTTCCTTGATGTCTGGCGCGGTGCAGAACAGGGGTGACGAGTTCACTCTCCCTCTCATCCGCCCCTTGAATGTCGGCCATTCTTGCCGACACGAAGCCAGTCTCAGTCATCCTCAACCAAGTCTCGCAGCATCGCAGGAGAGCGCCGCATGAAGTTCTTGTACCGTCGTCTGGCGGCGCTCAATCCCGAACAGCAAGCCAACAGTTCGGCGGTCGCCATTGCGGTGACAGCACTTCTGTTTCTCCAACTGGAAAGTCCACCTCGACCGGCTGGAGCCGATTCCTTCCGTGCGGCCAAAGCAGCCCCGGTTGTGATCGCGATCCGCAATGTCGCCCCCGCAGCGGCAGACGAGCAACTGACACCAGAACAACTCGTCCAGAAGACTCTGCAACGGAAGATGGATCACCTCAACAAGGGGATTGCGTTCCTCGCGACAACTCCGGACTACACGGCGCAATTCAGCAGGCAGGAAGTCGTGGACGGGGTGTTACTCGAAGAACAAACGACTTCGATGAAGCTGTCTCACAAACCCTTCAGCGTCTATATGAAATGGCAGGACTTCGACACCGGGCGCGAGGTCATCTATGGCGAGGAACTCAACGACGGCAAACTGCTCATCCATCCGGGCGGTTGGAAAGCCCGGCTCCCACCGATCTCGATGGAACCGGACAGTTCGTTGGCGAAGGCGGAATCGCGTCATCCGATCACCCAGATTGGGTTGGCCAACTTGGCCAAGACGATTCTCAGCAGCCATCAACGTGATCTCGAACGGCAGGCCATCGTGAAGTGCGACCAAGCCGACAACCAGTTGATCGCGGGACGCGATTGTCTGTGCTTCGTCACCGAGTTTCGCGACGCCAAATCGTCACCCGAGTACCGCAAGTCGGTCGTCATGATCGACAAGGAATGGAACGTGCCACTGTTCATCAAGAACTTCGCGTGGCCGACGGATGCCGTGACCGCTGTCGGTGAAGAACTCGACACCGCGACCCTCATCGAACAGTACACGTATGCGGACGTGAAGTTCCGCGCCAATCTGACGGCCTTCGATTTCGATCGAACCAATGAGGATTACAGCTTCAAACGCCAGTAGTTTTTCGTCGGTCTGCCGGGAGTGAACACCACGAGCCGAACGCTTGCGTTCGGCTCGTGGTGTTTATGGAGGAAACTACGCGGCGATCAAAATGCGGAGTACAGAACCCGCTCAACCGGTTGCTTGGCGCGTGCGAATCGTCGGCCTATCGTCTGGGCTCCTGGTGCCAGAGGCACACCAACCCGAAGCGTGAGCGAGGAGTCAACTCAGTTCCTCGCTTACGCTTCGGGTTGGTATCGGCCGCTTCGGCCGCGTGGACAATCTCTCTGTTGCGTCTCCTTGTGAATCGAGTGCCTCATGCGTGTTCGCGTTGTGGTTTGGATGGCGTTGGTTGCTGCGGGACTGGCCTTTGTTACTGACTGCTCGGCAGCCGATCCGGTCGCTCCGAAGTCGTTCCGAGTCTACTTCGGAACGTACACCGGTCCACTGAGCAAGGGGATCTATCACTCGACGCTCGACCTCGCCTCGGGACAGCTCTCGCCACCGCAGTTGTCGGCTGAGATCAAGAGTCCGTCGTTCGTCGGAATTCATCCGAGCCGCAAGTTTTTGTATGCGGTCAGTGAGATTTCGGACTTTCAGGGGAAGCCGCTCGGTGGCGTCAGTGCCTTCGCGATCGATGCCGCTTCCGGCAAGTTGACGCTGCTGAACCAGCAGTCGTCCGAGGGAGCCGGGCCGTGCCATTTAGTGGTTGATGCGGCGGGCAAGAACGTGCTGGTCGCGAACTATGGCGGAGGCAGTGTGGCGTCGCTGCCGATTGACGCGACGGGCAAGCTGTTGGCGGCGAGTGCTTCGATCCAGCATGTCGGGGCGAGCATCGACAAGGGGCGACAGGAGAAGCCGCACGCCCATTCGATCAACCTCGATGCGGCCAACCGCTTCGCGTTCGCGGCCGATCTGGGCCTCGACAAAGTGCTGATCTACAAGTTCGATCCGAACAAAGGGTCGCTCGTGGCCAACGATCCTCCGGCGGGAGTCGTTTCCCCCGGCAGCGGTCCACGCCACTTTGCCTTTCATCCGTCGGGGCGCTTCGCGTTCGTCAACAACGAGATGACATCGGCCGTCACGGCGTTTCGTTATGACGGCGGCAAAGGCTCGCTGACGGAAGTCCACACGCTCTCAACGTTGCCTGAACCCGTGAAGGGGAACTCGACCGCCGAGACGGTCGTGCATCCTGCGGGGAAGTTTGTCTACGTCTCGAATCGCGGCCACGACAGCATCGCGATCTTTTCGTTCGACGAAGCTTCCGGAAAGTTGACCGCTGCCGGGCATTGTCCGACGGGCGGCAAGACGCCCCGCAACTTCAACATTGATCCGACAGGGCAATTCCTGCTGGCAGCCAACCAGGACACGAACGATGTCTTCACGTTCCGCATCGACGGAGCGACCGGCCAATTGACGGCCGTCGGAACGAAGATCGAAGTTGGTAGCCCGGTCTGTGTGCGGTTCGTTTCGATCGAGCAGTAAGGCGAACGGCAAGAAATGATTTACACGAACACACCAACCCGAAGTGTGAACGAGGTCGTCGATCGACTTCGCCCTCGTTCACACTTCGGGTAGGTGTGGGTCAGACAAGTCTTGCCGGCCGCCCAAATGTCACACAGATGGCGTTGCGGCAAACAACAGCCGTTCACTCCGGCCGGGCACCTCGGCGCGGCGGCCCGTCTTCGCGGTTCGACTGGAAGTTGCGGCGAGGTGGCAGGCCGGGCATGGCTTGCACGCGGCGACCGCGCAGTCGAACGCCTTGCACTGCTGCCAGAATCTCTTCCGCGTTTTCGGCGGCGACCTGGACGTAGCTGACCGTGGCGAGAATTTGAATTGCGCCGATGACCGTTCGCGGCACACCCGCTTCGTTCGCGATGCAGCCCACGAAGTCACCCGGCGCGATGCCCGAGTTCTCACCCACGTTGAACTTCAACCAGACTCCCGACTCATCAATCCGTGGAGCCGCGCCACTGGCGGGACCGGGACGACGATCATCATCGCGCGGTCGTCCTGCGGGACGAGGCCGGTCATCAAACTCACGGCCTCCCTCGCGCGGGCCGCGTGGTGGGCGATCTTCAAACAGGCGCGGTGGTGGCCGACGCTGTTGCTGGCGCGGATCGTCTTCCATGATTCGTTCGGGGGCACGACCGCTCTCACCCGCCAGCAAATGCATCAGTGCCGAGACGATCTCACCGGGAGCGTGTCCCGCTTCGATCAAGTCTTCGAGCAGCTTGTCTTGAGCCTTGAACTCACCCGCTTGAATCGTGTTGTGCAGCGACTCAACCAACCGGCTGGCGTGCTTCTGTTCGAGTTCTTCCAAGCGCGGGACCGACAGCCGGGGAATCTTTGCCTTGGTGAAACGGATGATCTGCTGCAGGCGACCGAACTCGCGACCGCTGACCAAACTGATCGCCTTCCCACTCTTGCCCGCTCGTCCCGTGCGGCCGATGCGATGCACGTAATCTTCCGCATCGTGAGGCAGCTCGTAATTGAAGACGATCTCCAAGTCATCGACATCCAGCCCGCGAGCTGCGACATCGGTGGCGACGAGCAATTCGATCTTCCGTTCGCGAAACCGCTTCATCGTTCGTTCACGCATCGGCTGAGTCATATCGCCGTGCAGCTTGTCGGCGGCATAACCACGCGCCATGAGAGCCTCGGTCAGAGTATCGACCTGAATCTTGGTGAACCCGAAGATCAGTCCGTAGCGAACATCGTGCAAGTCGATCAAGCGACACAAGACTTCCGTCTTCGAGCGGTAATCGACTTCCACGTAGGACTGTTCGATCGAAGGGATCGTCAGTGAGGTCGCTTCGATTTTGACGAGGACGGGATCCTTTGTGAACTTGTCGATGATCTTCCGGATCGGCGGCGGCACGGTGGCCGAAAACAACACGATCTGCCGTTCCTTCGGGATCGATTCGAGGATCTTCTCGATGTCCTCGCGGAAACCCATGTCGAGCATCCGGTCGGCTTCGTCGAGCACGACCATCTTCACGCCATCCAGCTTGAGCGTTCCCTGACCGATGTGATCGATCAAACGACCGGGCGTTCCGATCACGATCTGCGGGCCTGCCTTCAAGCCGCGGAACTGGTGGTCGTAACTCTGGCCTCCAAAAATCGGCAGCTCGCGGACGCCCTTTTTGAAGGCGGCCAACTTTGCAATTTCTTCAGCCACCTGCGACGCCAATTCGCGCGTCGGGCAGAGCATCAGCACTTGCACGGCGCGATTGGTCGCATCGACCAGCTCGACGGCCGGGATGCCGAACGCAGCGGTCTTGCCCGACCCCGTTTGCGACTGCCCGATCACATCGTGTCCGGCGAGCAACGTCGGAATGGCTTCGGCTTGAATGGGTGATGCCTGCTCGAAGCCCATCTTCTCGACGGCTTTGAGAACTTCAGGAGACAGGCCCAGATCGGAAAAAAGTTTTTGTGTCATGCCGTGACTTTACCGGCATTGCCCGCGCCGTCCCAGCACACAAGTCTGATTCGTGCTAGGAATCTTGCTAGGCGAACGCGTTCTGGTCGCGTTGTGCCGGTCGGGAGGCATCGGCGCTTGAACCGTAAAGTGGAGTGAACACTGCCATTCCAGCAAGCTCACCCAATCGGCGCAGATATTTCCAGCAGATCGACCGCCGGCTGCCGGTTGCAAAAGATTGTTGCCATGCGGCCATAGGTCACACCGCCAGCCGGCATTCTCAGGTGAGCGGCCAGTCGCGGCCCAGCCTCAATTTCGAGAATGGCCCCGAGATCGATGTGCCTCAGCACGTTGTGATTGATGAGGATTCTGCCGAGCGGAATCTGCCCGGCGAGAATCTCCCGCCGGACATCTTCGGTGACGTAGCTCAGGTTGAACCGCACGATCCCGTACTGGATGACTCGATCCGTGCCGTGCTTGAGCAGCAGAATCTCCCTCGCGTAGAGGAGGCCGTCCAATTTCTGAGCGACCACACGGACATCGACCGAGCAGCCGTGATGCGTCTCCATCGCCACGGTCATGTGGTGATCGTGAACGAGCAGCGTCTTGTACGACTCGGGCGTGAGTGCCGACGGAATGTGTTCCGCCTTCCGAAACAGCGGTTCAGCCGCAGGAAACAGATTCGTCAGGGAACGGAGTTCATCGAGTGGGTTCATCGAAGCTCTCAAAGTGCGCGGCGGGTGAACGACAAAGCAGATCGTCAGTCATGCGATCACAGGTCAGGTGTACCGCACTTCGCGATGTTGTTCCTCAAAATACTCGGGCAGTAAGGTGTCGGCTTGGAGGAGCCCCTTGCGGGTGAGTGTGATGTCGTTGCCGGACACGCTCAAGTAACCCTTGGCCTGTTGGGCCGAAAGCGGTTTAGCGAACTCGTCGAGGATGTTCACGCCGAACTTGCGGCGGAACGGTTCGGCCGAGACGTGCCCTTCTTTCATTTGCAGGATCAGTTCGCGAATCAGCTTCTGATGGTCGGTCGGTCGCAGGGCGCGGTTGATCGGCAGCGAACCGGCTTCGACTGTGGTGAGGTACTCCTCAAGCTGGTCGAGGTTTTGATAGTGGACTCCTTGGAAGTGGCCGAAGCTCGACACGCCCGCTGCGATCAGATCACATCCGCGCCAAACGTTGTCTCGGTAGACGAAGTGGTCGGTCGCGGGATTCTTCACCAGTTCGTTGCCACTCGACACCTGATAGCCGTCGGTCGCGAGCGTGTTCATCGCCTCATCGACCCAGCGTCGCTTGGTCTCCCAATTCGCGACGGGCGAGACGATGCCCAGCTCTTTCATCTCCTTCGAGATCAGCGTGTTGAAGGGCAACTCCATCTGATAGATCGTGATGTTGTCGGGCTGCAGCTTTCGAGCCTCTTCGAGGCACTTCGTCCAGTTTTCATCGGTCTCGCCGACCATTCCTGCGATGAGGTCGATGTTGACCTGTGGGAAACCGGCCTGCTGAATCCAGTCGTAAGCTTTGAAGATTTCGGGCGACAGATGGGCACGCCCGTTCTCTTCGAGAATCGCGTCGTTGAAGTTCTCGACGCCGAGCGAGATGCGCGTCACGCCGATGTCTTTCAGCGTCTGCACCTTCTCCTGACTGAGCGTCCCCGGCTCGCACTCGAACGTCACCTCATCGGCATGGTCCCACGAGACCGATCGCGACAACTCGTCCCTCAAAAACCGAAGCTGCTTGGAACTGAGGTACGACGGCGTGCCACCTCCAAAATAGACGAACTTCAGTTCGCGACCGTTCACACCCCGCTCGCGGCTGACGATCTCGACCTCCTTCGCGAGTGCTTCGGCATACCGCGCGATGGCGTTCGCGTTCTGGTTCGTATAGACGCGGAAGTAACAAAACTTGCACCGCTTCCGACAGAAGGGAATGTGCAGGTACAGGCCCATCGGCACGGACCGGTCCGGCTCGGCTGCGAGTGCTGTCCGAATCTCGGGCACATTCTCGCGCGTCCACAACGAGAACGGCGGATAGTTCGAGATGAAGTAGCTGCCGACTTCAGTCGTGGCGGCGATTTCGAGGGTCATCAGTCAGCTCCAAGTCAGAAGAGGGTGAACCACGAAACACACGAAAGGCACGAAACGGAAAGAGGAAGGCGGAAGAGTTTTTAACCACGAATCTCACGAATAACACGAATCTGAAAGGCAAAAAGCGAAGATCAAAAGAAAGAGGCTTGGCGATGTGGCACAGGTTCGACAGGTCATAGTTCCCCGCAATCTCTTCTCGTTCTGATTCGTGTTACGCGTGAGATTCGTGGTTCAACGGCCTGTGCCTTACTTTCGCGTATTTCGTAGTTCAACCTCTTACTTCTTCCCAAAGCAAAACACCTTGCCGTCGCGGCTTTCGCTGCCGATGACGAGGACTCCTTCGCCGACGGCGGGGGCGGCGGAGATTGGTTTTCCAGCGTTGTGCTTCCAGCGCTCTTTGCCGTCGGTCAGGCCGAGTTCATAGAGGTTGCCATCGTTGGAGCCGATGAAGACTCGATCGCCGACGACGACTGGTGAGCTATCAACTTTGGCACGCGTGGCGAACGTCCACGCCTTCTTGCCTGTTTCGCGGTTGATCGCGTGGACCAGCTTGTCGCGACCGCCGACGACCACGAGCGTGTCGGTCACAGCGGCCGACGAGTGGAACGGGAACTCACCGTTGCCTGAGGCATACCGCCACGCGACCTCTTTCTTCTTCCAATCGACCGCCAAAACTTCGCTGCCGTAGGTACCGACGTAGAGGATGTCGCCGACGATGGCGGGGGAAGCGATCAGATAGGTCTCCAGCGGGAGTTCGATCTTTTGCTGACCCGTCTTGATGTCGATGCCGCGCAGGTGCTCGTCGCAGCCGGCGATGAAGGCGATCCCCTCGACCACGGCCGGGGCACAATGGACGTAGCCCTGCGTCTCAAACTTCCACTGGAACTTGCCCGCTTCGTCGAGGCAATGCAGGCTGTTGTCATATGACCCGAAGAGGACTCGTCCATCGACGACCGCTGCCGAACTGTAAATCTCGCCGCCGGTCGTGTACTTCCAGCGGCCCTTGCCCGTCGCGCGATCAATCGCGTGAAACACGCCCTCTTCGTCGCCAAGATAGATTGCGTCGGCCGTGACCGTCGGCGACGATTTGAAGCCCGGCGCAAACGAGTTCTTCTCAACCTTCTCGACGGTCTTGTATGTCCAGACTTTCTCACCGGTCTGCCGCTTCAAACAAACGAGTTCGCCCGACAGACACGGGACGTAAACGTGTTCGCCAACGATGGCCGCCGTCGCGACGACTTGCTCACCCAGCGTCACTTCCCACAACAGTCCCAGCTTGTCAGGCAACAACGACGTGGAAACGCCCGTCTGTGCCAGATCGTGCCGGAACGACGACCAGCTTGTGGGCGACAACGGCTTCGAGTCCGCCGCGACACTGATGATCGAACCGACGCACGCGGCAATCACGGC
Organism: Schlesneria paludicola DSM 18645; assembly: GCA_945862235.1. Taxonomy (GTDB): domain Bacteria; phylum Planctomycetota; class Planctomycetia; order Planctomycetales; family Planctomycetaceae; genus Schlesneria; species Schlesneria paludicola_A. The sequence continues at coordinate 8,385 of CAMAYU010000034.1, forward strand.
CACGCACCAGACCACTCGCCCGAAAGACCGCGGAGAACCGCAATGGCTTCGTCGCATGAAACACCTCGTTGAAAACAGGGGGAGCCAAAATCGGGTTCGACCACGAATCCGCACGAATCCGAAAGACGAGAAGAATTGGGAACACTGATCGCCGCTGATCGGATCAGAAATCAGTGCGGATCAGCGAAGATCGGGGTTCCTAATTCTTAGGTTTGTTGGATTGATAGTGTCGTGACTCGACGACCCTCAACAGGCTCCAACCGAACCGTATTTATTCCTGCTTCTCTTCCTGCTTCTCTTCCTGCTTCATTCGTGTGGATTCGTGAGATTCGTGGTTCCAACTCTTCTGCCGTTCCTCAAACCGGATCAAACGCCGCCTCATACAGTTCGACCAAGCTCGATTCATCGACGCCACGTGGGTTGAACGTGCCGGTCCATTGTTTGGCCGCTTCGATTGCGAGTTGACGCAGCATCGTTCGCTCGACGCCACATGTCGAGAGGTATGTCGGCGAACCGGACGACTCAATCAGCAAGGCAACTCGTGCCGCGAGCAGTTCCGCCGCCCGAGGATCATCCGCCGCACACAGCCCGACATCTTCGGCCAATTTCCCGTACAGGTCGCTCACGACCGGCGCGTTGAAACGGATGACGTGCGGCAACATCAGACCAACGGCCAGTCCGTGCGTGATCCCGTAATGAGCCGTCAGCGGATTGGCGAGAGCATGCGTCGCTCCCAACATCGAGTTCTCAATCGCCGCGCCAGCGAGGTGGGCACCGAGGAGCATCGAGCCGCGGGCGGGAAGAAGTGACGAGTGACGAGTGGCGAGTGACGAGCGGGAAGACGAAGACTCAACGTTGTCAGTCAACATGCCTTCCTTCTGACTTCTGACTTCTGACTTCCGACTTCTCTCCCCCACCACTTCCTCAAACCCGCGTGCCAGCAGCTTCCACGCGCGACGGGCGAACAACTGCGAGATCGGGTTTCGTTTCGTCGTCACGTAGCTTTCGAGAGCGTGGCTGATGGCGTCGATTCCGGTCGCGGCGGTCACGCTGGCGGGCATGCTGAGCGTCAGTTCGGGATCGAGGATCGCGACTCGACACGCCGCCTTCTTGTCACCGCAGGCCATCTTCATGTGCGTCTTCGCGTCGGCAATCAGCGCAAACGATTGAGCCTCACTCCCCGTCCCCGCTGTCGTCGGGATCGCGATCAGCGGCAGCATCGGTTTTGTCGCCTTGCCAATCCCCCAGTAGTCCTGCATCCGACCGCCGTTGGTCAGCAGGAAGTTGATCCCCTTCGCGCAATCCATGCTGCTCCCGCCGCCGACCGCGACAAGGAAGTCGATCCGCTCGGCCTTCGCGACGATCAGCCCTCGGTCCACGTCATCGGTCGTCGGGTTCGGCTGCACGTCCTTGAAGACGGTCGTGTGCAGACCCGCTTCGCGCAGTGAGGAAACGGCTTTCGCGACATGCCCGGCGCGTTCAATGCCATCGTCGGTCACGACCAACACGCGCGATCCACCCAACTCGCGAGTCAGTTCTCCGAGCCGCGCGATCGTCCCGGCTCCGAAGACGACGCGCGTGCGCGGATCGAAGTCAAACGCCGCGAGTGCGTCGATGTCGAAGGCATCGGAACGACGAGGTGCATCGAGAGGAACAGACATCAAGGCAGGACTTTCAGCGGGCGGGCGATCAGTCAGCAGGCCATGTGCGCCAGAGTACCCGCAAGCGGGACAACCGAACAAGGCGACGCCAGCGCGACCAGACTCGGACCGGGTGCAAAATCACCCCCCGCACTACGTCGCTTCGACCATCAGGATCGGATCGACGTTGCCCGTCTTGTCGAAGCGACCGACGACGGTTTCGTTGCGGGTGTGATGGCCGAGGACCGCGCGCGATTCCCCCGTGTCTTTCAGACTGCGGAAGACCAGCAATTGCAGGTCGCCGAGCTTCAAGCGGTGACCGGCCGCGATGTCAGGCGTTACCACTCGCCCCGCTTCGGTCACGGTGAGCGATCTCCATTGTGCATCGGCTCGCGTGCGGTTGGGGTGCCAATCGAACAGGACCGGCGCGAAGAGGCCCTCACCTTGAGCCACCTGCTTCAACGACAGTCGATCCGCTGTGGCAGTGAATTCGTGCGGCGAACTGAGGACGCGATCTTGAGTCAGCGCCAGCGGGAAGACACGCGCTTTGAGACCCTTCATCGTCAGTTGTGCCTCGCGAGTTGGGATGTCGAGCCGCACGAGGATGTCGTCGGCGAGAGGCAGTGTTGCGTGGTACTCGATCCGATCGCTGGGAACACCCGACACCGAGTCGGCCAGCAACAGAAAGTGATCCGTGCGTGACAGCATGATGATTCGCTCGACCCGAATTTTTCCTGGCCCGCACATTTGCAGCTCGATGTAGTCCGCATCGGGATCGCTCTGCCAGCAGACACACGACCACTCGGAGGCGAGTTCCACGATGGCGTCACCGATGGTCAAGTCGAGCGTCCAGTCGCCATGCAACAAGGGCTTGCCTGCGGCGGTCACGTCGATCTGAGGCAGTTGCCGGTGATGAGCCACCGCCACACTGTCCGCCTGCACTGACCAATCGCTGCGCAGGAGCGCGAACCGCGCCCAGTCCGATTGGTTCGATGGCATGGTCATGATGCCATCGCTTCGAACACGCTTTGCGGGCTGTCCGGCGGCGATCCGTTTGACCGATTGCAGATAACCGCCCTCGGGACTGACGGCGGGCAAGTCGAACATCTCCGCCGCCGCGATGAGAACGGGGAGCGGATTCAGCGCGTTGCCGTTCGACAGCGTCGCTTTCCCGTCAGGCCGACACAGCGGGATCGCACGCTCGACCGTCGAACGGAGCAACTCTTCCTGATCGTCCGTCCAGAGCTTCACGTCGAAGCGGCGCGCGACCAGCGTGGCGCGAATGAGCGGCGCGAGCCACAGCGACAACCGTTCGATCATCTCGGCACGCGGCGTCCCGTCGGTGTCCGCATTTTCGGTGAGCGTCCGCGCGAGCGCCTTGCGTCCCAACTTGACGAGCTCCGCGGCACCGGCCACATCGCTAAATAAGACGCCCGCCACGAATGGGACTTCACCACGCTCGATCAGTTGGACATCAGCGGGAACGGTCGGATCGTGATCGTCATCGCCCGGCATTGTCCTCATCTGTCGCACGACCTGCGCCAGCGTGTGCCGCCACAATTTCCATAATTGCTCAGGACGCAGCCGCGCGCCGGTGAGAGCCAACACGTCGAGGGACGCCACTAACCCGAAGACCGACACACCGCCGTCCTCTTCGGCCAGCCGACGAATCAACGGATCGACTCGTTGAGCCAATGTTTTCGGAGCCTTGTTCGTCGCACGCTTCTCTCCCGTGCGAGCCTTCCCCGACGAACCGCCCACCTTCGTGAGCAGCTTTCCCAAATCGACCTCATCCGGAAACGCGGCGAGTGACCACAGCGTCCTCGATCCGCAGCCGAGAGCCGATTCGCGCCCCGTGGACTGGGGTTGAAACGCCGCTTGCAGCGCGGTGCGCGCGCCCGTCAGATCGCCTTCGGCGGCAGCCGATTTCAACGTTGAGTCGGCCCCACGTTCCCAGGTCAGGGCTCGAAGAATCTCGACACCGGGTAATGCGGAAACATCGACCCCGCAGCCGCACAGACTGATCGGCACAGGCTTCGATTCGGGAGTTGCTTTTGCCGAAGTAGCCGTGCTGGCTGAAGAAACGGCAGCAGATTTGGAAGTAGAACGGGAACTGGAAACGGGCATCGTGGTCTCGCAATGACAGCACTCGAAACGGCTCCCAGCCGACTCAGTGCGATAAGTAATTCGCGAGGCTCCGCCTCAAGTCGGCAGCAGAGTAGCTAGCCACGGTCGAATTGCAACGCGACGTGAAGTCCTGCTTTTCCGAATGCCGGACTTCAGCCGGGTACACACTCGGGCGCGAAGTTCCACCGACCGTCGCGCAGCGTGCCGATGACCTTGCTCGAACTGGCGAACAGATCGCGTGACAGATCGTTCGCGCGAGGAGTGGCCAAGCGGACCAGTGTGAAGTCCGTCGAAACGTTTGCAGCCTCGTCACCGAGCAATGCACGCCGCCCGGAGCGTGTCGCCAAGTTGAGCAGCGTGAGGTACGAGAGATCAGGATGCTGTTCCGCCACAAACTGTATTTCGGCGAAGAGACTCAGATCGGGATTGGACGCGCGGCTGTCGGTGCCGAACGCGACGGAGCCGCCCAATTCCAACAGTCTGCGCCACGGATGAGGGCGATGCCCGAACGCGGCGTGCGTGCGCGGGCAGTAAACCAGCGTCATGTGCGGGCGAGCCGCCAGGAATTGCAGCTCGCCCTCGTCGAGATAGTTCCCATGCACGATCAAACTGCGCGGCGCATCTGCCAATGTTTCGAGCCACTCTCTCGGCCGCCCTCCGCCGCCAAAAAGTCCGTCACGCCAGATGCCAAACTCGGTGAGCAGCTCGCGAAACTCACCCGTCCCGTCCGCGAGCAATTCCAACTCCGCCTCAGTCTCAGCGAGGTGCATCGCGATCGGCCGCGCAGCCGCTCGCGCTAATTTCACGACGTGACTCAACAGGTCGGGACGAACGCTATAGGGCGCGTGGGGACTCAGCCCGAAACGGCAATCGCTGGCTAACACTTGTTGAGCCAGCTCACGCTGCAATCCAACTCGCTCGTCCGTCAATCCGATCAGCTCCTGGAACACAACTCCCGCGAAATCTTCGTTGTGATAGTCGCTGCTCGACCAACCGGTCGTCGCGATGTCACCAATCAGAGTGCTGCCGCATCGCTGGCTCTCCTCGATCCCCGCGAGAATCGCTTCACGGGTGGCGTTGTAGTCCGGACGCCCACGTCCGAACGAAGGCGTCCGGACCACGACATCACGGTCACCACGAGTCGCGACGAACAGCTCCGCCTGTTCCAGTCGGTATTTCACGACCGAACGAATCCAATCCGTGAAGCGACCCGCCGTCGGGATCGGCTCGCAAAGCAGGCTGAACTCCAGATGCGTATGCGCGTTGACCAACCCCGGAATGAGAGCGACATCCCCGAGATCGACCGCCGCCGGATCGCCACCGCGCCGCACGTCGATCCGCCCGTCCGACGTGACGCAGATCAAAACATCCTCGACGACATCGCCCGTCGAATCGACGAACCAGCCAACGCGATACACAGGCGGAAGGGAGGGGCGAGAATTTGTCATGAGGCCCGCCATCGTAGCCGCAGTAGACGGCGAGGTCATTTCGACGAAGACGTCTTCGTCGAAATTGGCTTCACCCGGCCAATGCGGACACCAACCCGAAGCGTGAGCGAGGACGCGAGCGAAGCGAGAGCAAGAACGGAGTGGCGTCCTCGCTCACGCTTCGGGTTTACGTGTCCGGCGACAAACCGTTCCATTTCGAACCCCTGAAGGATATCCCTGACGCGGACTCTGGCGAGTTGTGTCACCGTTGGCGAGACTCATGTCCTCACGAAGATCCCTCGCTCAAAGACCGGTTCACTGGAAGGCGTTTGTTTCTGATGTCGATCGCCACGAGTTCAGCCACTGAAAGTCAGCGAGAAAGCGTCGCGTGGCCGGTCCAGATTGCGGGCTGGTGCTGCGGGCTGGCGACATGCGTCGTCGCGATGCTCGGTTTGATCGCCGAGTGGGATCCGGGACTCGCCACCGCTCAGTTGCTCTGGTTGGCAGTGGCTCCGGTGGCGGTCATGCTGTCCCGATCACGGCGAGCCAAGCCGATCACACGAATGGAAACGCCGACCTCCGCACCACGCGGCTGGGCGACCGATTGGCTGCTGGCATTGTCCTTTGCGGCAGTCTCGTTCGCCGTTAGCTCCATGATCGCCACGCGGATCGGAGACCTCCCGCCCGCGTACCACGACGAGTACAGCTATCTCTTCCAAGCGCAGACGTTGTTGGCGGGACGGTTCTCGTTCCCGAGTTCACCAGTTCATCCCGAACTGTTCGACCAGATGCACGTCTTGAACGAAGGCCGCATGGCGTGTCGCTATTACCCCGGAACCGGTCTCTGGCTGGCACCGTTCGTCGCGCTGGGCCATCCGTATTGGGGGCCTCAATGGGCGGGAGCCGTCGCCACGTTGCTTCTCTTCTGGACGGGGCGAGAGCTGGGCGGGAGGTTCGTCGGCACGATCGCCGCGCTGACGATGGCGTTGTCGCCGGGAGTCGGCCTGTTCGGCAACATGCTGCTGGCTCACCATCCGACGTTGCTTGGCTTGGGAGTCTTTTTGCTGGGGATCACACGACTCGGGCGAACACGTTCCGGTTGGGATGCGGCGTTGGCGGGGAGCGGACTCAGCTTCGCCATGCTCTGCCGACCAATGACTGCGGCGGCAATCGGACTGCCGTTCGGAGTGGAAGTTGTATGGTGGCTGCTGCGCGGCGACTGCCAGGTCCAAACACCAACCCGCAGCGTGAGCAAGGATGTCGGGTTGTCCAGCGCGGACTCGTCCTTGCTCACGCTGCGGGTTGGTGTTGAAACCGGCTCTCGATTGCCGAAAGGCTCGCAGCGTCTGGCGGTACTGCTCGGCTTGGGACTCCCGCTCATCGCGGGCTTGTGCGTGATGCTCGCGTACAACCGTGACATCACGGGCGAATGGCTCACCTCGCCCTATCAGCTTTACACCGACACCTACACGCCACGGCATGTCTTCGGCTTCAACAACGTCGTGCGCGGAGAGCAGCACGTCGGGCCGAAAGTCATCGAACACTACGACCTCTGGGCCGAGAACCTCACGCCGACGCTGGCCGCTTCTAATGTCTTCACGCGTGGAATCGCAAGCTGGTTGTGGACGCTCGACGTTCTGCCGCTGCTCTTCACCGTGATCGTCGTTGCCAGCGGGATGACGCTTCTCGACCGACGCTGGCGTCTCGTGGCGGCCTCGATTCTCAGCCTGCACGCCGCTCACGTTCCCTACTGGTACGTCGGCATCATGGGCTGGCATTACGTTTTTGAGACAGCGCCGCTGTGGTGCCTGCTGTTGGCCGCAGCGACACAGCGACTGTTCGCCGAATGGACCCACTCGCGCCGCAATGGACTCAAATTGTGGTGGTTCGGCTTGCTGACGCTGTCACTTGCCGGGAATTACATGGCTCCGACAGGCGGTTGGAAACCTCGCATCTTTCGCGGAATCAACGCACTTGCGCACCCTCGACGCCAGCAATCCGAAACTCGCCGGTGGATTGAAGCCACGGTGAAAGAACGACCGGCGCTCGTGCTTGTCGATCAGAGCGAGACCGAAGCGAGTCACCTCGACTTCGTCACCAACGAGCCAGGACTGTCGGGAGACATCCTGTTCGGACGAATGCCGCTGCGCGACACCGACCTGTCCGTAATCGTCCGCGACTTCCCGAACCGCTCGGTCTTCGTTGCCAATCCCAAACGGAAGTCGATCCGCGCTGTTCAGCCTTCCAGTCGCCCGCGATGAACCGCGATTGAAACAACTCCCGACTGAATGAGCCGGACCGAGACAGCGGGAATGACCACAAAGAAAAAAAGAGGACTCGTCACAGCGATGTAACAAGCCCTCTTTTGAAGCACTCTCTCCACATCGCTCATGCTAGGCATGACGACGCAGCAGGCGTGATAATTCACGCGGCTGGCTTCGGAGCGTTCTCAACTGGAGGCTGAGGAGCAGCGGCTGGAGCAGCGACAGCACTGCAACCACTGGCGCAAGGAGCGGCAGCGGCGGTGCAGCAAGGAGCAGCAGCTGGCTTGCAGCATTGCTTTTCAGCCTTGCAGCACTTGACCTTAGGTGCCTTGCAGCACTTGACCTTAGCGGGCTTGCAGCAGCTACGAGCTTCAGCAACGCCACCCATTGCGAACACAACACCAAACGCCATCGCCAAACCAAACAAACGGTTCATACTGATCTCCTTCGATCCTAAACCAAATACCAAACACGTGGTGACCGACCTTCGGCACACCCACCTCCCGCAGCAGTTCTGTCCCTAGACCGTTCTGCGCGAGGAATTCTTTTGCGAAGACTGGGGAAGCTGCTCCGAGTTTCCCCTCCGCGAGGCAGCAGAATATCGGCAGGTTTCGGCATGTCAAACGACTGAGGAAAGTTTTCCCGAGAATAGGGATTGCGGGGGATCGTCCGATCAGCATGGAAATCGGCCCGAGTACAGAATATTTCACCGTTCTCGACTTGGTTGATCAGGCAAGCTGGTGAGTCGATTGTTTCGTGGATCAGTCGCTACGATTCTGCGAACGCACCTTGTTGAAAGGATTTATTCAATGCCAATGAAAGACAAATTGCAGACTCGCACCTGGACATTCGAAGGATTTCATCGCGAGCTGGGACAGGTGCCACTCATCATGGGAATCGTCAATGTCACACCGGACAGCTTCTCGGACGGTGGCCAATTTCTGGCGCAACAGGCTGCGGTGGATCATGCGATGAAGCTGACGACCGAAGGGGCCGACATCTTGGATGTCGGTGGGGAATCGACTCGACCGGGAGCCAACGAAGTGTCGCTCGATGAGGAACTGCGTCGCGTGATTCCGGTCATTGAGCAGCTCGTAAAATTAACGACCGTCCCAATCTCGGTTGATACGTCTAAAGCAGAAGTCGCGCGGCACGCATTGCGGGCGGGAGCGTGCATCGTCAACGACATCTCCGGATTGTTGTTCGACCCCGACATGATCGAGGTCTGCCGCGAGTCACGCTGCGGGGTGTCGGTGATGCACATTCAAGGAACCCCCCGAACGATGCAGGCCGAGCCGCACTACGACGATGTCGTCGGCGAGATTTGCGAGTACTTCGCCGAACGACTCGCCACGCTCGAACAAGCGGGCATTGCCCCCGAACGCATCGTGCTTGATCCGGGAATCGGCTTCGGCAAGACGGCTCAACACAATTTGGAAATCCTGTCGAACATCTCCGCCTTCCAAGCGTTGGGGCGCCCGGTCCTCATTGGTCATTCTCGCAAGCGATTTCTGAAGAAGCTCATTCAGCGCGAAGTCGATGAACGCCTATTCGGTACGGTCGGTGTGACGTTGGCACTGGCTCGACAACACGTTGATCTCGTTCGCGTGCATGATGTGGCCGCCAACCGTGATGCACTTGCTGCGTATCAAGCCGTGTGCGAGCCGAGTTTTCATTGAGAACTCTGCGATCTGCATGTGCAAGAAGGGCGGGGGGGCCACGCCTGCGTGTGCTTCCCGCTGCTGCTTCATCATTTTGTGACCCCTCATTCTGTTTGATCGGCCTGCGATGAAGGCGTGTCAGGCAAAATGATGAAGGTCACGGATCGCCACACAGAAACAGCTTGCTCGATCAGCATTTCTGATTAACCAAACTGTTCTGATTAACCGAACTGTATTGGGCTGCTCCCAATCACGGCTGTCCGTCTGACCGACCGGACCACCACGGTAAGCTCACGCCGCCATCAATGGTCAACGTGCTGCCCGTCACGTAGTCGGCGTCGTCACTGAGTAGGTACGCGACCGACTTGCCGACCTCGTTCGGTCGCCCCAACCGCTTCCACGGGAGCTTCTCGGCCCCCGCAGCGAGTTGGTCTTCCGTAAAAAACTTTCGCTCACCCGGTGTGTCGATCCAACCGGGATGGACGATGTTCACTCGAATACGGTGTGGCGCAAGTTCGATCGCGGCCGTGCGAGCCATGTGGTCGATCGCCGCTTTGGCCATGTTGTAGGCCATTGCCGTCGGGATCGGGATGACTGCGTGTGGCGAACTGATGACGACAATCGAGCCGCCCTTCCCCTGCTTGACCATCTGCAACGCGGCGCCACGAACTCCGTAGAACGCGCCCCACATCCCGACATCGATTGTGCGACGGAAGCCCTCGAGATCGGCTTCGATCATCAACTGCCTATCGCTGTAGACCGCGTTGGAGACGAACAGGTCGAGGCTCCCGAACTCTTCCGCCGTCTGAGCCACCATTTCTTCGACTCGCTCGCGGCTCGAGACATCGCCCTGAAGCGTGATCGCTCGGCCACCAGCCCCGCGCACGATCTCGGCCACTTCCTCTGCCTCAGCCTGGCGCGAGTGGTAATTGATGGCGACGTTGGCTCCTGCCAAACCAAGTTCCTCGGCACAGCCTCGACCGATCCCGCGTGAAGCTCCGGTGACGAGAACGTTCTTTCCCTTCAAGCTCATCGTAGTCATTCCCTTCCATCACGGATTCAGATCGTGACACTCAACACGAGTTGGCACTGAAGTCCGGCTTAATTTTGTTAGATCGACTTCAAACGCCGTTGAGCGGCGAACGCCCAACAAAAACAAAGCCCGACTTGAACCCAAGCCGGGCTGATTCGCAAGTCTCATCACGCAGTCCAGCCCTAAGCCGAGAAGCTGCTGCCACATCCGCAGCTCTTCACCACGTTCGGGTTGTTGAACTTGAAGCCGCGCTGATGCAATTCGTCCATGAAGTCGAGCGTTGTCCCGTCGAGGTACAGCGAACTCTTCTTGTCTACAGCCACCTTGATTCCGTGTTGATCACTTACATGATCCTTGGTGGCATCGGTCGTGGTGTCGAACCCGAGCGAATACTGAAAGCCACTGCATCCCCCAGCCGCGACACCAATCCGCAGCACAGAGGACTCGGGCAATTTCTGTTCACCCATGACGCGCTTGATTTCTCCAGCCGCCTTTTCAGTCAATGTCAGAGCCATGTTCTCAGTCTCCCAATCAGTGAATCGTCCGCAACCAAACGAGCCTGGCTGCTGCGGGCGAAGGGTATCCCCGAGTCCAACCAAAAGCAACAAGCCCCATCTGCTGTCATAACACCCAACTCATGCATCTCGTTCAACAATGAAACAAACGGACAGAACAAGAAGAAAAGGCAACACGATCAATCCAGAAACTCGACCTCACCCCGTATTTGCACAGTCAACCCGCCGCCTGAAGTTGGTCCCTTCGGGGGCGGCGAAGCGCCGAGCCAGCCATACATTCTCAGCGCCGTGAATTACGTTTACGTCAGAACTCATCCGCACTAAAGCCTGCGGCTTGAATGGACGACTTCGCGGGTGAGACGCCGGACGGCGATGCCGCTCCGGCTTGAGCGATCTGGATCGCTTCCCCCTTGCCGATTTTGTCGCTCGCGGCCAAGTACAGCTCGTTCGCTTCGGACATCTGTGCGGCGAGGGCACTCGCGCGGTGTTCGTTGCTCGGGTGAGTTGAAGCGTACTCCACCGGCTGCTGGCTGGAGTTGCTCGCGCCGAAGCGTGTCCAGAATGTGGGGGCTTCCGACGGGTCGTAGCCGGCCTTCGACATGAGCATCAGGCCGATCTCGTCTGCTTCGAGTTCATGCTTGCGGCTAAACGGCAACAGCACGCCGTATTGCGATCCGAGGCCGTAGGCCTGCGCGATCATTTCCTGACGTTTCGCATCTTGATTTCGCGTGACAAACGCGACGGCCTGCTTGCCGCCGTTGACTAATTTGGACTGGCTCATGCGCTCGCCACCGTGTCGAGCCAGTGCGTGACCGATCTCGTGCGACATCACGACGGCCAGGCCGGCTTCAGTCTGGCAGACCGGCATGATTCCTTCGTAGACGGCGACCTTACCGCCGGGGAGACAGAACGCGTTCTGTTGCTCGGACGCGAGCGTCCGGAACTCCCATTGAAAGTCATCTCGCCCCGAGACCTTGGCGATCCGCTGTCCGACGCGGTCCACCAGTTCCTTGAAGTGCGCGTTCTTGGATTCGGCCTCTTCCTTGAGGATGCTCTGATAGGAGGTCAGGCCAAGCTGAGCCTCACTCCCTTCCGTACTGAGCAGCAACTGGCGACGGTCGGTCATCGGGACGGAGCGGCATCCGCAGCAAGCGGCCAGAGAACCGAGGAGTACCGAGCGACGAGAAACGGGGAGATCATTCCATGACATGGCGGAGGCCCTTCAAAACTGAGCGAGTTTGACGATCAATCTGTCTATCGGACGCTCGTCAAAAAAACTCCAGTCACGTCGGTTCATTGCCGCGGGTGGGCGAGCTACAAACAGTCTTCACGCGAATTCGTTCACAGGCAGCCTCAATCCATGACCAGTTCTTCTTCCGCCGATCATTCGAGCCGCGCGACGCTCACGGAGCGGCAGCGCGACGTGTTCGAGTTTCTGCGCGAGATGATCGTGTCGCGCGGATACGGGCCGACGGTGCGCGAGATCGGACTGCACTTCAAAATCGGTTCGCCGAACGGCGTGATGTGTCACCTGAAGGCGCTCGAAAAAAAGGGCCTCATCAAGCGCGAGGCCGGGATGTCGCGGGCGATCCAACTGACCGAGCCACCACAACCTCAGGCCGCGTTGCCGCTGTTCGGCCATCTCACCGCAGGCCAACCGCTGGCGGTGTTGCCAGAGCCGACGACGCGGATCGAATTCGCCGGGCTGTTTGCGTCCAAGTCACACGGCTGCGTGCGTGTTGTCGGACATGGTCTGCTCGACGATCACATTGCCGAGGGGGACTATCTCGCGATTCGTCGTCAGCCCGATTGCCGCGATGGTGAGCTGGTGCTCGCCATCGTCGAAGGAACGGGAACGGTTGTGAAACGGTACTACCGCGAGTCGCGCCGCGTCCGATTGGAGTCGCTCAACAAAAGCCTGCCTCCGGTGTTTGCTGACAAGGTGTCGATCATCGGGTTGGTCGTTGGTGTGTTGCGGCAGTTCTGATTTGTTTAACCGCGCGGGCAACACTCCGCGCGGCGCGTGATGTTGGAGTCTGTTTGCCGCTCGACGCGCGAGACGTTGCCCGCGCGGTGAAACGAGACGGTTGCCGCTCACTACGTTTCCGTTGCGACGACGCTCTGAACGGCCGCGAGAACCTCCTCGTGGAGCAGGCCGTTCGTCACGATGACGCCGCGATTCTTGAGGAGCATGTGGCCGTGAGCGAAGTCGAGCGGCTCGCCGTTCAAATCGGTGACTCGTCCGCCGGCTTCCTCGACCAAGATAACTCCACCCGCGTGGTCCCAGATGCGTTCGAAGTAGCCAACGCGAGTCGGCAGGCGGAGGTAAGCATCGACGCGACCTTGCCCCACCGTGGCGTACTTCGCCTGGCTGTCCATGCGCACGGGAGGCGCAGTCAAACCGAGCAGGCTCGCGATTTTCACCGAGTCATCGTGGGCGCTGTGTCCCGATTCAACCGACTCGCAAAATCGAGCGAGCTTCGGATCGGAGACGTTCGAGACATGGATCGGCCACGGTGCGGCATCGCCTTCCAGAGGTAGCATGAACGCGCCGTGACCTCGCACCGCATAGCAGAGCATGTCGAGCGACGCCTCGTTGCGGGCGGAGACCGGAAGATTGGGGCAGCCGAGCACACCGAGTTCGATCCGACCGTTCACGATGAGAGCGAGCGAGACCGCGTACTGCCCCTTTCTGAGGAAGCCTTTCGTCCCATCGATCGGGTCGAGCGTCCAAAAGCGGGGCGAGTAGTCCTTGGCGTCGCCGCGATCGATCCACTGAAAGAGATCGTCGGGTGTCGCACTGACGCCGAGCCGCTGGACCTCACCAAGGATGCCGCTCAAGAAACCCGCGTTTTCAGGCTGACGGAGTGCGGCCGAGTCCTCTTCAGCGATGATCGGATCGTTGGGAAAGGCGTCGCCAATCACGCGACAAACCAACGCCTGACTGCCGAAATCGGCGATCGTCACCGGGCTGTTGTCCTTCTTGTCGAGGACATCCGGGGTGATCGTGCGCTGTACGGCTCGACACAAATGTGAGGCTTCGCGGACGGCGGCGAGTGCGGCTTGAAGTTCGGTGGCGTAGTCGTGCATGAGCAGAGAGGATCCGTGGTGAGAGGAGCGAACGATGGAGTCTGCGAAGAGGCCTCAACCCCACCGGGCTTGCCCCGGTGGAAATCGGTGTTTGCACTACTCGCTTGTCGAAGCGGTTTCATTGGACGACCGGCAAGACGAGTCTGACCCACACCAACCCGAAGTGTGAACGAGGACGAAGTCGATCGACGGCCTCGTTCACACTTCGGATTGGTGTGTTCGGATCAATCATTTCTTCCCGGTCGCCTTATGAAAATGCGAGTAGTGCCACAACCTGAATCCACTGGGCAAGCCCGGTGGGGTTGAGGCGATGACATGCGGCGTTTCGCCGCTCAACTCGACGCCGGCGGTTCGTCTGGCGGGGTGAGGGCCTTTTCGAGTTCGGTCAGCAGCAGCTCGACTTTGAACGGTTTGTAGAGCGCCAGTTTGAAGCCCATCTGTCTCGCGTTGACCATGCGGTGGGCACCGTCGTAGCCGAAGCCCTTCATGATGATGACCGGCAGGTGTGGGTGGATGCTGCGGATTTGAGTGAGTGCTGTGATGAGGTGCATGTCGGTCATCTCGGCGTCGAACAGCACCACGTCGTAATGAAAGCTGCGGATCATCTGCAGGGCGTCTTCACCCGAGTGCGTCGCTTCCACTTCGCAGTCGTAGCGGGCGAGCAACTCGTGGGCGGCCTGTGTCACCGGCTCTTCGGCATCCGCCACGAGGACGCGCTTGTGCTTGAGTTTCGGGTGCGGCGTGACCTGTGGTTGAGCGGGGCTGGTCGCGTTCGGGGCCACTTTCTCACCGATGCCGTGGATCAGTTGGCGAATTTTGCGAGTTTGTTTCAGCATCCGCTGCAAGCGCCCGACCGCTTCGGGATCGAAGCCGACATACTTGTTTTGGAGCCACGCGATGTCGCTGAGGATTTCATCGACCGGCTTGGCCGCGTCGCGCAGCAGGACGTTGCAGCTCTCGGACGCGATGGCAACTCGCTCGAAGACGAGCAGTTCAAGCGTGTTCAGCGCGAGAGCTAAGTCGCGACAGAACAGCTCCAAAAATTGTTGGTCTTGCTCAGAGAAGGCGTTCGGCTGCGTACTCTCGACATTGAACGTTCCCAAAACACGTTCGTGTCGGGTGAGCGGAACAGTGAGAGAACTGCGTGCTCCCGCCGCACCTTGTAAATAAAGCTCGTCGGACAGCGTGTCGCGACAGAGGTAGCTCTTGCCTTCCGCCGCCACGAAGCCCGTCACACCGTTGTCTTGCGGTTCAGCAAACAGTTCGCGAGCGGCCGCTTCCTGAGTCATGCCCACGTTCAGCAGTGGTTCGAGTCGGTTGGTTCGTTCGTTGAGTAGTCGCACTTCGATGGTCTCGAAATGCAGGACATCTTTCGTGTGGTGAATGATCCGCTGCTTCAGGAGTTCCTTCCGATCGACGACCGACAGCGAGGCCAAGTCTTCAGGGGAGAGGTCGCCCAAGTCTTGTCCCGCCTGATGGATCGCGGTGAGCTTCTCGCCCTGAAGTTGTTCCGCCGAGATGTCTCGCACGGTCACGACGAGCAGCGACGGGTACTCGGCGTTCGTGGCATAGGCCGGCGCTGCGAGGACATCGAGGTAGGTTCGATCGCCGACGCGGTACGTCGTACGGGCGGTGGAGCCGCCCCCGAGCGCGGTGTAGAACGGCGAGAAGTCCGGACCAATGATCTGAGGCGCGCCGAAGGCATCGTGAAAACTAAGGCCGATCGGCGACGCTTGGCCGGGTGCGTTGCGTCCGGTCAGCTCGATGAGTCGGTCGTTGCACCAGCGAATGTGCAACGTCGCGTCCAGAACGGCGACCCCCTCGGGCAAGTGCTTCAGGACGTTCTCAAAGGCGAGCAGGGCGGGAAGGCGACGAACAGAATCGCCGAGCAACACCGCGCCGGTCAATTCATCGTCGGCGGAAACTGGCTCCGTCGGCCAGCCCTCTTCGATCGTGGTGCAGACGCTGCACGACAGCGATTCGATGGTCTTCAACAGCGACCGGCCAGCCTCTTCGTCTGCACCGAGTACAAGAATCCGTGGGGGTTGGGACACCGAACTTCGCACTCCCGGTAGCTGCTTGATATACGCCATTGGCAACTCAAACACAGGTCTCAAACACGGGCCAAGTATAGGTGTCTGTGCGGACACGGGCAACCGGGATGTGACTGCACTCGCTCCATTGGTTTCTCAGGGGACAGATCCTGAATTGGCTCGCGCCGTTTGCCGGTCGCCAGCGCGAGGGCTAGACTCGGCCCGGCTTTGAGAACTCGTTCCGCATCTCTCCGCTGTGAGGCTCGATCCCGATGGCACACCGACTGATCTCGTTTTCGTTGGCACTTGTCGTACTGACCATGACGATGGCTTTCACCGCGACGGCTCAGGACTACACCGTCGTCGAGCAGGACGATGAGATTCAGATCTCGACCCCCCAGCTGGCGGCGGCGATTCGCAAGCAGGGCTACGTGACGGGAGTCAAAGCACAGTCGTTCGTGGACAAGAAAACCGGGGCGAAGGACCTCGGTTTCGGACTCGACATCGCCGACTGGATCATGGAGCCGGGAAGCGACGAAGCGTATCGCGAGCAGTTGATCGGCGAGATGGTCTACAAGTTCGGCAACGAGTACCACGGGATGACCGCCAAGCGGAGCATCGAGGGTCCGCAAATCTGCACGCAGGCGAAGGTCCTCAAGCCCGAGGTCATTCGCGGGAAAGACTTCGTCGCCATCAAGCAGACGTTCCAGTACCGCACCGCCGCGCCGGGCAAGAAGACCGGCTCGACGTGGACGCAATGGCTGGTCTTCCCCGTCGGGCAGCGCTACTTCCTCTCGATGCAGCGGATCGACGCCGTGAACAGCAGCGACGCGATGTTCCTGCGGATCGACATGCCGGGGCACATCAAGCACAAACAAGGCGACAGCTTCAGCGAGGTCTATCTCAGCTATCACAACCAGGACGAGGGATTGATCCCGTCGAAGGAGTTTCTGACTAGCTTCGCCCCGGATGAGCGGTTCAACTTTCGCAGAGACCGGGACAAGTCGCCCGAGCGGATGATTCGCGGCTACCACATCCGCAACGTTGAGACCGGTCAAGCCGGGCCGTGGCTGGCCGGGATGACACTCGATCCGACTGTGGTTTCCGAAGCGTGGTGCCACCAGCGCGGATATATCTGCCTGATCGAGGAGTTCGGCGAGCGGCCCATCAAGGCGGGCGAGTCCTTTAGCGCGGCCTTCATCGTCGGCTTCTTCGACTCGACCACAGAGATGCACGCGGTCTACGACCAGCACAAAGGCCACACCGGTCTCGCGGTGACGAGCGACGGCTGGAAGCTGACGAAGTGAGTCGGCATCACTGCTTTGTCACTGCGAACAGCCGAGGTGATGTTGCGGTGGCTGAGGCTGTGTCGGGGAGCTGAACGGTGAACTCAGTTCGCTTCTGTTCGCGCAGTAGTCGCTCGACTGCGGCGGCTTCGTCGAGACCCCCGGCGTGTCCGACATAGGCGATCACCGTCAGGACTCCTTGCGGGCGAAGCAGCTTCAGCGCGGCAGTGATCGCGGTCACGGTTCGGTCGCCGCGCGTTGTGACGATCGCGTCGCCACCAGGAAGGTAGCCGAGGTTGAACATCACGGCGGCCACTTGCCCGTGATGTCGCTCGGGAATGACCTCGCTCATTTCGGCGTGGTCGCGATAGAGCAGGGTCACGTTCGTCAGCCCTTCGGCATCGAGTCGATCCCGTGTGCGATCGAGCGCTGCAGGTTGCACATCGAAGGCGAAGACGGCTCCCGTCGGACCGACCTGTCGCGCGAGAAATGTGGTGTCGTGACCGTTCCCTGCGGTTGCGTCGATGGCGGTGTCGCCCGCTCGAATCGCCCGTCGAAGGATGACGTGAGCTTGTTCAGTTAGCGGTGGCATCGGGTCTGTTTCCTGACTGGATCGGCTGTCTTGAAACGTCGGACGAACGCCTCGTCCGTCCGAGTGTCGTCGTCATTTGCGGACGGACGGGGCGTCCATCCTACGGATTTCGACCGGGTGCGATTCGAGGATGTGGTGGTTGAGTTGACTCGCGAAGTACGGCGCGTGCAACGTCCCCTTCGAGCCGAGACCGTTGAAGTAGCCGAGTTGGTTGTGTTCCGGATGTAGGCCGACGACGGGGTACTGATTGCGGTGGATCGGCCTCACGGCGGCGTGATGATCGAGGACCTCAAAGGGGAGTCGTAGGAACTCGCGGAGCTTGGCGGTGATCTCATCTCGCCCTTGGGCTGTCGGGCGATTATCGAGCTGCTGCCACTCATAGGTCGAGCCGACTCGGAAGAGTTCGTTGCCGAGCGGGACCAGCCACACGCCGCGATGGACAACGCGCTCTTCGGTCAGGCCGGGGATGCGGACGATCAGAATCTCGCCCTTGGCGGGCTTGAGGACGACATCGCGGAACCACGGGTTCGAGGCGAGTGCGGCTCCCTCGCAGAAGATCAGCCGCCGCGCGTGAACACCCAGACGAGGGATGCTGACTCGATTGTCGTTGAGGACCAGATCACGCTCGGGATCGAGGCTCGCGGTCACGTAGCCGCCGTCGCGCCGGAACGTTTCACGGGAAACGTTCAGGTACTGCGGGACATCAAGCTGACCGGCGCAGGGCATCTCGAAGCCGCCTCGTTCAGTGGAGAACTCGTGGTCGTCGAGGAGCGACTCTGGCTGTCGAATCAGCGCGAAGAAGTCGGCTGACTCGCGCCGGCGTTGGAAGAACTCGGCCTCACTGTCAGTGGCGAAGAGTCGAACCATCGGCCGCTCGCGGAACAGCAGCGTGCCGGTCGCCTGCTCCACACAGCGATAGAACTGGACGGCGGCTGGCCAGAGTTCGTCCAGCCGCCAGGACTTCACCAGTCTCTGCCCGGTGATCGGCGTGATGAGTCCCGCCGCGATCTTCGAGGACGTGATCGGTTCGTCACGATCGACGATCAGTACGCGCGAGCCGCTCCAGCGCAGTGACCATGCCAGCGCCGTCCCTGCCAAACCTTGGCCCACGATGATGCAGTCGAACTCAGACACAGTGGCCTCGGTGGTGATGCAGCTCTGATTGGGAAGCTGAAGGGGAGAGCTGCGGCCTAGTGGTCGAACAACCTTGTATTGCGGCTGTCAGCACTAGCCCGACGCGCAAGCGAGGGCTTCACTTTCTACAACGGTTTGCCCTCGCTTGCGCGTCGGGCTGGTTGTTGCACAACCCCGCAATCTCAAGTTTTCCGACCACGAGCGATTCAACAGGAGGTCGAAGTCCCCCGCCGAACGTCCGTCCGTTCCACGTGAAACGGCGTAGTCTTGGTTGTGATCGACGTTTGTCACGAGCGTGAGTGCGTTGCGAGTTGTCCCGTTCAGTTCGTTTGCCACGGCAGGAATAAACTCCGACAACTGACACACCAACCTGAAGCGTGAGCGAGGAGTCAGGTGGGCGCGAGCGTGTGAGTCGCGCCTCCTCGCTCACGCTTCGGGTTGGTGTTTACGGAGTCGCTGATCGCGGTTCGAGAACCAGGTCAGCTTCGGTAACGTCCACGTTCAGCCCGTCGGCAGGAATCGTTTGACTGACCGACCAGAGAACGCCTTGAAGGACCAAGCGGCGGTACTCGACCCGCTTCCAGTTGTCGTGGTAGTGGAGTCCACTGAACCCGAAGGACCGTCCGTGATCGGGACGCTCCCACGCCCAGGCCACCGTCTGGTCGGAGTCCTCCAGCGAGACTCGGATGAGCGGGACGAGTCGCTCCACTTGAGGCGGTTGCTTGAGGGCATAGTAGAACTCGTCGTGGACCTCGACCGGAGCGATGCCATTCAGGATCGGATGCGGTTCGCTCGACGGGTTGATGGTCGCGGTGAGGACTTTGTATTTGCGATCGGGTCCGCCGTGACAGTGCCCGAACAACGAGACGAAGTTCTCGACCGGTGCCGCCTCGCGCGTCCCCATTCCCCAGTGCAGGACGGCCAACCCACCGCCTCGTTTGGCCAGTCGTTGAAAGGCAGAAAGTCGCTCGGGGTCCGCACTCACCCACTTGGCTCCCTCCCCCAGGAAGAGGACCGCACCGTCCGCACCGTCGAGTAACTCCGGACCGTCAGCCCACGGGTTGTCCGCCTGAACGACGACCGTTTGGACGCCGCCGCGATTCTGAAGCAGCTTCGCCAGCAGGCGGACTCCCGCCATGTACTCATGAGATGTTGCAGGGTGTCCGTCCGGCTTTTGGCCGAGCAGCAACACTCGCTTCGGACGGGAGGTCGGATCGGCAGCGTCGGTCTCAACGGCGCGTCCGAACACAGCAGAGAGACCGATGAGCAGGATCGAGATGACTCGCGGAAGGTGCATCATGGGAAGTTGGCTCGCGCGGGAAGGACCGGAAGAACAGCGATGAAGAGGCGTTCGTTGCGTGGTTATAACTCACGCGGCCTGAAGTGAGACTTCTGCCCAACGTCGGACTTGGTGAGCCGGGTGGCGTCAGCCCAATGGCACTCACTTTGAACGGCACGTCGCTAGCCGCCGGTGAATGGTGTTGTGCTTCCAAGCAAACAACCGGCGGCTAGCGCCGTGCCGCTCACGGGGTGAATGACAAAGTGAGTGCCATTGGGCTGACGCCGCCCGGCTCACCTGATTCGAGCTTTTGTCGGTTCTGTCATGCCGGGCCAAGATTGTGCGAAATACTTGTACGAATCCCGGCCCTCATCGCCACCAACCTTGTGGTGGGGAGTTCTGGTGAGCGGAAGAGGATGAGAGGACCACGATCATGCGACTGACATTGCGGACGATGCTGGCCTATTTGGACGACATGCTCGAACCGTATCAGACGAAGCAGATCGGGCAGAAGATTCAGGAGAGTCCGGTGGCGGGGGTGCTCGTCAGCCGGATTCGCGAGGTGATGCGACGGCGGCGATTGTCGGCACCGGACGTGAGCGGTTCGCACATCGGCATCGACTCGAACATCGTGGCTCAGTACCTCGACAACACCCTGCCTCCCGAGCAGGTCGCGGATGTCGAGCGAGTCCTGCTCTCCTCCGACGAGCTGTTGGCGGAAGTGGCGGCGTGCCATCAGGTCCTCACGCTGATCCTCGGTGAACCGTGCGAGGTCTCGGCTCACAGTCGCGAGCGGCTGTATGCGTTGGGACCGGTCTCGGCGTCCGATCAGCTTCGTGTGGACGACAGCTCCGCCACGGCAACAACTTCAGCGAGTGACAATGGAGCGGGCATCGCCGCCGGGATCGCGGCCGCAGTGGCAGTTCCGTCCACGGCAGCGGGTGTCCAGCTCGTGCGGCCCGGATCATCCCATGAAATTCCCGAATACCTCCGGCCGAGTCCGTTCTCGAAGGTCGCCGGTCCCACGATCGTGATCGCGGTCATCGCCGTCGCGTGTGTCGGGACGTTCCTGTCGGACCCCAGCTTCTTGAAGGGCGTGAATCAGGCGCAGCGCGAGCTGGCGAAGAACTCGCGCGGTGCGAGCAATTCCACCGTGCGAGAGGGTCTGCCGTCCACCACCGTGAGCGAGGCGGATGGCGTGCCGATGACGAACGATGCGAATGCGGTGAACACCACCGCGACAACTCGTTTGGACCCCGCTCCACCACCGGATGCGGCGGACGATTCCAAGATGGTCCCCGCCGCGACGGCCACGATCAACTCGCCGGGCGCGGCGACGGTCGCGGTCAAACCGAAGTCCGTGGTTCCCGGCCCGTCCGATCCGGTCCCTCCGGCTCCCGCTCCCGTTAATCCAAAACCGGTCGTCGCACTCCCCGCGGTCCCGGTCCAGCTCGTCTCGAATGAAGGAGTGCTGCTCCGATTTAGCGATGTCGATCAGCATTGGTTCCTCGCTCCGAAGCAGTCCGTCCTGAAGCCGGGTGAGCCGCTCGCGTGTTTGGAACCGTACGAAGCCGTCTTGAGTTTTGACCAAGAAACCGTGCGAGCGACTGTGCTGGGAGACTCCGCGCTGCGTGTGATGGAAGCCACCGACCTGGCTGCAACGGGATTGGAAGTGCGGCACGGGCGCGTCCTGTTTCAGGGGAGCCGCCAGGACGGACAGCAACCGTTGGCGCTGGCCGTCGTCATCGGGCAGGACATCTGGAAGTTGGAGCTGCTCACCCCCCAGACCGTCTGTGCCCTCGAAGTTTTGCCAACACCCTCGACCGGCTTTGAAAAGGTGCGCGAGCCAAATCGGTACTCGGGCGTGTTGTATGTCCTCGCGGGGACCGTGAAGTGGACGAGCGAGTTGGGCGCGTCGCAAGACGTGGCCGAGCGAACCGGGTTGCCACTGTCATCCGATCAGGCGGCAGCCAATAAACAGACGGCCGTTTCCTTTCCGACGGCCCCCGATTGGACCGATCCCGCCAAGCGAAAGCTCGCTCCGCTCCGCCGGTATGCGCTGCTGTTCGAGAAAGAGTTCGCACTCGATCAACCCGCCGATCCCTCAATGCAGGCGTTGATCCAACACACGAACTCGAAGATCTCGGAACTCGCCGTGCGAGGACTCGCGCTGACGCAGTCGTACTCCGCGCTGACGCAGGCTCTCGCCGTCTGCCCGCACGAAGAGGGACGCTTTGCCGCGCGAGATGGCCTTTACGAATGGCTACCGCTTGGTGCCGATCACGGGGCGCTGCTGAAGAAGGAATTGGAGACCCACTATCCGCCGGCCGATGTCGAAATGATGTACCGGTTGCTGTGGGGCTACACCCGCGAAGACGGCCGCGACAAGCTGACCTCGCACCAACTCGTGGGCCTGCTGCACAACAATCACGTCGTCGTGCGCGAGCTGGCCGACTTCTGGATCGAACGCCTCATCGGACGCAAGACGGAGTACCGCGCGACGAACCTCCCGGCCCAGCGCGAATCTCAAATCCGCCGGATCGAGAAGCTCATCGAAGACAACGGTGCGCTGGTCAAAGACGAGTGAACGAGTCGCCGTCGCCGTCGGGTGCGTGGAGTCTTCGGTACGCACCGCGTTTGGCTCAGGCCGTGCGTTCCGAAGACTCCACGCACCCGACCCGCCTCGGAGTTCCCGACCGTGACCGAACCTCTCATCCAATTCGATCGCGTGACCAAGAGGTTCGATGCAGTCGTTGCTCTGGAGGACGTTTCGTTCGACGTGAGGCCGGGAGAATTCCTCGCCCTGTGTGGCGAGAACGGGGCGGGCAAAAGCACGCTGATGAAAATCCTGTCCGGCGTCATCACGGACTACGACGGGCAGATTCTCGTCGCGGGTGAGCCACTCGTATTGAACGGGACGCGCGATGCCGAGGCGCGCGGGATCAGCATCATTCACCAAGAGCTGAACCTTGTTGGCGATCTGTCCGTCGCCGCGAACATCTTTCTCGGACGCGAACTCCGCTCGCCGCGGGGACTGCTCGACGACCGCCGGATGGAGCGTGAGGCGGCCGCGCAGTTCGAGTCGCTCGAATGCCGCATCGACCCGTGTGCGCCGGTCCGATCTCTCCGGATCGGCGATCAACAGTTGGTGGAGATCGCGAAGGCGTTGGGAGCGGGCAGGGGACGTGGGGCAGCAGCGAGCAAGCAGGAAGCAGTAGCCCGAGGCCTGTCTTCGGACTCCGGTCTCCCGACTCCATCCCGCATCCTCATCATGGACGAGCCGACGAGCGCGCTCACCGAGTCCGAGGTCGAGCGTCTGTTCCGCATCATCGCTCGGCTGCGCGAGCAGGGGGTCACGATCATCTACATCTCGCACAAGATGGACGAAGTGTTTCGCAATGCCGATCGCATCACCGTGCTGCGTGATGGCAAAGTTGTAAAGACTCTCGAACGGACGGCGACGACTCCGCGCGAGATCACGCATCTGATGGTCGGTCGCGATGTCGGCGCGAGTGATTACGGCGCGAATCGTCAGCCGGGCGAGACGGTGTTGAGCGTGACGGACCTCGCGCTCCCTTGGCGCGATCACGCGCGGCAGTGGCGCTTGAAAGACATCTCGTTCGTCGTGCGTCGTGGGGAAGTGATCGGCTTCGCCGGGCTGATGGGAGCGGGACGAACGGAGTTGTTGGAATGTCTCTACGGTGCGAGTGCCGAACCGCCACTCGGTCGCATCGAATTGGCAGGGACCGCCGTGGAGTTCGCTCATCCCGAACAAGCGCTGCGCGCGGGGATCGCCCTCGTCACGGAAGACCGCAAGCGGTACGGGTTGTTCGCGCCGATGAACGTGCGCGAACACATCACGCTCTCGTCTCTGCACACGGTCGCGACGAGTGGGTTCCTCAACACGACGGCGGAACGAGACGCCGCCGATGAGTCAATCGCCGCGCTGCGAGTGAAGACCGACGGACAGTCGGCCGCGATCAGCAGTCTGAGTGGAGGCAACCAACAGAAGTGCATCATCGCGCGGGCGCTCCGGACAAAACCGAAGTTGCTGCTGCTCGACGATCCGACGCGCGGCATTGATGTCGGCGCGAAGGCGGAGATCTACCGGCTGATCGATCAACTGTGCGCGCAGGGACTGGCGATCATCATCACCTCGAGCGAGCTGCCCGAACTGATCGCCGTCTGCGACCGCATCTTCGTCCTGTGTGAAGGCCGCCTGACAGGCGAGTTTGCACGCGGCGAATTCACCGAACAGAAGCTGATGGAAGCGGCGACCAAGCTGGCGTAGCAGCTTGTCGAAAAATGTAGGACAGCCTTTTGATGGACAGGTAGAAGTCTTGCCTTGGGTGCCACGGTGACGGCTTTGCGTGGCCGTGTCTTCGCGACAACCCAAGCAGGGCCACGCAAAGCCGTGACCGTGGCACCCAACTCAATACCTGCGTAAGTGTTATGGGCACGCTAATTCTCGGATAGCCTCTGAGCGGGGCGGCGTAAGAAAACGGGCTGACGCCCAAGAATCAGGGGGCTGACGCCGCCCCGCTCAGAAACCCCTGACACGCCTCCCGCTCAGAAATGCCTCACGTTTGGCCGCGTGCGGTGCTTTCACTTTTTCTCCAGCACCCACTGCGTAGCGTGGCGGACGAGTTCGAGGCCGCTCTGGAAATCGAGCTTTGTCTTAATGCGGAACCGGTAAGTTTCGACCGTCTTGATTCCCACGTGCAATCGTTCGGCGATCTCGGCAGAGGTGAAACCTTGTCCGAGCAACTCGAAGATTTCCAACTCGCGGTCGGAGAGGCTGCTGATGGGGGATTGCTGCAAGGGCTGATTGCCGTCCCGCAGTTGTTGGAGGATTCGGTTGTTCACGGCTTCGCTGACGAAAATGCTTCCGGCGAGGACTTGCCGAATGGCGGCCACCAGTTTCTCCCGGGCTTCCTGTTTATGCAGGAAGCCCATCGCACCGGCACGCAGAGAGCGCTCGGCGAAGAGCGACTCGTCGCTCATGGAGAGGACGAGCATCTTGGTTGGCACGTTTCGGGCCTTGATCCGTTGGATCAGGTCGAGGCCGCTGCCGTCGGCAAGTGACAGGTCGATGATGGCGAGGTCGGGTTGTTTCGAGTCGATCAGTGCCACGGCCTCCACCATCGTGGCGGCTTCACCACAGACTTGCAGATCACGGTGACGCGACAGGAGCGCGGACAGTCCTTCGCGGACGATCGGGTGATCGTCCACGATCAGGATGCTTGCGGCTCGAACCAGCGCGGGCGGTTTGGTAGCGACAGTCATTTTGGAAGTCCCTTGTCGAGAGTGCAGGTGATGCGTGTGCCGCGGTCGTGGGCTGAGTCGATCGTCAACTTCGCACCGATCAGACTGGCTCGGTACCTCATGGTTTTGAGGCCGAGGCCGGATGTCGCGGTGGCGAGATCAGGGAAACCGATGCCGTTGTCGCAGATGCTGAGCGTGATGTGGCCTTCGTCTTCTTCATCCAACGAGAGCGTGATGAGGTTCGCATGACTGTGTTTGATTGCGTTGGTGGTCGCTTCTTGGGCGATGCGGAACAGGTTCATGGCCCGCAGGCTGTCGTCGATTTCGGCGGAGCCGGTGAAACGGCAGGTGACGCGGGTCTGTGCTGTGATGTTGGCGGCGAGATCTTCGAGCGCGAGCTGGAGACCCTCGGCACTGAGCTCGACGGGGATCAAACCCTTGGAGACTTCGCGGACTTGTTTCAGCGCCCGGTCGAGACCTTCGACGAGCTTCTTCGCGGTGGCGGTGTAAGCCGCCGCATGAGCTAGGAAGGCCGCTTCAGGGGACGGGGAGTTTTCCGGAGAGCCGGCGGCGCGCCGGCTTGATTCCTCAGACGAAACTAACGGGCGAGCCGCCTGTTCTACGAGGGTTTCACTTCCCTGCAGCGACCGCTCCGCCAGTGAGTCGGCGAGACTCGCGGCGAGGAAGCCGAGGCCGGTCAGTTCTTGGCCGAGGCCATCGTGCAAGTCTTGGCCGATGCGGCGTTGTTCTTGCGACACGCTATTCAGGACTTCGCGTTCGACCAGTTGGCGTTCCAACGTCTTCTGATTTACTGCTAATACTGCTGCCGCTGCTGCTGCTGCTGCTGCGCGGCTCTCGGCCACGTCATTGATCCCCAGCAGAATGTGCGTCGGCCGACCCTCTGGGAAGCGGACGCAGCGGGCGTTGAGCAGCATCACGCGCTGGCCGATGGTGGGAAAGTTGTGCTCCAACTCAAAGCCTTCGAAGGATGTGTTCTGGGGCAGGATTTCTTCCAGCAGCACTCGCAGTCGAGGAATGTCCCACTGACTGTTGCCCAACGAGTAGATCAGCCGTTGTTCGGTCTCTTCCCGAGTCACTTGAAAGGCATCGTAGAACGCGCGGTTGGCGAGCTGGACACGGAGTTCGGCATCGAGCACCACGAGCGGTTGCGTGCAGGTTTCGACGATGCTCACGGCGTAGTCGCGCGACACTTCCAACTCGTGCTCGCGTCGCTTAAGGGCGTCGATGTCGGAGAGCTTGATGATCGCGCCGTCGATTTTGTTGTCGGTCGTTTTGTAGGGTCGCACCACCAGCCTGTACCAACGGCCGTCGGTGTCTTGCACCTCGCGCTGCTGCGTTTCCAGCGAGTGAATCACCTGCTGCAACAGTGGCTCCAGATCGGGGACGTTGATCTTCAGTTGGAAGTCGCCGATCGGACGGCCAATGTCGCTGGAGATCAAACGGAAGAGACGCTGGGCACTCGGACTGAAGCGGCGAATGAGCAACGCGCGGTCCAGTAAGACCGTCGGAATATTGACCGCGTCCATCAGGTTTGTCAGGTCGTCGCTGAGCTGTGCGGAAATCGCGATCCGGCATTGCAGTTCTTCATTGACCGTCGTCAGCTCTTCGTTGGTCGCCTGCAATTCTTCCTTGGCGGTTTCGAGTTCCTCGTTCGTACTTTGCAGTTCTTCGTTGCTGGAGACGATCTCTTCGTTGGCCGCGGTCAGCTCCTCGTTGCCCGCTTCTTGGGCCTCGATGACCGATTGCAGGTAGCTCCTGGTCGCGTCGAGTTCGTGCCGCAACCGCACGACCTCGTGGTCCCGCGCGTTGAGGTCGGCCTGCGTAAGATCACCCGCAGCATGAGCGAGGGCGGACGCTGCGAGTGACTCGGACGAGCCGAGGGATTCCGAATCTGGGGCGTCAGGGAGCAACCGCCCTCGTTGACGCTGCGGGTTGGTGTTGCTGCATGAGAACAGCACGACGAAGAAGCGCTTGCTCGCAGCGGGGATCAGCAGCGGCAGGACTTCGAGCGAGATCTCGCGCGACTCGTCGTTGGACCGGATGAAGATTCGGTCACAGTGCTGCGGCACGCCGTCGCGGCGCGCCGCTTCGAGTGCCTCACGCAACGCGACCAACAAGCCGTCTCGCGCCATTTGCAGCAGGTCGAAATTGGGCGTTCCCGGAGCGGGTTCCAAATACATCCCGGTCTGTCCGCGAAACTGCACGATTTGCAGCGAGTCATTGACGACGACTCCCGCCGGCGCGTACTTGGCCAACACGATCCGATCCGCTTCACGTTGCACGTCCAGCAGCGACCGTCCCGGATCGCTGGCCCGTTCGAAAACGGACGGTCCGGTGATCGAAGTCCGACCGGGAGTGACGTCGAACGTCATCCGGTGCAGCGTTTCCCGGTGCAGCGTTTCCCGGCGCACAAAGAACCGACGCGACTTGTCGAGCACATCGAATAGCTCGGTGAAGCCCCCCACCGATTCGGACTCGCCCAACACCAGCACGCCGCCGGGCCGCAGCGCGTAATGGAAGATCGGCAGCACGCGGTATTGCAGCTCGGGACCGAGATAGATCAGCAAGTTGCGGCAACTGACGAGGTCCAACTGCGAGAAGGGGGGGTCCTTCGTCACGTCTTGCCGGGCGAAGTTACAGAGATCGCGAACGTTCTTCAGAATCTGGTATTGCACGCCGGTCTTCACGAAGTAGCGCCGCAATCGTTCGGGCGAAACGTCGTCCGCGATGCTGTCGGGATAGACGCCCGCCCGCGCGATGCCGATCGCCCGCTCCGAGATGTCCGTCGCGAAAATCTTGATCGGCGTTGACAGACCCTGCTCGTGCAAGAACTCCAACAGACTGATCGCCAGCGAATAGGCCTCTTCCCCCGTCGAACAGCCGGGGACCCAGACCCGTAAGGGCTCATTGGTCGGACGCCCTGCGACCAGCTTCGGCCAGACGGTCTCACGCAAGGCGAGGAACATGTCCGGATCGCGGAAGAACCGCGTGACTTGAATCAGCACCTCTTGAAACAGCGCCTGCAATTCGGCGGGATCGTCTTGCAAACGCTGGGCATAGAGCTGCAATGTCGCGTGCTGGCCAAGCACCATCCGTCGTTCGATTCGCCGTCGCAGCGTCGGCGCCTTGTAGTGCGTGAAGTCCACACCGACCGCAGCGCTCAAGAGCCGCACGACGGTGTGGAAGTCGGCTTCGTCCGTTGCGGCCATCAGCTGGAACGCGCTCGCGTCCGGTTCTGGTTTTGACTGTTCTTTCGCTGATGTTTCGCTCGAACCGGGGGCGAGTGCCCTGCGGCTGATGGGATCACTGCCGGTACTCGCCGTCTGCAATCCGCCGCTCAAATACGGATGCGATCCGAGCCGCGACAGCTCGGTCGCGATCAGTGGCGGCGACATCACGAAGTCCACGCAGCCCGCGTTGAACGCGCTGCGCGGCATGCCGTCATGCTCGGCGGTGTCGTCCTGCACGAAGGTGATCCCGCCCTGCCCCTTGATCGCCTTCAAGCCGAGCGTCCCGTCGGTCCCGGTCCCCGACAGAATCACGCCGACTGCCTGACTGTTTCGCGCGACCGCCAGCGACTGCAGGAACACATCCACCGGCAGATTCAGTCCGGGCGCTGCGCGGCGTGGAACCAACCGCAATCGATTCCGCTCGACCACCATGTTCGCGTTCGGCGGGATGACGTAGACGTGATCCGCTTGCAGCTCCGTCCCATCGCGCACTTCGCCCACCACCATCGTCGTGACGTGCGACAGAATCTCGGCCATCGCACTCTTGTGGTCGGGGTCCAGATGCGTGACGACAACAAACGCCATCCCGCTCCGCGAAGCCATCGTCCTAAAGAACTCGGTCAACGCTTCGAGTCCCCCCGCCGAAGCGCCGATCCCCACGACCGGAAACAGCGCGGCGTCTGTACCGCTCGCCCCCGGTGGAACCGTAACAGTCGCGGGAGTTAGGGGCGTCGTGCCTGTCGCTTTGTTTTGCTTCGCCATGCTCGATTTCCGATTCTGAAACGTCGTCGTCAACTGTAATGGCGATGGCCTCAGGGGCATCGCCTTGCTTGGTCTGTGCAACCTGTCGAGTGGGACCAGCGGCGCTTCACTGCGCCGGCCCACCATGACTACTCGACGTTTTCCGATGGTGGGCCGGCGCTCGAACGGAGCTGGTCCCACCCCACGTTGAACAAGGAGATGGCCTGATACGAGTGCAAACTACAACGGTCGCCACTCATCCGAAAGCCGTTGTAGTGTCAGGGAATTTCTTACACAAAGAGTCTGTGGTAAACGTACATGCGTTTTTTAATTTTGTTCCGATAATAGAGAGCGCCTCGGGAGAAGGCTGTCGGTTAGTAATTCCTCGGCAGGCAGCCGAGCTGAGAGTCAGAGCAGTCGATCGGATGCGGCTGTTCAAAGTGACACTTCACTGAACTCAGATCACTCCCGAGGCTTCGAATTTTTTGAAGGTACCACAGTCGAACAGGGGGACTTCATGCTCACGACGGACGGCTATTTCCGACGACGCTCCAAGTCGTTGAGTGCCTTAGACACGGACATCGCGAGAATGACCCAATTCGCGAGCCAGTCCGATGCCGTGAATGACACCGATTTTTGGGAGGCGATCGAGCGGCTGCAGTTGTCACTCGATGCGGCCGCGCGACAACTGCGGGAACTGGCCTTTGATTGTGAACCTGAGCGCGAAGTCCGTGCTACGGAACGGTCGGTGGCAGGCGTGGAACACGCGTGGGGAGAAATGCGCGAAGCGGTCCTCGGGGCCATCGCTGTGACCTACGCCAATTCTGAGGAGCAAGGGAGTGTCAACGACTGACTGCTGAAAAGTAAGTCGGATGTTTTTGCGGACGATTTTCAAGCTGCCGGACGGGCAAGAGTGCCCGTCCGACCACGTTGTTCATTCCGACCACGTTGTTCAAGAGGTGAATGAAATCGGTGGGTGACAGGGATCACTCTGTCAGGTTTAGCGGCCCCTGATCTCGTCGGGATTACTCGTCGGCCCCCGGTTTTTGACAGCCTCCTGTAAGAGGCTCTCCGGAAAGAAACGGCTTGTTTTCAGGGTGCCACGGTCACGCGGGTCAAATTACGAGTCCGCACCGATCGTGGTTTCCGGCGGGCGATAGAAGAGCGCGACCGGGAGCATCAACAGAGCCGCGAAGCCGAAGAGGCTGGCGTGAGGAAGTTCCATGCGTTCGATCAGCAGCCAGCGGCCAAGTGAATAGACGGCTCCTGAACCAGCGATGCCGATCCAGTTGAGCAGATTGAACGCGCCGATGATGCGGCCCTTCTGGTCGCTGGGTGCGGAGGCTTGCAGGAAGACTTGCAGCGGCACGCTGAAGAACCCGGCGA